>CAZXTA010000106.1:0-6267 GCA_964642865.1 uncultured Methanomassiliicoccus sp. | reverse complement strand
TGGAAGTTTATGCTCCGGATGACATCGGAGTTCTCCAGGGCAAAACGGAATATCGGGCCGACCTGGTCATCGTTCAATCCCCTGACTACGACTGGCACAAGCACAATGGACGGAGGTTTCTCCAGCTTGCGTACGTTCTCAATGACCTTCATCTTGATATCCAGCATCTTTCTGGCCCTGGACACCATATAGATGTCGTCGTTCATGCCGTCGAACTGCAGGTATATGGTGTTCATACCGGCCTCGGTCGAGGCTCTCAAGAACTCGAGGTCCTGGGCGAACATGATGCCGTTGGTCGCTACCTGGATCTGGGCAAAGCCCAGCTCCTTTGCCTTCCTGATCACATCAATGAAACGAGGATAGATGGTGGGCTCCCCCCCAGATAACTGTACTGCCGGGCAAGGCACTGGTCGTTCGTCCCTCAGTGTATGCAACATCTTCTCCACCTCTTCGAAGCTAGGCTCGAAGACGTAGCCTGCAGCGTTGGCGTTGGCAAAGCATATCGGACACTTCATGTTGCAGCGGTTCGTCAGATCAAGATTCGCCAGCGAAGTATGGCTCAGATGTAGGTTGCATAGGCCGCATTCGTTGGGGCATACCTTCGCGTCCTTGATGAAGGGGTTCTCGACCCCAATGCCGTCGAAGCTGAACTGCTCCGCTTTCAGGTACAGTTCCACGTCGGACCACACGATATCGCTGAAACTGCCATGCTCAGGGCAGGTCTTTTCCATGACCACCTTCCCGTCCTTCTCGATTATGGTGGCCTTAATGATCTTCTTGCATTCTGGGCAGAGAGATTCCGTAGTCTTCGGCAATCCCCTCGGCAATGAGCTCTCTTTTGCAATCATTATTGCATCCCTAGTCCTCATACTTCCAACGGATAATATAATATTTATGTAGCTATATGAGCTACATGTTGCGTCATGAATATTATAGACATTCTTAGACTGGATATGGACGACATCGAGAAGGAATTCACTCAAATCGCTTCCTCCCTTAGGAATATTGGTCTGACCAATTACGAATCCCGGGCCTACGTGGCCCTGATCCTCAAGAGTCATGGGACCGCCGAGGAGGTGTCCGAGCTGGCCATGATACCCCGGACCTCGGCCTACAAGGCCCTACTGTCTTTGACGGAGAAGCAGTTCGTGGAAGAGGTCGTAGGCAGGCCGGCAATATACCACCCCGTGTCGATAGAGGAGATACGAGCAAGGGCCTTAGGTGAACTGAATGCGGTGTTCAACAAACTGAACACCATCAAGGGATTGCTGAGCGAGAAGGGCACACCGGAACTGGTCTATACCATCCATGGGAAGAAAAAGGTGCTGAGCAAGATAGGCGAGATGCTGGAGACATCAAAGAAGACCTTCATGATATCCTCCCCCAAGATGCAGGAGATACGGTCCGAACATTCCAACCGCTTCAAGGACGCGGTCAAGCGAGGGGTCAAGGTCACCATAATCACCGAGCCCGCGGTCAAGGTTCCCGAGGCCAGCGAGATCTTCAGACGCAAGGAGATGATAGCCACCGACGTCATATCAGATGGCACCCACGCCATGATAGCCTCCGAGGACCTGAACCTCTGCGGTTTCTCGGACAACCCGCTCATAGCCGCACATCTGGAGAACTTCCTGCACATGGTCAAGGGCTCGAACCATACGTAACCTGATTGTAGTTCTGGCCATTTTTATGCCATCGGTCATAGACAAGGGCGATGACCGACAGAGACACGACCCGAAAGCTGACCCGGGATGGCCGTGGACAGATGCCCTTTTCCCTGATAGCCGTCGTACTGATAATGATCTCCAGTCTCTCGGCTGTGGTGGTGGCCGACATACATGACAAGGCAGACCAGGTGGGCCTGACCATTGGGGAGTTGGAGAGAATGGAGGAGCTGTCGTCAGAGACACGGCAGGAAATGGATAACCTCGCTTTCCAAGCAATCCTCGATTGCTGTTCCGGGGGCACGGTGAACGAGAGTCGCATGATCGATTCATTCCGCTCCCGCCTGTTCGCCTCCCTGAACAATTCATACCCTCTGTCACGGGGCAATTATCGCATCGAAGTGAACGCCAGCGGCATGCGTCTCGCATTCCTGCGACTGCCCCTGTCCGACGAGGGAGGCGAGGAAAACTGGCAAGGTCAGTTCATGCCGGCCTACGTTGGTCTTACCGGCTCTTTCCAGGTCAAGGTCATCGCCGAAGGTGGCAACCTCACCCGGGATTTTGCCACCGCCGACAGCGTCAAGGTCCCATGGCCTTTCTTAAAGGACCGCATGGAGGCCTTCAACTCCGCGATCGGCGACGAGCTGAGCGACCTGAACGTCATGGTCAGGGGAATGCTCGATTCCCTGGCCGCCTATCGTACTCTGCAGGGTTGGGGAATGTCATCATCCCCGATGGGCAAAGGGGTACACGAACTGATCACCCCGGGAGATGTGGTTAACGCCCTGGACCTCGGTCTGATGTTATTACAATATAGCATATTCCGCAACGTCACACCATGCCTCGGGATGTCCACAGGGCACATGGACCCCCAGCAGTCCTGGGACTTCGTACGCGGACATCTGGTGGCCGGTGGGTCCCTCGACCCCGTGGACATTTACCTGGGACTTTATGGCTACGATGAGCTGGATTGGAGAAAGGTCTTCTCCCAGACCTTGTACGCGGCCATGGATCGGCTGGCGTTGAGGTGGATGGAGCATTTCCATTTGATAGACCCGGTGAACATCGCCGAACACTGGGCGGAAACGGCCGTGTTCACCCTGAACGACATCGTGGACATAGGGACCGGCATTGACCTTGCAGAAGGACATTTCAAGGACTGGCTGGAGGACAGGTTCGAGGGTGCCGGATTGCCGGACACCCTTTACCGCTATCTGTGCGCTGCTAGTCCGGAGAACACCATCATAGTCCCCTCGAACGACATCGAACTGGTCGATGGGGACGGTCATTCGGTGGTCCTGGCGGCCCAGGGACTGGTGGCAATGGACTTCCCGACCGTCGACGTCCTGGCCTGGAGTGGCTGGGGTGAGTTCCATGAGCAGTATCGCCGGGGTACCAAAGAGATACTCAATTCAATGTGCCAGTCCCTGGGCGTTATGGCCGAGAGCATCTCTCTCAATATGTTCGTTCCTGCACAGGGACTCGTCCTCGACCCGACCGACGGCCTCTCCTTTTTGGACGAGATCCGATCGGTGCTCGATAACGCACTGGAGAGGAAGGAGGAATGGCTGCGCCCGGCCATCACCGCGGCAGAGCGCTACGTCACATCGCTCGACCCATTGGCCGAGGCCACCAAGTCCGTTTTCCTCGAGGAGCGCGAGACCATCCTGGAGCGTTCGCATTCCTTGGAAGTGGTGATCAGATCGGTATCCCAACAGATATTGGACGAAATACAGGCGGCCCACTCCGAGGTGCAACTTCCCCCGGAAGAGAACCTCATACGCATCGAACAAGCCATGTTCAACGACCCGGACTGGACCATGATGGACCAGATCATCAGTACCTACGAGAGCCATGCGTCCTTCCTCACCGGCCATTTCCTAGATGGATTAGATTATCGTCCCACCCTTTCCGGACATCCCGAGTCCTTCTTGGTGGACATCATTGTGGAGACAGGGGACCACCTGGTCGGGCTGGGGGTGATTATCTCGGACGATGTGAGGTCGCTCATCAGTGAGATGACCCATGGTCTGATGATGCGCGGCAGCCTATCAGAGGTGTTCATCCCCAAGGACGACCATTTCAGATTGCTGGACCAGACAGGGCGCGTTTATCGGGAATATTTGAAGGTGGAGGTCGAATATCCTTCAAGCAACGATATCGAAAGGGACATGCAGGTTATCTTGTATGACCCGGGCTCCTACGACGGCAACGGGGAGCGTTACCCTCAATTGCATGACACGGACATTCTGAAATGTAAGTGGGCCTCTTTCCAATCGGTGTGGGGGCTGGTATGTACCGGGAGGGTCGATACCACGATATCCCCCGGAGGGGAGATAGGCCAGATGTTGCCCTTGGAAATGAGGAAGGTCATCCTCATCGATCTTTCCCAGACCATCTCGGTGGTCACCGGGCAGCCCCTCGCGGGAGTGAATTATCTCAACATCAACACGCTCTTCGAGAACATGGCAAAGGTTCTGGACAATATCCTCCGGCCGCTGAGGAACGGCATAGAGACAATCTCCTCGGGGTTGCAGACAATATATCGCACCCTGGAGAACACGGTCAAAAGACTTCTGGAAATGGGCACGAAGGTCCTCGAGACCCTGTCAGAAATGATGCAGGAACTGTTGGTCAGGGTCCAGCACTTCGTGCGCACGGCGGTCCTGGGGCTCGCGTCCAGCGCAATCGAGGCGATGACGAAGATCATGGGGGAGAAAATCTACTGCCTGAGCTTGTTCGGCCTGAGCATGACCATCAAGCTCAATCCCAAAGAGCTGCTCTTCCCTGAAGCGGGCACGCCTGTCTCGTTCATCCTGGACCTAAGGGCAGGGGAGTGCGCCATTTCGGTGACCTCCCGCCTGTTCAAAATGAATAACGACCTCGGATTCATGACCAACGCCACCATGACCGGCAAGGATTGGTCGGTGTACCTGGTGATCGACCCGTTCATGGACATCTTTCAGCACATGGTAGAGCTGCGCGGCATCGTACGGGGGTCCTGCATTGAACTCGCGATGCCAGAGGTGGTCAGCTACAACCAGATATCGTTTGCCCTCTCAGACATTCCAGGCGTAGGAGCGTTACTGTCCAGCATCCCCCTCCCCCTGCCCGGATTGAAGGGAAGCGTCGATGCGGGAGTGTACGTAAAGGTGCTGACCGGCCGATCGGATGCAGTGTTGATCAACGAGTTCGAGCTCAATCCTCCCGGGGAGGACGCTGGGAACGAGTGGGTGGAACTCTACAATCCAACCTCCCAGGTCGTGAACCTGGCCGGCTGGTCCATCCAGACCACACACGGTATCCAGGCCGTGGATTCGCTGAAGGACGCGGTCCTTATGCCCAAGGGCAGGCTGATCTATTATTTCCCAGGGCAGGCTTTGGACAATCAGGGAAAGGGATTTCCTTCCGAAGAGAGCATCGTTTTGCGGGATGACCTGGGGCGAAGGGTGGACAGTACCCCCTTTGCCACCGATTATTGGAACGACGAACGTACCTGGCAGAGGGCGCAGGATGGAGCGGACCGCTGGGAATTCCGAGAAGGCACCAAAGGGCGAAGCAATGGATGGGACCCCTTCACCTTGCTGGACCTGGATCCGTTGCAACAGGCCTTCGTCTCCGCGGTCACCGAATCGATATTTCAGTTCTCCTCCTCACCTCCCACAATGGAATCTCTTTCCCAAACGCTGACCTCTACCATGCTCCACCTCATTCAAAGGCTGACAGCGGAGATGCGCGGCAGGGAGGTGGAGATGGGGATGTTCATCGAGGTGTCCATGAACGACTACTCGTCAGCGGGCAAGGTGGGCGTTCGCATGGAACTGTCCCTCCGATGTGGGACACTTGGCAGTCAACTGGACCGGCTAGCATATGTCGTTCCCGCAATGATCAACGGATTCGGCAACCCGTTCCAGACCGCCACCGTGGACCGTCTGTCCGACAGGGACGTATGGATCACCGTCTCCTCCTTCTGCTCCATCGGCATCCCAAAAATGATATCCGTGCCGGGAACGGACCTGCAGGTCCAGTATGCGACTTCCTTGGGGGCCAATCTGGCCACCCTGTCAGCCCTTTTCGGCCAGAAAGAGAGCGGTTGGGGCGTAGAAGGTGGCGTTGCCATTTGTGGTGTCCCATCCAACGCCCTACCAATGCTAAGGGGGCCCACAGGCAGTACGATGGACCTTTGGTTGTGCAAGGCCAAGGTGCACGAGGCGTGGGCATGACCGTGCTCTGCAATGGACCAGTGGGCGAACCGCCCACCTTCGCAGGGAAAACAACAAATATCTTATCTATGGGCAAAGGATATTGGAGGTCGAGGTAAGACACATGGTTAGCCTGAACGATCTGATCGAGGAGCTCGACTGTACCCTGGAGGATTTTTTAGACCAGGTCACCCTGGTCATCGACCTTCTTGAGGAAGGCGAGCAGGAAGAGGCCATTGAAGTGTTAAAGGGTCTGGAAGAGGACCTCTTTGACTTCCTGGGATACGAAGAGACGGAAGAAGGAGAGGAAGTAGAGGGCGAAGAGGTTGAGGAAGAAGCAGAGGAGAAGGCTGCGCCCAAAAAGGCAAAGAAGTAAGACGGCTGCACACCGTTTTTAAACC
>CAZXTA010000105.1:0-6301 GCA_964642865.1 uncultured Methanomassiliicoccus sp. | reverse complement strand
TCGGCCCCCTTGACGAAGAAGTTGACCCCCACGTTCTGCTTGGGCGCCCGGCGCCTCTTCGGTGCTGCCTGTCCCTCCGCACGATCGAACCTTTCGGCCCATTCCAGCACCCTGCTGAGGTCCACGTTCCCCACAGCGCATACCACAACGTGCGGGGGGCGGTAGTGGGAAGAGTGGTAATCCTGCAGGAACTCGGAGGAGAAGGCGTCCAGGTTCTCCGGCGTCCCTAATATGGAGCGGGAGAGGGGGTTGCCCCTGTACAGCACCTCGGTCATCCTGGTACGCAGGTGGGCGGAGGGGTCGTTCATGCGTACGCCGATCTCCTGCTTGATGATGTTCCGCTCCAGGTCCACCAGGGTGGGGTCCATGCGCGGGTTGAGGAACAGGTCGGACAGCAGGTCCTCCCCGACCTTCAACGACTCGTCGATGGTGAACCCGTAATAGCAGGTGAACTCGTGGGTGGTGTAGGCGTTGAGATACCCCCCGGAGGCCTCGATCCTCTCGTTCACCTCTCGGAAGTCCATGGTCTTCGTTCCGCGGAATAGCATGTGCTCCAGGAAGTGGGAGACACCGCTCTCGTGCTTCCTCTCGTCCCTAGAGCCCACGGCGGCGGTGACCGATAGTGCCACCGTGTGAACGTAGGGCATTTTCTCCACGATGACCTTGATGCCGCCCGGGGTGGCGCCCACTTCGATGCTCTGGTCCACCCGACGCCCGCCCTTGACCTTCACGTTCATGGCCGCCATAACGATAACCTCTCAGATATTGATGTCGCAGTAGACCGACATAAAGTTACGAGGAACCGGTCTGACGGAACGATGTCCCAGGGCTCAGCGCGACGCCTTCCCCTCCCGCCTTCGGCGCAGCCAAACGTACATGTCGGACCTGTATCCGTTCTCGAAATTACATCGAAGGCACCTTCCGTATCGGATGCCGGTGGCGTTCACCCTCGCCAGCATTTATTGGACCGATGGTCACAGGCCGCGCAGGTGCGGAGCACCTTCACTTCTTGGACACCTGTTTCGTGGAAATGTACTCCTTCAGGCCATTCGTGTCCAAGCTCAGCATGACCATGTCGCCCACCGTCTTCACGTCCCTGGTCATGATGGTTATCTGCGAGGAGGGGGCGATGCTCTTCTTGAGGCCAAGGGCCTGTTTGGCCGTCTTCTCCAGTTTGATCCCTAGTTTGGTGATCTGCCACTCGTGCCCGGCGTCGAAGTACACGTTGTCCAGGTAGCCGATCTGCTTGCCGTCATGGGCCACCACCTTCTTGTTGAGTATGTCCCCAGCGCTCATGGGCACCTTCTTGTCCTCCAGCAGCACATCCTTGACCTGGTCCATCTTCACCGCCAAGGTGACCGTATCGCTGATCGAGGAGACCTGCGGGGTGGCCACATGCACTCTCTGCACCCCTAGGGCCTTCTTCTTCAGATTGAGCGCGACCTCGTTGCCCTTGCGCACGCTGACGCGGATGGATGGCACCTTCCAATTGTCCGTATCCACACTGATGCCCTCTACCGTCCCGATGATGATGGCGTCCGCGCTGATGACCTCTTTGCTCACGATGTCCTCTAGTCCCGACATGTTCTCCCGGGGCAATTACCGGCTAGTGCGTTAATAATCCTATCGCCTGAAATGCATGTAATTTGAATTGATAATTCATGGCGCAGTTTCATATATATCCTCGCATGTGCTTTATTAACTTTGGATGGGAGCAACCATGTTCGTTGCATCGGGTATTAAGAAGATCAAGGTGCTGATCCTGAACGATGAGTCGAGCTTTTTGGACCTCTGTCGGGAGTTCATGCAAAAGGACGGCGGCATGCAAGCGGATTACGTATCATCCCCGGCCAAGGCCTTGGAGATGGTGTCCCAAGGGGATTACCAGGTCATCGTCTCGGACCACACCCTGCCGGGAATGGATGGACTGCAGTTCCTGAGAGCATTGCGGTCTCTGCACCAGCAGGTGCCCTTCGTCCTCCTGACCGGGAATGGTCGGGAGGGGCTGGCCATCGACGCGGTGCAGAACGGCGCCGATTTCTACATGGAGAGGGCCGGCAATCCCAACTCCATGTTCGAACAGCTGACGCGCACCATAAAGGCCCTGGGCGGTCATGGCAGATCGTGCCTTGTCGAGTGCCTTTCCGATCCGTTCCAGGTCTTCAGCAAGGGCGGGATGCTGTTCATCAGCAACGGCGGGGAAAGGGTGCTGGCCGCAGCAAGTCGCTGATCAGCGCACCGTGGTCCGGCTCTGCTGCCGCATGTACTGGGTCAGATACATGTCCGTGCCGCTCCCCAGACCGGTCGATCCGCTGCCCTTCCAGCCCCCGAAGGGCTGCGCTCCCACCATGGCCCCGGTGGTGGCCCCCCGTCCGCGGTTGGCGTAGCTGACCCCGGCCTCGATGTTCTCGAAGAAGTACTTCACCTCGTCCGGGTCCCGGGAATATATCCCCGATGTGAGACCGTAGTCCACGTCGTTGCACCGGCGCACCGCGTCCTTCAGATCGGTGAAGCGCTGCACGCACAGGATGGGCAGGAACAGCTCGTTCTTGATGAGGAAATGCTCCTCTGGCAGGCTTCCAATGACGGTGGGCATGACATAATGACCCCGGGACAGCTCTCCCCCGACCCTCTCGCCGCCAAGATGCACGATCCCGTCCTTTCTGGCCATTTCTACGTAGGATATGTAGTCCTCCACCGCCTTCTGGTGGATGACCGGCCCTATGAAGGTATCCTTCTCCCGGGGGTCCCCCACTTTCAGACGGGAGGTGTACTTCATCAGCGCCACCATGAAATCATCGTAGACCAGATCGTGAACGTAGGCGCGGGAGCATGCGCTACACTTCTGTCCGCTGAAGCCGAAGACGGAGGAAGCGACCCCACCCACCGCCCTGGCCAGGTCGGCCTTGTCGGTCACGATGGCCGGGTTCTTGCCCCCCAGTTCGGTTATGACCGGGATGGGATGTCGACGCAGGGAGGACGACAGCAACCGATATCCCACCTCCTTGGAGCCGGTAAAGACGATTCCGGCGACCTTGTCGCTGGATATCAATGCTTCCCCGGCCACCGAGCCGGTGCCGGACAAGAGGTTGATGACCCCGGGCGGGACCCCGGCCCGCTCGTACACCTCGTAGAGCATATGCACCGCCAGTGGGGCGGGGGTGGAAGGCTTCAGCACCGTGGTGTTACCGGTGATGATGGCCGCGGTGAGCATGCCGGTGGAGATGGCGATGGGGAAGTTGAAGGGACACACCACCGCCCACACCCCATAGGGGCGCATGACGCTCATGGGCTCCTCGTCCGGATAGGCCGGCATCTTCCTCTCCCTGAAACCGTCGTGCTTCTCCATCTGCTCCGTGTAGTATGATATGAAGTCGATGGCCTCGTCCACCTCCCCCACCGCCTCGTAACGGTTCTTGCCATTGTCGAAGGTGATCGCGGCGGAGATCTCGAAGAGCTCCCGGCGCATGATCTCGGCCGCCTTTCGGAAGATGACCAGGCGCTTGTCCAGGTCCATGACCGACCAGGTCTGGAAGGCCCGGCAGGCGGCGTTCACGGCCAGTGATGCCTCCTTGCTTCCGCCCAGGGAGAACTCCCCCAGCACCAGTCCGGTGTCTATGGGACTGGTGTCCTTGAAGTACTTCCCACTGCTGACCGCCCTTCCGTCCACCAGGCTCTCGTACCTGGTGATCCCCTCCAAGGACTGAGCGAATCGCTCCACCGCCCGGTCGAAGCGACTGTGGAACGCGGCCTCCTCTCCTTCCTCGATCATGACCTCGTAGGTGTTCTGGTTCTTGAAGCTCATTCCCTTATCCTCCACTAAATAATATGAAAGGCATCTTTAATAAGGGCATCGAACGGCATGCTTCATATCGTCATACCAGCCCCCGTTACTACAAATTTATATCGCCTTGAACTCGATGGACCTACATCAGAGGAGTAGAGGTACTTTGTCCCAGACCCCTGCAGCATCTGGAACGTTGACGGTGAGAGAGTTGCTCATGAGAGCGAGAGCGGAGCGCAGGCTGTACCTGACATCCCTGGAAGAGCTGGAAACGGAAGGGGCGATGGGAGAGCTCCTACGCCGGGTGGTGCATCTCCTGAGTCCGGATGACCTCTGGGCCGCGGACCTGGGCGGATGCCTGGACCTGATCGACCGGGACCTGGCCAAGGCCATGAGGGAGGAGCCTATGGCCTTGAAGGAGAGACGGGGCTGGGAGCAGGCAGGGCTGCTTTCCCCCCTGAACGACGTTCCGCAGGGAGGAGCGTTCGATCTGCTGCTCGGACTGCGGGAGGCCCTGGCCTGTTCTATGCTGACCTGGTGTGCCAGTTCATTGAGCGATCACCCGAAAGAGCTGGGCGGACTGGAAGGGATCAAGCAGGCCTTGGTGGAGGGGGTGACCCGTGGACTGCTGCTGGTCGATCCCGGTCCAGTATGGCGGTTGGAGGGGCTGGAGGGAGGCCGGCCTTACATAGAGGGGGAACGCGCCGTAACCCTGGGGGCCTTCCAGCGCCTGCGGAGGGACCTGGGCCGGGAATTGGGCGTTGGTTCCGGACAGTTGCCCTTGGGAGTGAGGACCGGTGATGTGGTGGAGGCCTTGGAACAGGTCCTGCTGGGTTCACCGGTGATTTTCGACACGGCATCCCTGGACCCCCTGGCCAGGGAGTTCCTGACCAACACCTGCCGGGACCTGTTCGGCGGTTCCCTCGTCGATGATGATGTGGGAATGGCCATGGAGATCGAGCGACGGAGATGGATGAGCGGCCTGCCGCACCGCTATGACCCACCCTCCCCGGTACATGTCAGCAACGCCAAGGTCATAGAGCTGGGATTCATGGGCGCGGAACTGCTGCTGACCCTGGCCAGGGTTGCTCTGATGTCGGTCCTCCGGCGCAGGGGGAACGCCCCGGTCGAGTACCCCGAGACCGCCTATTCCCTGCCCTGCATATTGGGCTGGGACGGGACGGAGGTGACACGGGCCGGAGAGTTGCTGGACGTGGTGGTCCGGCACTCCCGGTTGCCCGAAGAGATGGGTCTGCCGGAGGCTCTGCAGGCTGGGCGCTCGGCCTTGATCGCCGCCGAGGCCCTGGAGGCGCTGCGCTATCTGGATGGCGATCCGCACGCCGGCACCGCCACCGTCGGTTTCGTCCCGGACAAGGTGCTGAGAGAGCTTGGCCTGGCCTTCGTGGACGACACCATCCCGGGGGCCGCGGTGCTCATGGGCATTCCCCGGGACCGTAAGCAGCTGGTGACCACCGTCCGAGAGCTGCAGGCCACAGGCATGCTGATCATGGCCGCGGACGAGGTGGTGCAGGTGTTGCAGGAGAACGAGGTGCAGATGGGACTGGGCATGATGCTCTACCCCCTGGGGAACTTCACCCAGCTGGTGCATGCCCTGGACTTCGTGACCAGGGCGGCGCTTTCGTTCGGTGGAGTGCAGAAGGGGGACGCGGAGCGGTTGTCTGCCTATCTGGCCAAGCGCCCAAAGACCTTCGTGCTGCACTACGGTCCTCTGGACGGGGCGCGGGCCGCCCTGGCCCTGGCAGCACTGAACCATCACGTGCCAATCATCACCGATCAATATGTGGAAGGGGTCCCGGACCTGCTCTTTCACAAGGAGCCAGTGGACATGCTGCAGGGCGGGCTGGAATCCAGGGACATCCGCATAGCGGTCACCGTGGTGGACATTCCAGTGCCCTTTGGTCCGGCCTTCGAGGGCGAGACCGTTCGGCGTCCTGACACCTACCTGGAGGCAGGCGGGGGGCGCACCCCCTCCTTCGAGCTGCTGCGCATGAGGGCAGAGGACCGGGTGCGGGACGGACAGGTCCGTCTCATAGGCCCCGACGTGGACCACATGCCCGAGGGCTCGCAATTACCCCTGGCCAT
Source organism: uncultured Methanomassiliicoccus sp. (assembly GCA_964642865.1). Lineage (GTDB taxonomy): Archaea > Thermoplasmatota > Thermoplasmata > Methanomassiliicoccales > UBA472 > UBA472. Next base: position 414 of record CAZXTA010000105.1, on the reverse strand, counting down.
ACTGGTGGACGTCTTCGGCAAGCGCATGCAGGAGGACTTCGAATCGGTCATGGAGAGGCGCATCCATCTGTATCTCAACTTCGCCGAAGGGGTGTGGCACACCGGGCAGCGCAACATGAACTGGCTGCGGCTGAGCAGGAAGGCCTTCCGGGCCGGTTTCCGCCTGGATCATTTGGGACGTATCCTGGTCACCAAGCTGAAGGAGGAGTTCGACAACATCGTGTCCCGGGTGCAGGTGACGCTGGTGACCGACGAGGCGGAGATGGAGCGACGGCTCCCGGAGGCCATGGAGATCTACCAGCAGAGGGAGGAGCGGATTGCCGGGCTCACGGACGAGAGCGTGGACACCTTCTACTCGTGCCTCATGTGCCAGTCCTTCGCCCCTGACCATGTCTGCGTCATCACCCCGGAGCG
>CAZXTA010000104.1:0-6321 GCA_964642865.1 uncultured Methanomassiliicoccus sp. | reverse complement strand
AGGGCGTGAAGCCCACCCGCTCCAGCACCGTGGACATGCGCCCCAGGTCCTCCACCTCCAGCTCTATCTCCTCCCGCATCTTGGTGTCCCGGTCAAGCTTCGGTCCCTTATAGGTTATGCGCGAGCGCTGGTTCTCCCGCCGCAGCCGTAGGGCCTCGTCCGTCCCCCCGAAATCGCGCGTCGGATGGGAGAAGTACACGTCCTCCTGTTCCAGGTCCTCCAGGTGCTCGGCGCCCATCTCCTTAAGGCGAGCTTCCAAAGCTCTCAGGTCCGCACAGGGGACCTTGATCTCCAGTTCGATCATCGTCCTATCAACTCCCGATTGCAATATATAAATGCCTGGAACCGAATGAAGTATCGGATAACATGAACAATACCGGGCTGGGCCTATTGCACGTTTACACCGGGGAGGGCAAGGGCAAGACCACCGCCGCGTTGGGAGTGGTTTTACGAGCCTGGGGGCACGACCTGCGGGTCTGCGTGATACAGTTCATGAAGAAGGGCGAGGACTACGGCGAGATACTCGGCCTGCGCAAGATGAGCGTTGAGGTCTGGCAGTTCGGCTCGGGTAAACTGGTCATCAAAGGCAGCCACTGCCAGGACGATATAGATTGTGCTCGGCGGGCCCTCGAGTTCTCCCGCGAGATACTCAGCTGTGGAGAATATGACGTGGTGATCATGGACGAGATCAACGTGACCGTGTATTTCGGGCTGCTCTCCTGCGAAGATGTGCTGGAGGTCATACGGAACCGAGCTGAAGGGGTGGAGGTCATCTGTACCGGCAGGAACGCTCCCGATGAACTGAGGAAGGAGGCGGACCTGGTGACGGTCATGACCGTGGAGAAGCACCCCTACGATGAAGGGTTAGAGGCCAGAAAGGGCATCGAGTTTTAATTATTTTATTTAAATCCGGGATACAAATGATTAAATAGTCATAGGTAGACTATAAGAAAGTAGCATAAGCTATGAAAAGGCTGGGATTGGCTTGAAGAAGTTCAACAGGAAGTTCAACAGATCTAGGTCCGGTGTTTCGGACATTATAGGCAACTTGCTAATACTGGCCATAACGGTCACCTTGTTCTCCAGCGTGCTTTACTTCGTTACCACGATACCGACGCCCGCGCAGGCCACCTTTGCGGATATGGAAGCAAGCATTACTACCGACAGCGACAGCGTTCTAATCTCCATCACTCATAAAGGCGGACAGACTTTGAATAATTGGAGCACTGGAATATACATCTTCGTCAACGGTGCATATAATGATGAATTGTACGTCACCAGTGGCGGAATAGCCGATGATAAATGGGAGACCGGAGACGTATGGATGTACGATCAGGGTTACTCTGGCAACCTAGATGCCCTATCGATGCTTATCGTCGACAAGAACACCAATTCCATCGTGTGGCAGGCCAACCTTATTGGCGGTATGACCAACACACCGCTGCCTCCAATCATCGGGAACCGTTGGACCGTGCCCATGGTCGGAACACAGAATAAGCCTCTTACCTTCCATATCACTATAATCGACCCCAACGACGACCTGAACTATAGTAGTGCCCACCTGGACGCTTCGTACCTTAACGGGCAGAACAACGTCCCTCTGACCTATGATGGCGGGAACATGTTCTCTACCACCCTCACCCCCACTCAAATTCATGAGGCGGGGACGACCGTGATCATCACAGCTAGCGATCTTGGTGGCCATACGACCAGGGCGCTCATGTCGGTCGTAGTCTATGAGAAGGCCAGCAATAATAATTCTGGCGGAGGCACCGGGGTACCTCCTCAGAACATAGATTACAGTGGCCTGCAGGGCTTTAATATATTCCTGACCGAGGATTGGGACGAGAATGAGTTCGATGCCACTCCCAGGACCGCGTTCGACGCTGGTGACGATGTGGAACTAGTAGTGGTCAGCAAATACCTTGTGAACCTAGACACTGAGAATATCACCTATGTGATGCAGGCCGGGGACAAGTTCGTGGTCGATACCCTGGAGCTTGATTATTACGATTTCTATTCTGGCTATTATATATTCACGACCACCATTGACACCACCGGTTATTTCGGCAATTATCTTCTGCAGATACAACTAAAGGACAGCTGGATTCCCAACAACGTGTTCTTCGCCATCGGCCAGATCAGCGTCGGTGGACTTGTGTATCCGGATGTCCAAATCTTCTATGACAACGGCTTCTCCCAGCCGTACACCGAATCCCAGCCATTCGAGGCCACGGACATCATCTATTTCACCGTGACCACTCAGTATCAATATCCCTGGTTGCAGTACGGCGGGGACGTCATCATCAGCGATTTCTTCGGGAACCAGCAGATAAAGAGAATACCCAGCCTGCCAACTGACCCGCCAACCACCCCGTTGAATCCGGCCGAGTATGTCGGTCAATCCGCCAACGTTTATTATTTCAAGGTGGACCTAAAGAAGGCCAATCAAGACCCATGGTTGGGAGGAACGAACACCTATCTCTTGTCGTATGATATCTTCAAGACCTACGATTCCGCAACGACCCTGTCCGAGAGCTATTCATTGGTCGAGAGGATTAAGATCGAAGCTCCCAGATTCAAGATGGACATAGTAGCAGCAATTGAATTTGATAAATCTGCGCCTCATACCTCAAAGGACACCATGGTCTATTACGAGAACGACAACCTGTGGTCCCCGGGAGAGATAATTCAGGGATATCCAGACCGAAACAGGGGTGCGATCGGTCTGTTCGTTGAGACCGCAGATATGAACGGGGATAGGAAGAACGACATCGTGGCTATAGTGAACGGTGAGGGAGATCTGCAATTGAACCTTTACCTGAACGATGGAAAATGGACCATCGTGCGAATGGCCACATTGACCGGGACCCCCGTGGCATTGGCGTTAGGTAACATTGACTTCGACAATGACCAGGATGTCGTGGTCGGATTTAGCAACGGAAAGGTGACCGTATTCCGCAATGACGGAGTTTGGACCGCTACCGACCTATCGGTGACAGGGGCAGCGGTGACCAAGCTGGTCATGGCCGATCTGGACAACGATCGACCCACGAACGTAGCCAACCGGTCTCTGGACGTGCTGGTCGGAAGGGCTTCTGGCGGCATAGACGTCTACAAGAACGCAGACGGTGTAGGCCTGACCTGGAATTATTACAAGTATGATGGACAAATAATTACCGATCAGAGGGACTTCACCATCACAGGAGAGACGCCAGTGACAGGAACGGTAACGGGCACCTACACCAACCTCAACCTTGACGATAGCATATACGAGCAGATCAAGGAGGTTCCGGCAAACCAAACTGGTTCCAATATCCCATACGAATGGTGGGATACTCAGACATCTCCGAATATCATAACCAGCACTCAAATATCGGTGCTGCAAACAAATGACAACAACTATGTGATGTTAGATAAGACCAACAATATGATTGGCGTGACGCTATGGGCCCTGCCCCCAAGTATAGTGAACCAGTCTGGCACGGTGACATCCATCCACTTTGACTACACCTATTATACCGAAAATGCTTTCACCACGCAGTACATCTATAGGCAAGGTAACCCAACAGGTATACCTGTCACCGCAAGCACGACCTTGACCACTAAATCGCTATATATTGACCCAGTGGCCAATGGTCTGACCAGCATCAACACAGTGAATGGTCTGGGGTTCTACATCAATATCGGCAGCTCGAATAAAAACGTGTATTTCGATTCCTGGAGTCTTCGGGTTACGATGACGAACGGCTCGAACAGTTTGACGCACATACTGCATTCCGCTCTCACCGACTACTCTGCCGGAACCACCACCACCTATACCCTGAATATAAACGCGCACTCCTCAGCGGTGGATCAATCATTCGCCGTATCGGTGGCCAAACTTCTCGCAGGAACGTATACTCCAGCGACGATAATCAACGGTCTGGTCGATGGTAATTTCATGTTCCAGATGCCAACGGAATACATCGATTATACCGGGCCAATATACATAAAAATAGTATCTGTGGCTTCCAGTGGGTATGATCAGATATCGAACAGTGTTTACCTCGACAAGGTGAGCATCCATGCAGTGAGCACTACCACCAGCACGATCACGGCGATCTCCGGACTGGCGGTTTACAATCTCGATCCCGGTTCCTCTGATGTGCAAACAAAGTATCGCAATGAGGTGGTATTAATCGATAGTGGAGGGAGGCTCTGGATCGCACACTACTCGTACGTAGCACCCGGCATGTACTCGGACCTGGCAACCCCCAGGGCCACCGGGATCCTGAACGCTAAGGATCTGGGGATAGGATATGTCATCGGACCGAAGAACGGTTTCAATGACATATTGATATTGACGGCGAGCAACGCATACGTGTTGGACCAATCCTCTTCCGGTTCCTTCGTGTTCGCTCAGGCCACTCTATCTGCCAACTTCGCTAGTGCGACCGGAACGGTTACCAGCGTTTGCATCGGGGATGTGGAGGGGAACGGATATCTCGATTTCGTGGTGGGCACAGACGAAGGTTATGTCGTATTATTCAGAAACCTTCTCAACGACCTATGGCAGATCATTCTGATCGATCATCGCTATGAGGCGGGGTCCAGCTCCGGTAAGATAGACCCCTACAGTATAGTCGATATCGGAATGGGTAAACTGGAAGAAGATTGAGAACGGTTCAAACCTCTTAATCCATTTTTATTTCTTTGATCAATCCAGAGCATCTTTCCAATTCGACGACCAACAAGATATGGTCATATCGATGACCCAGGTCTCTTGCGGTTTCGGCCATGTGGTGCTCCCGCTCCTGGTTCAAGGACCTGATACCCCTGCCCCCGTTCACCTTACGATCATAATCCAGGACGAAGGACGCAGCGCACTCCATATCGAACCTTTTCTTCGCTAGGCGATGTGTGAAGAACGATTCCTTGACCAGCTCCATGCCGCCGATGAGCTCGCAGTACCGGTCCGAGAACAGGTCCTCGTTCATGTCGATGGGTATCAGAGGGATGCCAAGCTCGACGCAGACCTTCACCGTCTCCAGGTAACAGGGAGGAGGAAGCTGCACCTCTCCAAACTCTTCTAGGCCCAGCCGGTATGCCTCTTCCAGCTCGCTGAGCTCGATCTCCTCGCCCTGATATGCATGAAGGCCTTCCAGCTCCTCTTTGGATATAGATATGCCTACAGCCGACGGCTTAACGTCGGTGATGGCGTTTCGAACCTTCTCCCCCTCGCTCACCAGGCCCTTTATCACCGGTAGAACGAGGACCTTCGAACCGTTGACCTCAATCTCTTGCATCCACTTCGCCCCGGACGTTGACCATCTTGCGCAGGCGCTCCGATTCATGGATCTTCTTCAATTCGTCGCGTCCGATGAGCGCCGTGCCCTCGATGCTTTGCCTGGTGCGTAAACGCTCGATGAATATAACCGATTCCTTGCCGGTGATGCGCGAGAGATCGGAGACCATCTTGGCCTTGTTGACCAGGTGCACCTCGTCCTTGCCCAGGCCAGTGAGTATCAGCAGCTCCTTGTCCACCGTGAGGGCCTCGAAGGGGCACTTCTCGGTGGGCTTGACCAGCAATCCCAGCTGCAAGAGCATGGTGTAGATGTTCTTGCTGAACTCGTCGCACCTCTCCATATCCAAGGGCTTGCTTTCATGCGCCGGGGGCTTGTAGCCCAGCGGGTCCACAGGCACCACGATCTGCTTGCCCAGGTACTCCTCCAGTCGCAGCGCGGCGTCGATCATGGCTCCCATCCCGGCCTCGTACATCTGTATGGTGCGCCGCGATACTCCAGCCACCTCGGCCAGGGTGCCCAGGCTCACGCTGCGCTCCTCACGCAGGTGGTGCAACAGATCGCTGTCCATTCGTACGTACAGACCGCCAGGGGCGGCGAAGATGAAGGGCGGCTCGTCGTCCACCAGCAGGTCCTTCATGGTGGGCAGGGTGATGATCGGTATGTCGAAGCGAGAGTAGACAATGCCCTGCTCCAGGTCCCCGGACCCGGAGCGTTCCCCCACCAGCATCACCGATCCGCCCAACGCTTCGGCCAAAACCTTCAGCTCCTCGGCATTATCCTTGGAGAAGGCGTCTATGTTGGTCAGAACCTTCACGAGCAGCAAGCTCTGGTCCCTCCGGGCCACGATATCAAAGGCGATGCTCCTCAGCCTCAGGGGCAAGGAGGCCTTGAACCCCGAACGGAGCAGAAGCTCCCGCACCGACCTTATGAGCTCATCACGCTGCACGACCTTAATTCGCTATAACTTCTATATAACATCTGTTAAAGAAAAGGTGGAGGCCAGGGACCCTCAGTTTATGACGATCCTCTTTCC
>CAZXTA010000103.1:0-6376 GCA_964642865.1 uncultured Methanomassiliicoccus sp. | reverse complement strand
CGCCCTGCAGGAGCTGGAGAGGGAATACCTTGACGCCCGGGAGGACCCCGCCTTCCGGCAGGAGCTGGAAGGATATAACCGGCATTACGGGGGCCGGGAGACCCCTCTCTTTTTCGCCCGGCGGCTGACCGAGAGGTGCGGAGGGGCCAAGATATACTTGAAGCGGGAGGACCTCTGTCACGGCGGGGCACACAAGTTCAACAACGTCATGGGCCAGGCCCTGCTGGCCCGGCGCATGGGCAAGGAACGGCTGATCGCGGAGACGGGCGCCGGGCAGCACGGCACGGCCACCGCCATGGCCGCGGCTGTGCTGGGGCTCAAGGCCGAGATATACATGGGGCAGAAGGACATGACCAGGCAGCGCATGAACGTCTTCCGCATGAAGCTGATGGGGGCGCAGGTGCACGAGGTGACCTCCGGCTCCCGCCTGCTCAAGGACGCCATCAACGAAGCGCTGCGGGACTGGGCTGGCAGCGTGGAGCACACCTACTACCTATTGGGCACGGTGGCCGGACCCCACCCCTACCCCACCATGGTGCGGGATTTCCAGAGCGTCATCGGGCGAGAGATACGCCAGCAGCTGCAGGAGGCCGAAGGCCGCCTGCCGGACCTGCTGGTGGCCTGCGTGGGCGGTGGGAGCAACGCCATCGGCACCTTCCACCCCTTCATCGATGACCCGGGCGTGAGGCTCCTTGGGGCGGAGGCCGCCGGGGAGGGTTTGCACACCGGGCATCATTCCGCCTCCCTTTCGGTCGGCGAGGTGGGGGTGCTGCAGGGCTGCAAATCGTACCTTCTGCAGGACCAGTATGGAATGATCCAGGAGGCGCACAGCCTGGCACCGGGCCTGGACTATCCGGGGGTGGGACCGGAGCACAGTTACCTGAAGGACCTGAAACGGGCCGAGTACGTGGGGATCACCGACCAACAGGCCCTGGAGGCCTTCGTCACCTTATCCCGGGTGGAGGGGATCATCCCAGCCCTGGAGAGCGCGCATGCCGTGAACGCCGGCATGATGGAGGCGTCCAAAATGTCCGAGGACCGGATAGTGGTCATAACCGTCTCCGGCCGGGGGGACAAGGACCTGGAGACCGTATTCGACCTGGGGGTGGTGCAATGAGCCGCTTGGAAGGGACGTTCAATGAATTGAGGAGGGAGGGAAGGATGGCCCTCATCTGCTACCTGATGGCAGGGGTGCCTTCCCCGGGATCGTTCCTTGACACTGCCTTGGCCTGCCTGGAGGGAGGCGCGGACGTGCTGGAGATCGGGATACCCTTCTCGGACCCGGTGGCCGACGGTCCGGTGATACAGGAGGCGGGGGTGCTGGCCCTGCAGAACGGTGTGACCCCGCCGATGGTGCTGGACATGGTACAGGAACTGCGCAAGAGGACCGTCAAGCCCCTGGTGCTCATGGGCTACTACAACCCCATCTTCCGTATGGGCGAGAGGCGGTTCGCACAGATGTGCAAACGGGCGGGGGTGGACGGGTTGATCGTTCCGGACCTCCCGATGCACGAGGGGGGTTCGTTACGCCTGATCTGCGCGGAAGAGGGACTGGACCTGGTGCAATTGAGCACTCCGCTGACCCCGGACGACCGCCACGAAGCATTGATGGAGGCCACCTCCGGCTTCCTCTATCTGGTCACTCGGACCGGGGTGACGGGTGGGGGGACGGCCATCGCCGGCACCCTCCGACAGATGGTGGAACGGTCCCGAGCGGTGAACAGGCACGTGCCACTGGCTGCCGGATTCGGCATATCCACACCGGAACAGGTCCTCATGGCCTTGGATGCGGGGGTGGACGGGGTGATCGTAGGCAGCGCCCTTGTGGAGCTGACCTTGAAAGATGCCTCAGCGAAGGACCTGTGCATGGCGGTACGGAGATTGGCCAGATCATGTGACCCGAGGTGCAGGAACGATCCCTGATCATATATGGCTGGGGTGATGTTGGTTTTTAAATTGTTCTAAGCACGTGATTGCAACCTGATCGGAGGATATCGTTCGTATATCCTCGATGGACCCGGTGGTGACATCGGATCGGACCCTGGCCCGCGCGGTCATCGCCATGACCAACGTGTGCCTAGGGATCTGTGCTTTGGGAGATGAAATTGGTGATCGCCGGATCGTTCTCCATGTTCCCGGCCTTGCTGCTGGACGAGACCGCCGCCGATCTGGACCTCCAGGAACGCCGGGACCTGACCCGCGCTCTCGCCAGGCTGGACCAGAGCAGGGTCATGGTCGTCTACGACCTGGCGGTGGACATCGAGCTGGCCTACCGGGCGGCGATGCTGAGGATGTGATCGGTCCGACCCGGATGTCATGGCAGGGACGGTCGATCCGCGGACCTTGTCGCAGTCATGATTAAAAACGTGCAAGGGGGTTCATGCCATGATGAAGGTGACCCGTCACCTTGACAGGATCTGATCCCGGGGGTGGGATTCCGGCTATCGATAGGGGAAAGGTCATACGCTTACTTCGGAACCGATGGATGGTCTTCGGCATAATGGCCCTGACCTATTTCCTAGTTTATTTCCACCGGGTCTCACCAGCAGTGATGGCCACTGACATCCAGGATGAGTTCGGGGTCGGTCTTACCTCCATTGCCCTGTTGAGCTCGGTGTATTTCTATGCCTACACCATCATGCAGTTGCCGTGCGGGATATTGACCGACAGATGGGGACCCCGGAGGACGGTGTCCATCTTCACCACCATCGCTGCCCTGGGAGCGATCGTCACGGGCATTGCAGGTACCTTCGAGCTCGTGGTGGCAGGCAGGGTGATGATCGGATTGGGCGTGGCCATGGTCTACGTGCCGGCCCTGAAGATCATGGCGGTATGGTTCCGCCGGGACGAGTTCGTCTCTCTCACCGGTCTGCTCCTCACGGTGGGGAGCGTCGGCGGGTTGGCCGCCGCCGGTCCCCTGGCCTACATGTCCGACGCCGTGGGGTGGCAGCGGGTGTTCCTGGCCTTGGGCGTGCTCACGGCCGTCCTTACCCTGCTGATGTGGGCACTGGTGAGAGACCGTCCTGAGGACGCGGGACACCTGCCCATCGGTGAGGCGGTGGTCTCTGAACTGGAGAGAGCGGCCGAGAAGTGGCCGGAGGATAAAATTCCGGTCAAGGAGGCCTTGAAGATGACCTTTGGCTCCGGCAGGAAGTTCTGGCCTCTGGCGATCTGGTTCTTCTTCATGTATGGGAGCATTATGGTGTATCAGGGCCTGTGGGGCGGACCGTTCTTCCGCGACGTATTGGGCTGGGACAAGGCAACCTACGCCACCTCCCTGACCTTCATCGGCATAGGGATGATATTCGGATGCCCCCTGGCCGGGATACTTTCGGATAGGGTGATCAGGTCCAGGAAGAAGGTGGTGGTCATTGGGACAGTCATCTACACCCTGATCTGGGCCTTCATGTGGTTCATGGCCGGGGATGTGGAAAGTCAGGAGGTCTACATGGCCGTCCACTTCCTCTTCGGCTTCTTCGGTGGATGGTTCGTGGCGAGCTACGCCCAGGTGATGGAACTGTTCCCCATCGCCATGGCCGGCACCACCATAGCCGCTTTGAACATCTTCCCTTTCCTGGGAGGTGCGGTCCTCCAGCAGCTGACAGGTTATATGATCGTGAACAACTCCCTGGCCGAATACCGCGCTGTCTGGCTCTTCATGCTCGTAGGCATGATCATCGCCTGCATATGCGCGTCTGTGTCCAAGGAGAGGCCGAGCGAGAAGGCCTAACGAACAACGGCGCGGGGCGCCCCCCCCTCGATCCTCATCTCTGTCGTGATCAGAGGTCCATGGCCCCCACGATGGTCCTCAGCAGCTCGGCGGGGTCAGCCCTCTCCGGGACCAGGGTCACTTTCACCCCATGCTCCTCCAGACGCTCCCGGGTCTCCCGGCCCATGGCCGCCACCTGCACCCCCTCCAGCAAGGACAGGGCATCGTCCTTGCCGCACCGTTCCATCAGCTGCAGCAGAAAGGCATGGGCGTGGGCCGGGGTGGGAAACACCAGGACGTCCACCTTTCCGTCCTCCAGATGTTCCAGGAGATCGCTCATCTCTTCCGATTCGTCGAGCAGGAGGGAGTAGACCTGCACCTCCTCCACATTCCAGCCGGTGGACCGCAGATCGCACACCATCTGGGAGGAACCCTGGTCCGAGCGCAGCAGGACCACCGTGCCTCTCCGAGGGGCCTTGTTCAGATGCTCGACCAGAGCATCGGTGGTGGCCTCCGGGGCCATGGACGAGACGGTCAGGCCGTGGTGCGTGGCGCAGAAGGAGGTCCTCTCCCCGATGGCGACCAGCTCCACTTCGCTGGTCGCTTCCCTCAGACGGTCCAGCATCTTGCGGCCCTTGGCCATGCCAACCATGGACTCGATGACCGTCGGGCAGGTGGCCACCAGCACATCGAAGCGGCCGGAGAAAAGGTCCACCAGGAAAAGGGAGAAGTCGGCGGTGTCCCTAGGCTCGGCGCGCACCGGGGAGACGCAAAGAAAGTCGGCCAGCTGATGGTGCTCGCGCAACAAAGGCACCCAGCGTTCCGGGGGCCCCAATACGGCCACGCATTTTCTCATCCCTCGGAGGATGAACCCCCTGGATTATCTACTTTCTCGGCCGGCGAGGTACAGGGACGCCGCCTTTACCAGCGGTCCGTCCGATCATCTGGGGACGATCGACGTCAATGCGCTGAACGAATATTTTTTATGCGCCCGGAGGATAGCCCCTTCATGCCGATCGGCGATCCCATGGGGGGCAACGAAACGCTGAGGGACAAGGGCAAGCTGACCCGGGTCTGGATGACCGCCATTCCCGTCTCCGACCTGGATGCCGCGCTGGAGTTCTACATGGAGGCCCTGGGGCTGGAACTGCTGCGGAGGGACGGCAACTGGGCCGAGCTGGGGCCGGACGAACCGTTGGGAAAGGTGGCCCTGTACGTAGCGGGGAAGGACGAACCGCGGCAGCCCGGCGGTCCCACCGGGATCGTGTTCTCCTGCGACAGCATGTACGACGTGCACCGCAAAATGGTGGACGAGGGGGTGGTCTTCAAGATGAGGCCGGAACGGCAGCCCTGGGGAGGCCTGCTGGCCATATTCCTGGACGAGGACGGGAACGAACTGATGGTACTGGAGCATCCCGAGCGCTACCGCAAGTGACTCGATATCCTTAATTACGTTCATCAACAATCGCTGAGGGAGTTGAATCAATGCTGGAGATAGAGAATCTGACCGTCGAGGTGGGCGGCAGGGAGATACTGCACGACCTGTCGCTCAACGTCATGACCGGTTACACCACCGTGCTGTTCGGACCCAACGGCTCGGGGAAATCCACCCTGCTGATGACCATCATGGGCTTCTCTGGCTTCAAGGTCAGGAGTGGCCGTATAGTGCTGAACGGGGAGGACATCACCTCCCTGCCGGTCAACGAGAGGGCCAAGCGGGGCATAGGCATGATGATGCAGCGCCCTCCCAACCTCACCGGGGTGAGGCTCAAGGACCTGGTCCGGGTGACCGGCAAGGGCAAGGTGGACCCCGCGGCGTTGGCCGAGGACCTCGACATGAGCGCCTTCCTGGATAGGGATGTCAACGTGGGCTTCTCCGGCGGGGAGATCAAGCGCTCGGAGATACTCCAGCTGGAGGCCCAGGACCCCTGCCTGCTGCTGCTGGACGAGCCGGAGAGCGGGGTGGACCTGGTCTCCATCGAGAAGCTGGGGGTCAAGGTGCACGACCTGCTGCAGGGACCGACCCACTGCGCCGGCTGGCGGCAGAAGAGCGGCAAGGCCGCTCTCATCATCACCCACACCGGCCAGATACTGGACTTCGTGGAGGCGGACCGCGGCTATGTCATGTGCAACGGCACGGTGGCCTGCTCCGGCAATCCGCGGGAGCTGTTGTCGGAGATACGCAAGATGGGGTACAACGAGTGCATCCGCTGCAAGATGAACCGCTCCCTGGTCAAGGAGAACTTCTGAGGGTTGCCCATGGTCACTGATGAAGCGAGGAGGGCCAAGGAGGCCCTGAAGAAAGAGTCCGAGTTCGGCGAGGATATCGACCTGGAGGCCTACGAGGAGGGCAGCAAGGCCCTGCCCTCAATGGGATCCCTGGAGGACCTACCGCAGGACACCAAGGAGACCATGCTGGACGCCGGCATAGCACCCAGTGACCAGGGCAAGGCCGGCAACTTTCTGCTCATGGACAACACCGTGGTGCACTCGGCCATCATGGGCAGCGGGGTGGAGCTGATGCCTCTGTCCCAGGCATTGAAGGTGCACGACTGGCTGAGGGACTACGTGTGGAAGGCGGTGCAGCCGGACGTGGACAAGTACACCGCCAAGACGTACCTGCAGAAGGCCGACGGCTACTTCATACGTGCCTTGCCAGGTGCCAAG
>CAZXTA010000102.1:0-6432 GCA_964642865.1 uncultured Methanomassiliicoccus sp. | reverse complement strand
TTCAGCTCGGCCTGCTTGTCGGTGGTGCCGGGGTTCATCCAATCCAGGTCGAGGGGGGATACGTCCCGTTCGCAGATGCTGCATTTTCGGGGCACCTCGAACGGTTCGACCGCGATGAAGGTGTCCTCCTCCTCCTCGGCGTCGACCCACTCGATCACACCCTCGCGAACCAGGTCGGACCAGTGCAGCTTACCGGAGCGAATGTCCTCCAGGTGCTTGCGGGTGATCATCAACCGGCCGTCCTTCAGGACCAGCAGGGCGCGCCTCAGTCGTCCCTCGTCGCAGTTGATGATGACCTCGTCCATCTCCTCGTCGTAGCGGATGTTGATCTCGTCCGAAAGCAATCCGGAGCGGCGGCGGTTCCTCATCTCGCTGACCAGGAACGCGGAGTTATCGTGCACCCCCTTCAGGTCGCCGTTGACGTAGATACGGGTACCGGACATCTGCTGGCCGCGCACCTCGCGTATGCCGAGGTCCTTCAGCAGGAAGGTGACGTCCTCCTCGCGGAAGCCCTCGGAGACGTTGATGATCAGCGCGGCGTTCTTCACTAGACCGCAGTTCTGGCCCTCAGGGGTCTCGTTGGGGCATAGCCGGCCCCACTGGGTGGGGTGCAGGTCACGGGCCTCGAAGTGCGGCTGGCTGCGGGTAAGGGATGAGGTTACCCTCCTCAGATGGGAGATGGTGCTCATGTTGGACGTGCGGTCCAGGAGCTGGCTTACGCCGGCGCGCCCGCCCACCCAGTTGCCCGTCGCCAACGCATGCAGAAGCCGGTGGGTCATGAGGTCCGGGCGTATGGCGGAGCCGATGCGCAGATCCTTCCGCCTGGCATAGGAGCGCTCCAGTTGGTACTTCAGGTCCTTTATCAAATTGGTGAAGGCCACACGGAAAAGGTCCTCCATGAGGTCCCCGGACAGTTTCAGGCGCTTGTTGGCGTAGTGGTCCTTGTCGTCCTCCTTGCGCTTGCCCAGGGAAAGCTCCAGTACGGACCTGGCTATCCTACCTAGGAAGATGGCCTTCTTCAGGCGGTCCTCCCTGATGTCGCCCAGGTGCGGGAGCAGGGAGCGGTCGATGATGGATTCCACCTTCTTGACCCGGTACTCCTTGGCCTGGCCGGTGGCAAACTTCTTCTCAAGGTAGGTCAGGGCGTGCTCGGTGGTGAAGATCCCGGTGGGGCCATATACCTTGGGGTCCTGGATCTCCTCCAAATTAGCGTAAACGATGTTGGCCATCTCCGGAGAGGAGACTATGGCCTCGTATATCTCTTCGTCGTTCTCCATACCCAGGGACTTCATGAGCGCGACCAGGGGTATCTGCCCGGAGGCGGCGGGGACGGTGACCATGAGCATGCCATCGCGCTTCTTCTCCACCAGGGTCAGGGCCCGGTGCCCTTCCTTCTGGGAGAAGACCTTGGCGACCTCCATGGCCGTTCCGTAGCGCTCGCTGAGCTCCACCATGACCCGATTGGGCGCCAGGTCCTCCAGTGTGATCAGGACGCGCTCGGTGCCGCCGATGATGAAGTAGCCGCCGGAGTCCATAGGGTCCTCGCTCTTCTTCATGAGCTCGGCATTGTATTGTTCCTCGGACAGCTCGTAGTCCTTCTCCAGGTTATCCTTGAATATGTTGCACTTCTGGGACTTGACCATGATGGGCAGGTCCCCGATGTGCACGGTCTCCGGCTCCTTCTCGATGCCGTCCTCGATGATGGTGAAGTCCAGGAATATGGGCGAGAGGTAGTTCAGGTTCCTCAGGCGGGCCTCCATGGGGGTGATGTTGTGCACGTAGCCGTTGGCCTCCCGGACCATGGGCTCCATGATGTGCAGCGTCGGTTTCTGATGGGGGTCCACCTGCCCGCTCTTCTCCTCCCGGCGGCGGCCGACCCGGATCTGAATGATCCTCCCATTGGTCTTGTCCTGGTCCAGTGTGATCATGCCCCGCTCGGGGTCCTCCGCCGAGACCCGAACGTTGTCCACGATCTTCTGCATGCGGCTGTTGGGGTTGGCCTGCGAAGCCAGGAAGTCGTTGAAACTTGCGATGTGATGGTTGACGATGCTACTGTCCTTGAAATAAAGTTCGACCAGATCCCTCAATAAATTCACCCTCTTATAACGAGACGATAGACCTCCGCTAATTCGGCGGTCTGGCTGTCCCTCACGATCCTGATGACGCTCCTCTCCGGGATGCTCCTGTTCATTGCCTTCTCCAGCATCTTGACCGAAGCGTCGCTCTCCTTTATCTTAGGGAGCTGGTCACGGGTGACCTTCAACCGCTTGAGGACCCTTTCCGTTTCCTCATCGCTCAAGAGTTCGTGGACAGGCACCATCTTATGGCTCAATACATTGAATGGTACGGACTCCTCCAAATGAATCACCTCATACCATGCAGAAACCGGGCTGCTCCTTCACTAGGTGTCGGTCTTATAAAAATGCATCGGGAATGGAGTTTGGATACTTCGGTCTGCATATCTTTTTCACCTACCCAAGCGGGCCCGCGGGGATTTCCGCATACACGGAATTACCGCGTACCTTTCGAACCCCGGACCACCTGGTTAAAAGCCAGATGCTCTCTCTAGGGACCTGCGTTGCCGAAGGTCCTACCTAGCTGAGCTACGGGCCCATTGGTAAGTAAGTGCCGGCGTGTGAACGGGAGAGTAAATCCTTGTTCTATTTAAGATTTCCCATCCACCATGGAACTTAGGGAACGTGGGCACGCCGATCGACCGAGTCCCCGTCGGATAATTCCACTTGTGGGCGGATAATGAAGGCAATCTATATGAACTTGTGCAGAACCATTTTTTATTTCTTCCACACGATTATATCAGCTCTCCCGTGAGCCCTGTATTTTACGTAGACCGGGACCCAGACGGGGCCTCTCGCATGATCGCCGGTCCAATCACGTATTTATACGAGGACTATAATCCTGCACAAAGCGATGACCTATGGAGAATGAAAAGGTTTGCAACTCATGCGGGGTCCGGCTGGTGGGCAAAGGCATCACCTTCTTCAAGTGCCCGAACTGTGGTGGAGAAGAGGTGGGCCGTTGCGCCCAGTGCCGTGACCAGAGCGTCAAGTACGAATGCAAGAAGTGCGGTTTCATCGGTCCTTGAGGTGGTTTCGATGGGAACCGTTGCGGCCACCTATACCCTGATGCCCGAGGACATCGAGTTCGACTTCCAGTCCCTGATCGTGAAACTGCCGGAGATCGTCCCGGCCAACGTCAGGGTGGCCAAGGCGGACGTGTCCCCCATGGCCTTCGGGCTCAAGAAGCTGGAGGCGGTCTTCGTCATGGAGGATGCCGAGGGCCTCATCGATAAGCTCGAGGAGTCTTTAAAGGACATACCCGGCATACAGAACGTGGAGACCGAACAGGTCACTCTGCTCTGAAACCGCTTCCCCGGCCTTTAAAAGGCCCCCACCTCCTTTTTACTGGACGGCGATGGCGTGTCCGACGTAATGATATTCGACGGCTACATAGACGAGCCTGGTTCGCTGGGGGTGCCGCCTTACATACACCCGCTTGTGCGGGCGGTGTTCGGGGCGGTGAGGGATGCCGATAGTGTTCCGCATTACATTACGGTCGACCAATGGCGTTCCGGCGCCCGTCTACCGAAGGCCGATGTGATGGTCGTGATCTCCGGCATGTCCGTTCCAGGCCGATATCTCCGGGGAATGCCCGCCTCCCGCCGGGAGCTTTTCGAGCTGATCGAGGGGTTCCGCGGCGTGACGATGTTGGGAGGCCCGGCGGCCCTGGACCGCAACTTGAAGGGACGGTTCGATCACCTTCACTACCTGGATACCGCTTCGGCCGTATTCGATCTGCTGGAAACGGGACAGGTCGAGGACCGCTGGCGAGATATGGAGGAGTGGGACCGTTGGATGATGTTGGGGGCCGACTGTGTCCTATCGCACCCGGACCACCCGCGGCCATTGATAGCCGAGCTGGAGACCTATCGCGGCTGCGTACGCTATGTCAACGGGGGATGCTCCTTCTGCGTGGAGCCGCTCAAGGGCCGTCCCGTCTGCCGGGAGCCCGCGGCCATCGTGGCCGAGGCAAGAGCGCTCAGGGAGCGGGGGGTGGTGAACTTCCGTCTGGGCGCGCAGACCTGCATTATCTCTTACAAGGCACGACTGGATGGCACGGACTGCCCTACACCGGACCCGGAGGCGTTGGAGGAACTGCTCTCCGGCCTTTCCGTACTGGAGCCGGAGGTATTGCACGTGGACAACGCCAACCCGGCGGTCATGGCCCGGCACCCCCGGGAGACGGAGATGATCCTCCATTCCCTGGTCCGGCACTGCACCCCGGGGAACGTTCTGGCCTTGGGAATGGAGACCGCCGACCCCGAGGTGGTCCGGTTGAACAACCTGAACGCCACGCCGGAGGAGGTCCTGTGGTCCGTGCGGGCCATCAACCGGTTTGGCGGGGAGAGGGGGGAAAACGGCCTCCCTGCCCTGCTGCCGGGGATCAACGTGCTGGTGGGACTGGAGGGGGAGGGGCCTTCGACGATGGACCTGAACATCCGCTTCCTGCAGGGCATCCTGGACGAGGGTTTGCTGCTGCGCCGTATCAACATTCGCCAGGTCATGCCCGTGCGGAGGTCGTTCCCGCAGACCATCAGCCATTCGGCCTTCCTGAGGTTCAAGGAGAGGGTGCGGAACGAGATAGATCGCCCCATGCTGCAGCGCCTTGTCCCGATGGGGACCGTGCTTCGGAGGGTGTACACCGAGATGAGGGAGGGGAAGGTCACTTTCGGCCGGCAGATCGGGACGTACCCGTTACTGGTGGGCATCGATCATCCGGTGGAATTGGGGCGCTTGTTGGACGTGGCGGTCGTAGGTCACGGCTTCCGCAGCATCAGTGGTGTGGTGTTCCCGCTGGAGGTGAACAGGTGCCACATAACAGCCCTCGAGGCCCTGCCGGGATTGGGGCGCAAACGGGCCATCCGCATCTTCCGGGCCCGGCCGATCGGGAATTTGGACGAACTGCGGGGGGCTTTGGACGACCCCCGCGTGGCCGACCAGGTCCTTCCTTTCCTGAGCTTCAATTGAGTCCCAACCCTAAATAGAGGCGAAGCGAATCAGGTTCCGGTCATGGAATACCGCGCCCTCGCCCGATACCCATTTCTCAAGGAGGCCACCCAATTCGTCAAGGAGCGCGAGCTGGGACTGGAGGACCTGGTCAAGCATATCACCATGGCCGAGGCCCGCCGCCGGGGCAGGGCCCGGGTGCTGTCGGCCATAAGCGACCTGACGGTGCCGAACAACCCTGTGACCGACGAGGACATTGCGGTGCAGGAGATATTGAGCTATCCCTACGCCCGCATCCTGGTCTCGTGCATCGGCGACGAGGTGCTGGTGCGCCGTTACGCCCTGGCGGAGGCCAAGGCTTTCAACGAGCGTCTGCGCAAGGAGGACATGGATGCGGTGGTCTTGTTGGCCCTGGAACTGGAGGTGGAGGCGGCCTTCTGCGATGAAATGCTGCGTATGCACTTCGCCGATTACTTGAACTACACCTCCGGGCTGCGAGGCCCGGAGTGGAAGCTGGTCAACCAGGACCTGCGAGCCGGGTTCGTGCAGCTGGACAAGAACAGGTTCGTGCGGGTTCTGGAGCAGGCGCTCAACGAGAGGATCGAGGACGAGCTGCCCCTGCCGGTGAACGACGATCTGCTCGCCGTGGTGGAAAAGGAGCTTGAAGATATCATCTCCGCCCTGGAGGAATTCAAGGGGAAGTACCGGGGAGAAGGCTTCGGAGAGGTGAGCATCCTCAAGTTCCCCCCGTGCATGAAGAAACTGGTGGCCATGGCCCAGGCCGGGCAGAACATGCCTCATGCCGGGCGCTTTGCCTTGGCGAGCTTCCTGAGCTTTGTGGGCATGCCGGTGGACGAGATCATCAAGATGTTCTGCAGCTCCCCGGACTTCGATCAATCCAAGACCGCCTATCAGGTCAGGCACATCACCGGGGACGGTCTGGGCAAGCGCTACACCCCGCCGGAATGCGCCACCATGCGCACCAACGGACTATGCTTCGAGCCGGACGATCTGTGTAACGGGAGGAGGGTCACCCATCCCTTGACCTACTACCGTATCAGGTCCTACGATGAGGACCGGGAGAAGCGGACGGAGAAGGGGACTAAGTCCCCTTCAACCCCCTCCAGGTGATGACCGCCCTCTGCAACGCGGTCAGGTTGCCCACCACTGCGAACCACAGCATCATGACCTCGAAGGCGTTGATCTGGACGCCCAGTATATCGAATTCTCGGTAGCCGAAAAGCAGCATGACCAGTTGTACCAGCGGGATGATGAAGGACAGCACGATGCGGTCCGCCCTTCCCAGCAGCCCGGCATAGAGGCGCTTTGCCCCCACCGCCTGGGCCTGGGTGCCCATGTAGCTAGTGAGCAGCACCCCGACGATGGCCAGCATGCCCAGGTACGGGCT
>CAZXTA010000101.1:0-6584 GCA_964642865.1 uncultured Methanomassiliicoccus sp. | reverse complement strand
TGCCCCCACTTCCTTTACATATTAAACGACGGTCCGCACCGTAGCCGGGGCGGATGCGAACTTTTCCATCATTTCATGAACGCCGCTACGCTCCTCTCTTGACCTATACAAATTAAGATGGTCGCTCTTCCTTCTCAAAGAGTTCAACGGCCCGATATGACACATGAAAGGTGGGAACGACGAACAGTACGGTTTTTATACGATAAGCCTTCATGAACTGGCCAGAGGTAACGAATGAACGTCAGCTTCTTCGCCGCCATATACGTCATCTGCGCTGCCGCGGCACTGTACATTCGGGTGGCCTTCATGATGTTGATAGGGGAAAGGGAGGCCGCCAAAAGCTCTCTTGCAGACAAGTTGCTCGTATTACTGATCGTGGCGAGCATGGTAGCACCGCTGGCCTACATCCTGACACCGTTCCTCGACTTCGCCAACTATTCCTTGCCTGACATGTTCGCATGGATCGGCATCTTCCTGATCGCGGCCTCGCTTCTCCTGCTATGGAGGTCCCACGCCGACCTGGGTGCCAATTTCGCTCTGACACCGGGCGTGCAAGGCGAGCAATCGCTCATCAAGAAAGGGGTGTACCGACGCGTCCGCCATCCCATGTACACTTCGCTCTGGCTCTGGGCCTTCTCCATGCCGCTGCTCCTTCACAATCTGATCGCCGGAGCGATCTTCCTGGCGGTCTTCGGGACCTTCTACGTCGCTCGCGTGCCCCTGGAGGAGGCACACATGGCCAAGAAGTTCGGAGATGAATACGAGGAGTACATGCAAGAGACCGGCAGACTGGTCCCCAGAAACAAGTGACCCCCCTTCTCCGATCTCCACCCCGGTCGAGGTAACGCCGCACCGCCCTTTCACGTTCCAAATACATATAGGAAGGTTTGAGCAGATTGATATTGGCGGTCAGGCATTCCCGTGCTGTGCTAAGGGACGACCCCCTGCATGTCTACATCATCAATCAGGTGGTACATTGGTTCATAGTGGGCATAACCCTGCCCATCATGGTCCTTTACATGACCAGTAAGGGGCTGGACCTCTTCCAGGTCGGGATGACCCTTTCCGTCTATTCCGCCACCATCATCGTGCTGGAACTGCCGACCGGCGGGCTCAGCGACTCACTGGGCCGAAAGAAGGTGTACATGTGCTCACTAGTGGTGTCCATCTTCAGCGGGAGTGTGCTTCTGTTCGCCACTGGTCTTCCAATGTTCCTGGTCGGATTTCTTCTCTACGGTGTGGCCCGTGCCCTCTCCTCCGGATCCATGGATGCCTGGTTCGTGGACGAGTTCGCCCTCCGAAACCCCGGTGGGAACCTTCAGAAGGCATTGGCCACCGCCAACGTCTTCATTCCCATGGGCATTGGTGCCGGTTCACTTCTGGGGGGCGTGCTTCCTATGCTAACCTCCGGATTAACGGAAAGCGTGGATTGGATGAGCCCCTACTCCGCCAACATCCTGCTCATGGTCACCCTCTTGGCCCTACAGCTGGTAACGACCTCCGTGCTGGTACAGGAGCGCGCGCTCAAGGGGCAAGGAACGGCCTCCTCCGGGCTCAAGGCCTTCCCCGCCGTACTCTCCGACGCCATGGTCTTCGGTGTAAAGGACCGCTTCACTCTGGTGATGATGATCTCGTCCGCCTTCCTGGGCTTCGGTCTGCTCTCCGTCGAACTGCTGTGGCAGCCCCGGACGCTGGAGCTCATGGAGGACCCCACGCAGACCTGGATATTCGGGGTGCTGGCAGCCGGTTACTTCTTCGCCTCATCGGTGGGGAACATGCTTGCATCCCGCTTCTCGGATATCCTGGGAGAGGACCGACTGAGGTCTCTGACATGGATGAGGGCATTGGGCGGCATCGTTCTGATGGTCCTCTCCTGGCAGGCCGGCCTCCTTGCGTTCGCCCTGCTCTATCTCCTGCTGTACATGTTCTTCGGCCTGGCCACCTCTCCGCACGCTGCGGTCTTCAATGCCCGCATACCCAAACAAAGGAGGTCGACGCTCATGTCTTTGAATCTCTCATGCTGCAGGGCGGCGGGCTGATCGGATCGTTCACAATAGGATGGCTGGCCGATGCAGCAGGCATCGCCACCGCATGGACCGCCGTGGGTATCGTTCTCCTGTTCTCATCTATTACATATGGGTATCTGTGGTTATGCGGTAAATGAAAAAGAACGGGAGCGAAGGCGGCCTAACGTACCGTTGGCATGTGGGGTTATATCATCAAAAACGGTACTATTATCACATAACATTTATAACCTCCAATCAAATCTGGATGATGGGAGTCCCCGCGGACCTTCTCCAACTTCCCCACCATAATCGTTTTGCGGGGGCTCCTTACCGTTCATCCATAGCGACCGCATCAAGGCCCGGCCTCATCATCTCAATGCCTCGATCCTTCAACGCAGTCCCCGCCAGGGGAATCTGCTCTTGATCATGGAAATAATGCGCAGGTCCCTGGCCAGCGCCTTGCCCATGGCCGAGTCCTCCGGGCAGGTGATCCTCAAACGCTCGTGACGGTAGTCGTCCACCGTCTTACCCATCCACTCCCCTTTTATCCTGACCCCGGTGCCCTTCAAGGATATGGACACGTGCAGCAGACTAAGGTCGTAGAGCAGCTCGGTCAACAGCCAAGGGTCGTAATCCAGGGAGGCCGGGACCTCGTAGGGATAGGAGATGAGGAGCGAGGGGACCTTATGGGCGCTGGCGTGGGCCCTGGTCTTGTCGTCATTGGTCAGGAAGAGCATTTCCAGACGCTGCTGAAAGACCTCCTCGGCCAGGGACCTCAACATATCGTCGTCCCGCAGCTCCTTGTCGTCGGTGAAAGTCCCGCCCTGCACCGACCAGCAGTTATAGTGCTCTTTGAGCAGGGCCACCTCGGTCTGCCCGTTCATGGCCTTGCGGCCGCTCTTCTGCAGGCAGTTGAAAAGCTCCTCGGCCAATCTCCGGTCCCGCAGGGCCCGCTTGAGCTCCTCCAGGTCGTGGTGGTCGTACTTCCGGCCCACCCGCCTGGAGAGCTCCTCCTCCGCCAGGGCCGGGATGAGCACCTGCACCTTGTCCGGATCGAACCTGCGCACCCCGCAGGCCGAGCCGGCCAGCAGCAACCGGGAGAACAGTCTGCGGTACAGAAGGTTGGTGTCCACTCCGAAGCACATCTGTTTGGGGAAGCGGTAAGGGTCCTTCTTCCGATCGGTCAGGCGGTAGACCTCGTTCATCAGGTCCGGGAGGTTCGTCGGCGGCAGGAACATGGAGGACTGCAGCGCCTCCCGCAGGTCCAGGAAGGTAGGCATGTCCCGGGCCAGCCCCTCGCCCAACGATCTGGTGACCACGGACAGGGCCGCGTCGTATTCCCGGTCCCGTACCACCCACTGCACCGTCCGGCGTTCCAGGTCCAGGGCCATCAGGTCCAGGTCCAGCATGTCGGAGCGGACCACGATGTCCCCCTTGCCGGCCAGACGGGCCTCGTTCAGCACCACGGTGAGGAAGTCCTTGTCCGCCTCCATCAGCGTACCTCCTGGAGGAGGTCGTGCGAGTGCTGCAGTTCCAGCGGTATCTCCAGATACGGCCGGGAGGCGTTCTGCAGCGATTCGATGTACAGGTAGAAGATGTGGTCCACCTTGACCTTGCCCGATCCCAGGACCGTGCCTAGCACGGTGGCCTTGGACCCCGGCGTGACGTCCACGGCCAGCTCGCTGCCCTTCTCCTTCTCCTTGGTCAATATCTCCCCGGCCACCCGGCCGATCTCCTTGATATCGTCCCCAGGCACGTTCACCATTTCCACTTTGGCCGGAGAGCCGTGCTCCTTGAGAAGGATCACCAGCATGTCCGTTGCCATGCCGGCCCTGGGTGCTTCGCACCCGGCCATGAGCACGTACACCCGATCGGGCAGGTAATCGAATTGACGGATGGAGGCCCACACGGAATTGAAGAGCCCCCACACGGACCGCCCCATCATGGTCAGTAGGACCTTGGTCATGCCTGAAAGATTGGGCTGGGGGATAATTCAGTTTTTCCCCGGTTCACTCCACCAGCCGACGTATGGCCTCCTGGGTCTCCTGCGGGGTGGCCGTTGTGTTCACCAGGTGCACCTTGGCCTGGGACAGGAACTGCCGGAAGAACCTCTCCCGCAACTTCATCTTGCGCTCGTCCCGCACCATCTGGTGGGGGTTGCACAGGTCATTCGACCGGAGATATTCCCACGCTTCTTCCGGGCTCAGCTCCCGCACCATCTCCGGATCGGAGCGGTCCCTCTTCAGCAGCACCACCTCGTGTATGGTGGTCATGGGGACGACGGATCCCTTCCCCGTCACCCAGCGAACATTGACCACCGCCCGCCGCCGGTTATCGAACTTGGTCATCTCCACCAGTCCGCGGTACTCCTCCCAGATGGTGCCTATGTCCGCATCGATGTAGCAGTTCTTCTCCGAGCCTAAAGCCATGGGACGCCTTTCGGACAATCTCACGAAATACCAATCGTCGGTGACCAGCCGGGCGGTCTTGGAGCGCAGCAATCCCCAGGAATGAGTGGTCTTGCCCGTTTTGGAAGGGGCGATGAGGGTGATCCCCTTCCCATCCAGGTCCAGGGCCGCCCCGTGCACCGAATGGATCTGGTGCTCGTCCTCGAGGACGTCCCCGGCCACGGCCAGTGCGACGCTCTTCACCCAGCCATAGTAGTCAAAGTTGAACAGGAAGGCGGTCCTGGCGTGCGGCTCGTACAGCACCTCCAAGGGCCTTGCCGGATCGTCCAGGCAGATGACCCGGCCATGGGAGCGTACCGTCTCCGACATAGCGTAGAAGTTGTCCTCCCACGTGTCCTTCATGGCATCGCTCAGAGTGTAGAGCTTGACGCAGCAGCCGTTGAGGTCCGCCTTGGCGGTGTAGAAATTGCATGCGGAGTACCTCTCGTAAAGAAGGTCCTTCTCCTCGGGGGCGATCAGCCTGACCGGGTAGCTCATATGCATACCATACGACCTAATGACAATTCAAGCTAACGCCGTTGATGCCGGCCTTCATCAACTTGTACTCGATGCTGTCGATGAGGGCCATCAACGAGGCCTCGATGATGTTGCCAGAGACCCCGATGGTCGTCCAGGTCTGTGAGCCGTCGGTGGAGCTGATCAGCACCCGCACCTTGGCCGCGGTGGCCTCCTTGCCATCGATGACCCTGACCTTATAATCGATCAGACGCACCTCGCTCAGCACCGGGTAGAAACGCTCCAATGCCTTTCGCAGTGCGCGGTCCAGAGCGTTGACCGGCCCGTTGCCGTCGGCGGCGGTATGTTCCAGCGTCCCGTCGGAGTCCACCACCCTCACCGAGGCCTCGGAGGTCATCACATCCCCGGTCACGTCCATGAAGGTGCGGAACCCTTCCAAACGGAAATGGGATGTGTTCTGCCCCTTCAGCTTGCGGATCAGCAGGTCCAGGCTGGCCTCGGCCGCCTCGTACTGGAAGCCCTGGGCCTCCAGATCCTTCATCCTATCCAGTATGACCCGCCCGCCATCCTTCTCAGTATCTATTCCCAGTTCCCCGGCCTTGGCCATGATGTTGGAGACCCCGGAGAGCTCGGAGACCAGTATGCGCCTCTGGTTGCCGACGACCGTCGGTTCCACATGCTCGTAGGTACGGGCCTCCTTCAGCACCGCGCTGACGTGTAATCCGCCCTTGTGAGCGAAGGCGCTCCTGCCCACGTACGGTGCGCGGGGGTTAGGGCTCACGTTGGCCATCTCGGCCACGAAGTTGGACAGTTTGGTCAGATGGTCCAGATGGTGCACCCCGGTCTGCACCCCCATCTTTAGCATCAGGTTCGGTATGATGGAGCATAGGTTGGCGTTGCCGCAGCGTTCGCCAAGACCGTTGATGGTCCCCTGCACCATGGAGGCACCGGCCTCCACCGCCGCTAGCGAGTTCCCGACCGCCAGTTCCCCGTCGTTATGGGCGTGTATGCCCAAGGGGACCTCCAGCTCCTGGCGGACGTGGGACACGATCTGGAGGATCTCGCTTGGGAAGGCTCCGCCGTTGGTATCGCACAGGCAGAACCATTCCGCTCCGGCCCGCTTGGCGCTCTCCAGCACCCGCATGGCGTACTTCGGGTTGTCCTTGTACCCGTCGAAGAAGTGCTCGGCGTCAAAGATGATCCTGCGACCACTGCTCCTCAGATAGGCTACCGTGTCATGGACTATGCTCAGGTTCTCCTCCAGAGGGACCTGTAACGCTTTCTCCACATGCAGGTCCCAGGACTTACCGAACACGGATATCCATTCCGTTCCGGTGTCGAGGAGCGCCTCCATTCCGCGGTCCTCTTCGGGGGACCGTCCCGGACGGTGGGTGGAACCGAAGGCCACCAGCTTCCCGCTCCTCATCCTGACCCCCTGGGCGGCCTTGAAGAAGGCCTTGTCCTTGGGGTTGGACCCGGGATAACCGCCCTCGATGAAATCGATGCCGAAAGCGTCCAGGTGGTCCAATATCTCCAGCTTGTCCTCGGTGGAGAAAGAGACCCCCTCGGTCTGCGCGCCATCCCTTAACGTGGTGTCGAAGATACTAGCCCTGGCGGGCAATAAATAAATCCCACCCGTAGTTTGATTCCCTGA
>CAZXTA010000100.1:0-6609 GCA_964642865.1 uncultured Methanomassiliicoccus sp. | reverse complement strand
CAACTTGTAGATGTTGATACGGTAATCGGTGCGGGCATGGTAACGATTGTGCACGCTGTCCACCCAGAGGAAGATGGTGAACATCATGCGACCCTCCTTGACCTCCGAAAGGCGCACTACCGGGGCGTTTCCCCCCTGCAATATCTGTGGGGTGCGCCGGGCGGCCTCCATCATCAGCTCCTCGATTCTGCCCGGGTCCTCGCTGTCCGACACCCTCAACTTGACGTTGACCTTGTAGCGGATGTCCGGGGCGTTCATGTTTATTATGGCACTGCTCTCGATGAGGGAGTTGGGCACCAGCACGTCCTCGGACGTGTCCATGTCGTACAGCCTGGTGATTCGTAGCCCGATGTTCCGCACTTCGGCGGTGTGCCCGTTATCAAGCGGCACCCTGTCCCCCACCCTGAAGGGGCGATCGATCATGAGCTGTAATCCGGCGAACATATTGCCGAGGGAGGTCTGCGTGGCGTACCCGATCACGATGCCCAGGAAACCCAGGCTGAGTATGGCCACGCCCAGGTCTATGCCGAATATGGCGGCGATGATGAAGAGTGCGCCGACGGGAATGATCACCTTGCCCAGCATCTCCACAGACCCGACCAGGACGTTCTTCAGGTCGCTTTCGCCATCCCTGGACCGATCCTGACCATAACAGACCACCACCTTTATCAGCAGCCGGTAGGCCAGCAAGGCGGTTATAAGCACCAAGGAGACCTGGTACATCAATTCCAGGTCGGCCACCAGTTCGGGGTCCAGTTCCAGTATCTCCAGGGAAGACACCGTGCCATAGGCCAGTATGAGCAGGAACAGGGGATGCTTTATCACCTCGACGACGATATCATCCCACTTGGTAGCGGTCCTCCGGGTCAGGCGATGCAGGGCTGGTCCAAACACCTCCATTACCAGGAAGGCGATAACCGCCCAGATGACGACGGTGACCAGGAAGGCGCCCCAATTGCCGTCCATGGGAGGTGGCATAAAATTGTCCCAGGTGCCCAGTATCTTGTTCTCCCGGTTCAGTTCGCCGAAGACCGCCCGGACGTCCAGGGTCACTGAGTACGATTCCACATCGTATCCCGCGCTCACCACATCGGTCACGTTGTAGGTCATCTGCAAGACCAGACTGGTGGTGTACATGTCACGGTTCGAGGTGAGGTTGAGGAACACATCCCGCCCCTGGCCGGGTTCCAGGACCATGTAGGTCGGCTCCAATTGGTAGGACAAACGGGCCGGAAGGGCCGTATCCAGCCGCACGGTTATCAGCTGGGGGCTCGAACCGTCGTTGTAGAGGACCCACTGAAAGGAGGTGCTCTCGCCAGCGTCGATACTTCGCAGATCGTCCACCTGGTAGACCGAGACGTCGTGCGGGGCGGCCTGCAGGGCCGAGCTCAGGCTGATCAGGACCAGGACCGTCGCCAACAAGGACCAGGGGATCTTCCCGTTTCGCCGCATGTCAAGCATCCTTCATGCCCCCACAGCATAAAACATTTACTTCAACGGAGTTCCAAACGATCCCCGGGAGCCATGATGGTCAGCTGGAAGGGCGCACCGTCGCATGTCCGGCGGATCTCCTCGACCGATAGCTCAATGGCCTCGAAGGTCCCGTAATGCATGGGCACCATTCGTCTGGCTCCCAAGAACCGCATGGCCTTCAGGGCATCCTTTAGACCCATTGTATAGGTCCCCCCCCACCGGCAGCAGCGCCACGTCGATGGCGGCCTCGTCCCTGATCAGCGCCATGTCTCCAAAGAGCGCCGTGTCCCCGGCGTGGAAGATCACCTTGCCATTCATCTCAATGAGGAAGGAGCAGGGGACCCCCACGCCGTGCACGTTGTCGAAGGAGGAGGAGTGCACCGCCGGGAAGAGCTTGACGCGTCCGAATGGGAAGTGGAATTCGCCTCCGATGTGACCAGAGATGATCTCGGCCCCCATCTCAGCCAACGCGTTCCCCACCTCGAACGTGGAAAGGACCGGGCAATCGAAACGTTTGGACAGCTCGACCGCGTCCCCGGAGTGGTCATCATGGCCGTGGGTCACCAAGATGAGCGTGGGGCGCACCTCATGAGCGGAAGGGGGCGCGACCGGGTTGCCGGTTATGAAGGGATCGATGAGCACTTCGTCGACGCCTTGTCGCAGAACGAAAGCGGAGTGCCCCAGATATTCTATCTCTATCATGCTTACAATATCAAACTTCACGGTCCTTCAACCTTTGCCGTACCGCCTCACTTCGAAGTTCCCGCAAGGCGTCCAAGGCCACCCACCGGGATGCGCGGTCCTTCTTGGACAGGAGCCGTTCAGCCGTCTGGACCGCCATGGCGTTCAGTGTCAGGTTGCGCTTCCCGATCTGTCTTAGGGCCCAGTTCACCGCCTTCCTCACGTAGTTCCGGTCGTCCACACCGTGTCTCTCAATGGCTTCCAGGAACGGCCGGAAATCTTCGTCCGCAGCCCGGTGGTCGTGCACCGCTAGGGAGGCCATCATGGCGAATCCCGCCCTCCTCACGAACTCTTCCTCTCGATCACACCATTCCTGGCTCTTGTTCCAGGCGTAAGGGGTGAGCCGGAAGAGGTTGTTGCAGCACTGGTCACACAGGTCCCAGGAGTGGAACGCCCCGACCATCACGTCCATCTGGGCCTCGGTGACCCGGTCAGGTTCGTCCACCATGCTGGCCAGTATGCGAGCCTCGTGCAATTCGGTCCGCCACAGTCCAAGGGCGAGGGCGTGATCATGTCCGATCTCCTTGGCCAACGACCTCAATTTAGGAAGGCTCACGCCCAAGGCCCGATCGACGGAGATACCGAATCGCTCCATGCCGTCCAGCCGCGAGGGGTCGGCCGCATCGTGTAATCTTTTCAGCGTCACTTCCAGTTCCATTGCCTGAGATAATGAATGAAAAAGGATAAAAGAGGAAGGGGGGCATGCCTCACCCCTTCACTTTGTTGCTCTTTCCGGTCCTGATCCTGACGACCTCCTCCACCGGGACGACGAATATCTTTCCGTCCCCGATCTCCCCGGTCCGGGCGCACTCCACGACGGACTCGATAACCCTCCCGACGTCCTCGTCCATCACCACAACCTCGATCTTGACCTTTGGCAGCAGGTCCACGCGGTACTTGCCCGTCCGATGGGTGAATTCCAGCCCTTTCTGCTCACCCCGTCCCAGCACGTCGGTGATGGTCATGCCGTTCACCCCGACCTTCTCCAGTCCGAACTTGACCGCCTCCAGCCGCTCGCTGCGGATTATCGCCTCGATCTTCTTCATACTTCTCACCTCAGGTAATAGGCGCTCTCGCCGTGATGTATGATGTCCGCTCCTATGCGTTCTTCCGCCTTGCTCATGCGGAGGGGGATGAACTTAGCGACGCTCTTCAATATCGCTATGGTCACCAAGAAAGCAAAGGCCCAGACCACCGTCACGGAGATCGCCTGGGCGACCAGCAGGTCCGCCCCGCCGCCGTACAGCAGGCCGTCGGCCCCTCTCGCATTCACCGTGGTGGTTGCGAACAGACCAGTGGCCAGGGCACCGAAGGTGCCTCCGAGGCCATGCACCCCCCACACGTCCAGAGCATCATCGAACCCGGCCTTCTTGCGCAGCAGGATTCCGCAGTAGCACACCAACGCCGCCCCCATCCCTATGAAAAGGGCACCGGTGGCATTGACAAACCCGGCCGCGGGGGTGATGGCCACAAGGCCGGCTACCCCGCCGGAGATGAGCCCGAGAACGCTGACCCTACCGGTGTGCAGCCAGCTTATCAATCCCCATATGACCGCGGCCATGGCGGCAGAGATTTGGGTCATGACCAGGGCGCTGGCTGCCAGTCCGTCTGCGGCCAGGGCGCTGCCCCCGTTGAATCCGAACCAGCCTATCCATAGCAGAGCGCCACCCAACACCACCATAGGAATGTTGTGCGGCTGCTCCACGATTCCCTTGGCGTGGTTGATCCTCTTGCCTAGCACCAGCGCGGCGGCCAGGGTCGACACTCCGGCGGTGATGTGCACCACCGTACCCCCGGCGAAGTCCAACGCTCCAAGCTCGGCTATCCAACCACCGCCCCACACCCAATGCGCCACGGGAACGTAGACCGCCACCGTCCATATTGACAGAAATATCATCAGGGAGCTCAGCCTCATGCGCTCAGCCACTCCCCCGATGATCAGTGCCACGGTGATGATGGCGAACATCCCCTGATACATCATGAACAACAGGTGTGGCACTGTCGGGGCGATGCCGTTGGGGCTCTGGTCGACGCCGTTCAGCATCAGGTATCCTGCGTCACCGATAAGCCCCGATTGGTCGGCCCCGAAGGCGAGGGAGTACCCCAACACCACCCAAATCACGGTGACGATACCCACGATGATTATGCTCTGACCCAGCATAGAGAGGAAATTCCCCTTTCGCAGCATGCCCCCGTAGAAGAAGGCCACTGCCGGGGTCATCAAAAACACCAGGCCGGTGGCCATCATCAGCCATGCTGTGTCACCACTGTCGATCTCTCCCTCCGCCGCCACGGCCGAAGATGCGGCCAGCGGCAGGAGCACCAGGGTTAGGCCAAAGAGCAGAGAGATCTTGAATCCGATTCCGTGTTTCATTATGTTCCGACCTCTATATAGTCATCGACCGATTGTTTTACGGCCGAATTGCACAGATGATAGATAAAATACTAAAAGAAGTTTACTATACACTACAAATGTTCGTAATTATCAGAATATAATGTATATATGTATATTCAGAATCAAATATTCCGATGGACTATCAAAACAGGGCTAGCGCTGGAATCTAGACCATTTGGCACCAAAAACTATCAGATCCCGGATAAGGAATCAAGGCAGAGCCTGACCGCGCGATCCACGTCAGCCGAATCGTGCCTCAGATCATCCTCCTTCTTCAGACCCAGGTCCGTGATCAGCACGTGGTGGTTCACCTTGACACCGGCCCTCTGCAAGGTCTTGAGTGCGCACTTGACCGGACAACCGTCCACCACCAGCACCATCCTGGTTCGGTTGGCAGCGGAGACCGGCCCGGGCATGCCGGCGGAAACGGCGGCCAGGCAGGCCATCTTTCCCGTGCCTCCAATGGCCAAACGGTACACCGCGACGTTGGCTATCTGCCCCACGTTGCATCCTCCGGAGCAGGAGAACATCATCAGGTCCTGTCCACTGCACTGACATTCCTCGGTATCGTTCATGGTGATCCGGAAAAAGATGGCCGCTGCCTGCTCATAATCCTTGCGCTACGAGAAAACTTAATCTAATTGGGGGGCCCCTTAAATATTTCGGGTCAGCACATGAAGGTGTACGATCTGATAGTCATAGGTTCCGGTGCGGGATTGAACGTCGTCTCCAGGGCCAGACGCCGAGGGATGAAGGTGGCCTTGGTTGAGAACGGTCCCATGGGGGGCACCTGCCTGAACCGTGGTTGCATACCCAGCAAAATGCTGGTCACTCCCGCGGAGCTGGTCCGGGTCATCACTGATGCCAGGCGCATCGGCGTCCATGCCAAGGTGGAAAGGACAGATTTCCAGCTGGTCCGCAAACGCATGTGGGACCTCATA
Source organism: uncultured Methanomassiliicoccus sp. (assembly GCA_964642865.1). Classification (GTDB taxonomy): domain Archaea; phylum Thermoplasmatota; class Thermoplasmata; order Methanomassiliicoccales; family UBA472; genus UBA472. The sequence goes on along the minus strand of CAZXTA010000100.1, from coordinate 1,059 downwards.
CTGCCAGACCGGGACGGAATGCTGGAGGGCGTTAAATCCGACGAGGGTTTGGATTTCTACCCGACCACGGCCTTCTTCACCGGCAAGTACGCCCTACAGGCCATGGAAGAGCAGATCACCTCCCAGAAGATAGTCATCGCAGTGGGCACCCGCACCAAGGTGCCGAAGGTGCCCGGGTTGCTGGAAACCGAATTCCTGACCTCGGAGGACTTCTTCGACCTGATCGAGCTACCGGAGAGCATGGTCATCATTGGCGGGGGGTACAAGGCCTGCGAGATCGGCCTGTTCCTCTCGGCCTTCGGCTGCCGTACCACCATTATCGGTCGCAACCCCCGGCTCCTCAAGAACGAGGAGCCGGAGATCAGCGAGATCATGCTGAGGAAGACCCAGGAATACATGTCAATACTGGTCAACCAGGATGTCATCCGGGTAGGACAGGAGAACGGTCAGAAGGTCGTATCGTGCAGGGAACGGGCCACCGGCAAGGAGCAGGAGGTGCGGGCCCAGCAGATCCTAGTGACCACCGGGGTGCAAAGCAATGCGGACTGGCTGCGCCCGCAGGCCTCCGGTATCGCCGTGGATGCGAACAACTACGTCATCGTGGACAAGTTCATGGAGACCAACGTTCCGGGCATATTCGCCATCGGGGACATCATCGGCCGCAACATGTTCAGGCACACCGCCAACTACCACTCCGAACTGGTCTGGTACAACATGTTCGACGGAAAGAAGTTGGAACTGGACGAGCACGCGGTCCCCCATGCTGTGTTCAGCCACCCAGAGGTGGGCAGCGTGGGCCTGACTCAGGAGGATTGCAGGCGTCTCGGACGCAAGGTGCTGGTGGGCACCACCAGATATATGGACTGCGCCAAGGGCTACGCCATGGGGGAGGAGGACGGCTTCGTGAAGGTCATCGTGGACCAAGGCAGCCGCCGGATACTCGGTGCCCACATCATCGGTTCCCACGCCGCCATACTTGTGCAGCAGATCGTGTACCTGATGAACGCCGGCGATCAAACCTACATGCCCATTGCTCGCAGCCAGTGCATCCACCCCGCC
>CAZXTA010000099.1:2759-6642 GCA_964642865.1 uncultured Methanomassiliicoccus sp. | reverse complement strand
AAGCGGCGGTTGTGCTCGGTGCGCTTCCCGGTCCAGGGCTTGTAGCCTATCGGGTTCAGTCCCATCAGGCACCCCCCTTCATGGAACGGATGAACACGCCTTCCAGCGTGAGCTTGTCCGGTATATAGGAACGGACCTGGACGCCGTGCGCCTTCGCCATGTCCAGTATCGGGTTGCCCTTACCGGGGTTGACCAGCACCATGGTCAGCTGTCCGAACTCCTCGGACACGGAGACGACCTCGTACTCCCGGCGCACCTGTTCGGAGAAGGTCAGGAGCGCTTTCGCGCTGCCGCGTACGGACACCCTCTTGTTCACGTTCCCCTGCTCGAGCAGGCTGGCCATGGTCCCCTGCGTGACCGCCTTCCCGCTGTTGATGATGACGACGTGCTGGCATACCTTCTCCATGTCCTGTAGGATGTGGGAGGAGACCAGCACGGACCTGTTGGAGGCGGCGATGCGGGAGACCAGCTCCAGCATCTCCTCTCTGCCCAACGGGTCCATGCCGTTGGTCGGCTCGTCCAGGAACAGTATGTCCGGGTCGTGCACGATGGCCTGGGCCAGCTTCACCCTCTGCTTCATGCCGGTCGAGTAACTGGCCGTGGGACGGTACCTCTCCTCGCCCAGGCCTACGAAGTCCAGCACCTCGTGGCTGCGGGGGATGGAATCCTCCTTCGTCATCCCGCTCAGTCGCCCGAAATAGGTCACCAGCTCAAGCCCGCTCATGGCGTCGACAAGGCAGTCGTGCTCGGGCATATAGCCCACCAGGTCCCTTATGGCCATGACGTCCTTCTTCGGATCCATACCAACGATGTCGATCTCGCCCGATGCCGATTCCACGAGGCCCAATACCGTTTTAATGAAGGTGCTCTTGCCGGCGCCGTTCGGGCCCAGCAATCCCACGATCCCTTTGGGGATATTGACGCTAAAATTATCCAAGGCCAGGATGTTACCGAAACGGACGATGACGTCCGATGCCGCGATGGTGAATACACGGTCCGGTTCGTTCGATAGGTCAACATCGTCCCCCACCCCCTCACCTCAGTAAGCATTCGGTATATCGATATATAAAACGCTTATGAAGGGCCCTTCCCTCAAAGGAAGAGGTTGACCTCTTGGGGCGCCCATCAGAAAAGAAGAGTACATGGGCGGGAGAGTCTACTATTACGAGAACTGCCAGAGGTACTTATGAATGCATTCTCAAATATGACAATGGAACTTACGGAGGACAGATGAACGAACAGCCCTTTTCAGGCATCGTGACCCAGGACCGGGGTTGGGAACAGGTGGAATGTAAGTGCGAGATACGCAACACCTATGACCTGAGGGGTTTGTGGAAATGCGAGTGCGAGGCGCTCAACGTCAATTAGAATGAGGTCTGCTGGAAGTGCGGGCGTCAAAGGCCTTTTGCTAAATCGTGTGATTAGGGCAAAGAAATCGCATCACTAACCGGCCGATATTGAGATCGAACTTTTCATTGAGGTTCGGACCCGGGGGCTCCGCACTATGACCGTGCCAGTTCATCGATGTGATATTGTCGATCCACCTCCCTCAGGTGACCCAGGTCGTCGAACACGAACCCCTGGAAGCTTACCTCGCGTTCCGTTTTCCTGCGCACCTCGTCCATGATGCCCCCATAGATCGCCGAGGCCATTTCCCGGGGGTACTTGGACTCGGGGAAGAGAAGGACCAACGTCCCGGTGGTCCTGGCCACCTCGATGTAATCGTTAAAATACTTGACCTGCCCGGCGGTATGTTCCGATTCTATGAACTCCAGGCGCTCCAGCTCCCCGTCCTTGAACACCTGTAGGGCGCATCTCAGTCCCGAATCGTCCATGGCCAGTTTCGTCTCGAGGCCCGGAGTGGACCTCAGGATACGCTCTGACCTCTTCTTCGCCACCATCTCGAGAAATACCTTGGTCTCCTCTCGCATACTGGTGAAATTAACAGCTTTCAGCACATCATCCTTTGCATTCTGTCGGACCTTAGGAAAATGCGTAATGGGCGTTCCCTTTCAACGTCGATCGGTCACCCGCCCAGTACCTCACCTCTCTTTGAAGACCACGTGTGACAGGAATATCAGCCAGCTGATGTCGACCAACGCGCACACCGTGGCGGGGACCGCCGCCACCGGTCCCATGAGCGCCAAGGCCAGGGTGGCCGCCATCCCCGTGTTCTTGTGCGACGAGAACAGCACCTCGGGGACCCTTTGGGCGCGAGGGACGTTCTTGCGCCGGAGGTACCAGTCCCACAGTAGCCCGACGCCGAAGATCCTGATCACCGCCGCGGCCAGCAGCCCGGAGAGCAGGGGCCAGTCGCCGAAGAATATCTGGCGGTTCGGGCCGGCCACGGCCACGATGAGCACGAAGAAGGCCACGTTTATCATCGCCGCCTTATTATCCTGGCCGATGTTCAGTCGCCGCAGGGGGCGGGAAATGCACAAAGGCAGCAGTATGAGGAGGCCGACGTAGGTCAGCAGCATCCCCACGTCGATGGCCTGCCCTAGGAAGATGAGGGTCAGTAGGGGGGTGAAGGCCAGGGAGATGAGGTACAGTGCCGCTGTGGAGATGAGCGTGGGTTCCAGGTCCCCCTTCATCAGGTAGGTGAAGGGGACGACGGAAACCGCAGAGGGCACCGCCGCTAAGATTATCCATCCGTCCCGCAGGTCCCCCTGGAACAGGAAGGCCAGAAGGATGGTGGTTCCGGAAGCGAGCACCATGGAGAGCAGGAAGGCCCTGCGGATGGAGATGGAATGGTCGACGACCCTCAGTCCGCGAAGCCGCAGGTTGGTCAGGGAGAGGGACATCATGACCATGAGCGAGATCATGGCGATGTTGCTGTTGGTGAGGATGAACCGGTCGGGGAAGCCGCCCACCGCCAGTGCGGTGACGAACGACAGCGTCATCATGAGGGCGCTGTTCCCGAGGAGGCGGCGGGGGTCCATGGCACCGGAAGGGAGAACGATGATTAACGGTTTTCGCGAGGTACTTCCTATGAAAATGATTATGAACTTGCGTTGACTGTTTCAGAATGTCGAGATGGTGGGGCCGGAGGGGATGTAAAGAACAGTATGTTCAGTTCCTTATTTTTTCTTAGCTATTAACGGCATTTCTGTAATTTATTAAATATTATAATAATGTATATAATTTATAATTGTTAATTTTATTAGGAAATGAAAAGAATCGTTATTCTTATTACCTGGATATATGTAAAAATCGTTATTCAATTCGATATGGTAAAAGTTGGGGCATTGGAATCGTTCCTTTGGATAATTCCCGAAGAAGTTCTTTGGCTGATTTATGAGAATTATGGTGCTCCCGCCGGGGAGTGAACACGTGTTCATCCAGATTAAAATTTATTTGACTTTAAAAAAAATATCGATTTTATCCTCCATAAATCTTTTTATTTATAACATTGAATGTTGGGGGTATATAAAGATTTTAAATCATGATTTTATAATCTGCTTTCGAAAAATGTCTTCGAACAGCTCATTATTATATATTATTTTCAGTATACAAAAACGACCGTATTTATAGCATTTTGTGCAATTTATCCAATAAATTGTACATTAAGGATAGGATTATCCTATAACGGGGAATAGTACATATATTGGTATTTTCATTTATTATTACCGATGACGCATACATCATGTACTATCATTATCGCATTATTGTTTATTTTAAGTGGGTTGGTGGTGATTAGTACTCCGGTATCGGCCGAGACCAGTGGTGACTATACATATACTGTGAGTGATGCTAAAACAACTATCACGGGATACTCCGGTGCTGGCGGAGCGATCACGATCCCCTCCTCATTAGGTGGGTATGCCGTAGTGACCATCGGGTTTTTTGCGTTCGCATCCTGCACCTCCCTGACCTCCGTGAC
>CAZXTA010000099.1:0-2659 GCA_964642865.1 uncultured Methanomassiliicoccus sp. | reverse complement strand
AATCCTGTACTTCCCTGCTCTCTGTGACCATTCCAAACAGTGTCACGACCATCGGGAACGGAGCATTCTCCTGCTGCTCCGATCTGACCTCATTGACCATTCCTAACAGCGTCACGACCATCGTGAACTACGCGTTCGAATCTTGTACCTCCCTGACCTCCGTGACCATTCCCGACAGCGTCACGTATATCGGGTACGGTGCGTTCAAATCCTGCACTTCCATGACCACGATCGATGTGAGCGCAAGCAACCCGAACTATGCCAGTGTCGATGGCGTGCTTTACAACAAAACCATTTCCACTTTGATCGAGTACCCGGGAGGTAGGACAGGGTCTTTCACCATCTCTGACAGCGTCACTTCCATCGGGATTTTGGCGTTCTCATCCTGCCCCATAACTTCCGTGACCATCCCCGGCAACGTCACGACCATCGGGTATGGTGCGTTCTCAGAATGCCACTCATTGACTTCCGTGACCATCCCCGGCAACGTCACGACCATCGGGGACGCTGCGTTCGTCAGTTGCATATCCCTGACCTCCATGATCATACCTGACAGCATCACGTCCATCGGGTACTGTACGTTCGCCGGCTGCATGTTCCTGACCTCCGTGACCATAGGAAACGGCGTCACGACCATCGGGAAATTTGCATTCCAGTCCTGCACCTCCCTGACCTCCGTGACCATCCCCGGCAACGTCACGACCATCGAGGACTGTGCGTTCTACTGCTGCAACTCCTTGACCTCGATAAATGTTGATCCGAGCAACGTTAACTATGCCAGCGTCGATGGGGTGCTGTATAACAAGGCTATCAGCACATTGATCCAGTGCCCTGGTGGAAAGCCCGGAACGTTCTCCATCCCCGGCAACGTCACGACCATCGGGGGCTATGCGTTCGCAACCTGCACCAATCTGCTCTCGATATCGTTCTTAGGGCTCGTTGCGCCGACCGATGTTGGTGAAAATTGCTTCTCGGGAACAGATCCGGGGATCAGGGGCCACGCATACGCCGCCTCGAACTTCCCCGCCCCAGGGAAGGTCTGGAAAGGCTTGACGATGGGCGAGGTCACGCCTGGGGGACCTGAACCTACCAGCTCAACAAGCGATTATACGACATTGATAGTGTTGGCAGCGGTCGCGGTCGTCGTGTTGCTGGTGGCGGTTCTATTCTATAGATGGAAGAAGAAATGACCGATGTCCACGACATCGGTCCTTATCCGTTCCCCGTGAACGAACTTTCCCTTCTCGTTCAGAACGCAGGCCTGAGTGTCCTTTTTATGTATGTCCAGTCCGATATAGTACATGGTTCTCCCGCCTTGGGCTGTTATGCAATTACCCAAATCGGCGGGGAACCTCTTTTAACATGTCATCAGGAATTAAGAAACATTTGGATATTGTGTTTTCGGTCCAAACATTCAAGGTATGTCCGAGGGGTCACATAGCCGGTAAGGACACCAAAGGAAAGGGAGTTCTTGGCCAACGTCCGTTCGGGTGATCGAAGGTCAAGAGACCCAAGAAAGGTCCGTTCGGAAAGGCGTATGAGCGCAAACTGAGGGAGAGATTGGCATCACTCCATGAAAATGCGAACTCGAAGAGATGGCGAGAACCTTGGTTCTCAGTCAAGCAGGGCGGATAGGACCGAACTGTACTATCGAACGATAATCACGCTCAGCGTTATCATCGACCTGCTGGTCACCGTCTTTTTCCTTTCGAACGGAGTGGTCATAGTATTCCAGAACATCTTCTATTTCACAATAGTGCTGGCATCTTATAGATACCGTTGGCGCGGGGCGTATATTTCTGTCGTTCTGAGCATTTCATACCTTTTAATATTCGCGTCATTCTACCAAGATTTTGAGCTGCTGTTCGAGGTGCTGGTTCGTTCACTGATATTCATCATGATCGGTTTCGTGGTGGCGTTCCTTTCCGACCAACTGCACGAGGAGAAGAAAAAGGAGAAGGTGAGGTATCAGAACATCTTCTCCGCGCCCGGGTCGGGAATGATCGCGGTGGTGGACAACGACCGGGTCATCGTGGAATCGAACTCACGGTTCTCGGATTTCATCGGCGAAAAGGTGAACGTGGGCAGGAAGATCGAGGAGTTCTTTGAACTGAAGGAGATCGAAAGGGTGATAGGGTCCCTGGCAGATGGCAAGGGGATAGAAGGCATCGAGATGGTGGTCTCCTGCCCCAAGGGCGAGAAGAGGACATGCCTGATCACCATCGGCCGTCTGAACCCGGACGAGCTTGTGCTTTCCATCAACGATATCACGGAATACAAGCAGGTCGAAGACGCTCTGAAGGAAGCCAATAAGAAATTGAACCTATTGTCCAACATAACCAGGCATGACATCAACAACCAACTGACGTTGCTCACTGGCAACCTGGCATTGTTGGAGAGGGGTCAGCTCGATAGCTCGTCCCACGAGCATCTGCGGAGGGCCGAGACCGCCGCGGAACGGATCTCCGGCATGATCCGGTTCACCAAGGAGTATCAGGACATCGGAGTGAACGCCTCCATGTGGCAGGATGTTAGGGCTCTGGTGGAGAAGAGCGCTGATCAGGACAAGCTCGGACGGATCCGGCTGATCAACGAGGTGCCGGCGGGCATGGAGATAAAAGCCGACCCTCTGATCGTCAAGGTCTTCCAGAACCTGGTG
>CAZXTA010000098.1:0-6669 GCA_964642865.1 uncultured Methanomassiliicoccus sp. | reverse complement strand
CCGGGGCGCAGGCCACGTACCACCTCCCGGAACTCCTTGGTGGGTTCGTAGGCCGCGCAGTCCAATTGCCCATGGGCCGTGGACACGGGCATGATGACGTGGCCCCCTGGCACGGTCCTTGGCACCCCCGTTACCGTCGCTAGGAACTCGTAGGAACGGTCCGGCAGGGTCGGTTCGGTACGAATGATGTGGTCATCGGTGCCCTGGTTGCTCAGGAACATGAGCCAGCGGGCTGGGCGTTCCGATCTGAGACTGAACGCTGCGGCCATGAGCTCTTGGGGGTCGTCGCCGCGCACGCCGAACAGCACCGGACAGGGAGTGTGCGGAGAGATGGCCTTCTTTCCGGTGTGGTGGTCAAAGTTGTTGAAGGTGCTAGGGTAGCGTAGGTCCATCTCCTTGACCGAGGCATCATCTAGTTCGCGGGGGGTTCCCCATTTTTCTGGGGCGCGGTAGGTGATGATCTCGTAGGTCCGGTCGCGGGGCCTCCAGGCCATGGCCGCCGAGGCTCCGATGGTACCTCGGCCACCTTTCCACTCTACCACGTCCGCGCCGATACGTCGTAGTTCTCGTCTGGTATCTTCTATTTTCACGATGTCCCGCACCGCCTCCCAGTAAAAACGCTGGGCCGGTTTTTTGGTGGAGATCACCAGTCCGGGGCTGGCCCCTTCGTCGGTGCGGGACCACTTACCTACGATCTTTTTGGACGTCTCCAATATGATCTGCCGATCGCCCTCATAGTACATTTTCTCGTAGCTGTACACCGGCGTGTCGTCGACCTCTCCGATCATACGGCAGTCACCTTTCCCCACGCCGAAGCGCAGGCAGAGCGCCCCGTTGCCTCTGGTCTTCCAGGGGACCGCTGGATTGAGGCGGACAAGTCGGGGCAATCCGATGAGGTCGTATCCTTTCAAGGCCTTTATCAGTTCGGTGGCCAGGAAAGTGGTGCACATCGATTCGATGGAATCGGTGTCGTCGAAGGCAATGAACATTCCATTCCGCGAGAGTGGTGGGGCTAGAAGAACCTTTCATCCGGGGATTGGAGAGCGGAGTGAGATTTGAATATCCGGTCTTTCATTTCCTTTCTCATGTCCAAGCCACTGAGCGTGGAGAGGGGGTTGGAGCTCTCGTTGGTCATGAACGTAGTTGGTATCATATTATTATTTTTTGGATTATCCGACGTTTTGGGATGGCCCATTGATCTAGGGGGTTGGGGTTTTTGGAGTGGAGGGGTCGGCATCATCTTGCTCATTGTGGGTATTATTTGGTCCGTATCTATCATTCAAAGGATGAGACGGTTTCGGGTTCTTATGACGGAGAAGAGCAAAGCGGTGTTCGTTCGTTCATTGGATGACCTTGAGTATATGGCATGGCGTCTTCCTTCTAAGTACGATCTTATGGTCATGCAGAAGAAAGGGGATATGGGTGTGAAGTAGGGGGACCCCATCATTTCCGATGGAGCGTAGTTATATTTTATCGGGTCTGAAATGTGTTTTTCTATGTTTTTATATTATATTATTTAATTAATAAAAATTGATTATCTATCTAATGATTAATGAATCATCTTCACTGGAAACGTCTTTGATACCGGAAAGGGAATAGATACGGTCCATGACCAATTCTAAATCATCGGAGTTACAGCGAAACGAGACCTTGACCATATCGGAATATTCCACCGATTCTACATAATAGGAATCATATATACTGGACAACTCCACGGCCGCCTTATTGGTGTTTGAAGCGGTAAAATGCACAAGCACCGATGGACGAAAGAAACGATCAACGACACTGAGCAACGAATCCATACCCTCACCGGTCAACGCTGATACGGTCACCACAGCGACCGGGTCCAAAACCTTCTGTACCATGATCGCCATATCCGCCAACCGGTCTGGATCGGTGTCCATTTTATTCATGGCCACTAACACCCTATTACCAAACATTCCTTGTCCCAACACATTCTGGACCGCCTTCACTTTCAAGCTAACATCGTATAACATCTCTGACGAATCGATCACCAAGATCACCAGATCGGCGGTGAAGACGTCCTGTAAGGTGTTGCGGAACGACTCCACCAAATAAGGAGGGAGGTCCCTCAAAAATCCGATTGTATCAGTGAGCAGGACCTTGGTCGACCCCATCCTCCGAGTGGTGGTGCCCAAAGTGGAGAACATGCGATCGGCCACCAGCACCTCCTCCCCGGTCAATCTCCCCATCAAGGATGATTTACCAGCATTCGTATAACCAGCCAGGCAGACCGTCTTGAACCCCTTGTACTGCCGAACGCCCCTTCTCAGGTCCCCGTCCCGGGCAAGCCCCCGTAGTTCCTCCCCGATCTGGGCTATACGGCGGCGAATGTAATTGTAATAAACGTCCACCGCGTACTCGCCCCCGCCCAGGAACCCAGGATGCTCGCCGGCCTTGGCACTGTGCACCCACTCTCTCATCAGAGGGACCTGATATCTCAGCCTGGCCAGCTCCACCTGTAATCGGGACTCCCGACCCTCCGCCCGATTAGTGAAGATTTCCAGCACAACCCCGATACGATCCAGGCACTCGACCTTCAATCCAATCTCCAGGTTGAAATGCTGCGACGGCCTCAGCTCCCCGTTAATCACCAGTACCTCCACGGCCGACTCCCTGACCAGGTCGTGAAGCTCTTTACATTTCCCCCTCCCAATGAAATAGGACCGGTCCGGCCGGGAGCGCCTCTGCATCACCTCGTACACGAGCTCGATGTCCGCGGAACGGCACAGCTCTTCGATCTCCGCCACGTCCCGGCTCAAACTGATCAGAACACCCCTTCGCACCGTCACCTGCGTTCGGACCTCCATCCCGTCCGAGTCTATTACCTTATTTGGTAGCAGACCGTTCCTCCCTTCCACCGGAAACGAAGGGGTGGGGCCTAGCAAAGCGGAAGGAAAAAGAGAAACGTCTTACTTCACACAATAAAGATAAAAGTAAGGTTCTTGTAAATAGAAGCGCAATGTCCTCTCCCTGACCTTGTCATGGCCTTATTATATCGACAGAGGCGCATCATGGAATCCAACGTCTTCACTCAACACCTGGACCGCAAACAGATATTCAAGAAGAACAACCGAGAGATCCTGCGCCCCTCCTATATCCCGGACATCCTCCCGCACCGTCAGGAGGAGATCGAATCCCTAGCCTCGGTGCTGGTCCCCGCTCTTAAGGGGGAACGGCCGAGCAACATACTCATCTTCGGCAAGACCGGCACGGGCAAGACCGCCTGCGTGAAGTTCATCGGCAACGAGATCAAGAAGGCCGACGAGGACAACCGCAAGGTGACCTTCATCTACATGAACTGTGAGGTGGTTGATACCCCCTACGGGGTGCTGCAGAACATCGGCAACCAGTTCGTCAAGGACTTCGACCAGCGCATTCCCTTCACCGGGCTCAGCATCATGCAGGTCTACAACATGCTTAGGGACAAGCTGGACGATCAGAACCAGGTCATCATCATCGCTTTGGACGAAATAGATAAGCTGGTCTACAAGAGCGGTGATGACGTGCTCTATCATCTATCTAAGATCAACGACGATCTGAGCAACGCTCGCGTGTCCGTCATAGGCATATCGAACGACCTGCTGTTCACCGAAATGCTGGACCCCCGGGTACGTAGCCGCATGGAGGGGGAGAAGATGGTTTTCCCTCCTTACAATGCCGACCAGTTGAAGGACATCCTGAGGCAGAGGTCCACCTTGGCGTTCGACGAGGGGGTCTTGGAGGAGGCGGTCATACCACTTTGCGCAGCCTTGGCCGCCCAGGAGCACGGGGATGCGCGAAGGGCGTTGGACCTGCTGCGTATCGCCGCCGAGATCGCCGAGCGGGACAACGCAGAGCGGGTAGCGGAGCTGCACGTACTGAAGGCCAAGAACAAGATGGAGCTGGACTGCGTCAGCGAGGCCATTCGAACGCTGCCGACACAGTCCAAGCTGGTGCTCATGTGCATCGTGACCAACGTAGAGAGGGGGGTCGGGAAGTTGACCACCGGGGACGTCTACGAGACATATAAGGAAACGTCCCGGATACTGGGCATGGGCCCTCTTACCCAGAGAAGGATCACCGATCTGATATCCGAGCTGGACATGATGGGCATCATACACGCCCGGGTGCGCTCCTTCGGGCGCGGAGGGCGTACTAAAGAGATCGACCTCAGCGTCCCCTTGGTAGAGACCAAGAAGGTGCTGGAGGAGGACGAGGTGTTCATCGGTCTCAAGCACTATAAGCTGAAGAACCAGACCACCCTGATGTGATCACTCCTTCTTCCCCCTGAACCGCTCGGACATCCTGGCCCAGACGTCAATGCCCCGGGCCCTCAACCGCATGCTGATGACGTCCACCGCCAGAGGCACCACGATAAGCAGGGCCAGGACGACGATGAGCCCGGTCTTGCTGTTCTCCGGGGTGCTGTCCGGCATGTTCCCGCTCACCCACAGCTTGATCAGTCCAAGCCAGGGTATCTCGATCTTTGCCAGGCCCACCACCCACTCGTCCATCACCGGCCCACGACAGATATTGGTGGAGGGGGACTGGTCGTACACCCCCACGATCTCCCCGTTCACGGAGGCGAGATTGTGGTCGCCCATGGTAATGAAGCCAGTATAGTTCAATCCCCGGTCCTCATAATAATCGAGAAGGTCGACCAGGTCCACATGCAACGTGGCGGACCGGTACCCCACATCGTAGATATCCACGAAACCAGAAAGGTCCCACCACCGGCCATCCTCGTAGTTACCGTTCCCCCATTTCTCCTGGGGGAGCGTCGCTAAGGAAGGTATGTCGAAGCTCTTGTTCGTTACGTCCGTCTCATTGTACACCAGGCGCAGCATGGCCCGGTGAATGACCGGGGTGTAGTCCGAGCGGCCGTAGCGCTCGTATATGATCACGTCCCCGAAATCCCCAAAGCTCCGCGCCCCGTCGGGATAGCATTCCACGTACGTACGGACGTTCCCGCCGTCCGATGCCTGAACAACGACGAGGTCACCGGTGTCGATGATGCCGAACCTGCTCTCGGTCTCGCTGTGCTGCATGCTGGCCGATTCCACCACGAAGACCGGGGGCCACATTCCACTGTAGACCAGCATCCCTCCCAGTATCAGCATCACGATCAACAGGCCCCCGACCAGGACCTTGTAGCGCTTGACTACGCTCCACAGTTTACCAGCGAGTTCGGACAATGAGCATCTTTACGCTCTATCCTGTAATTAATGATGACGAACTAATGGCGGCGAACAAGACCTTAATACTGTGCGGGTAGATGCCGGAGCAATGAGCGACAGGCCGGACAACGATACCTACTTTATGCGCATGGCCGAACTGGTGGCCACCCGCTCCACCTGTCTGCGCCGCAAGGTCGGGGCGGTCATCGTCAAGGAGAAGAGGGTGCTCACCACCGGGTACAACGGCGCGCCCCGCGGGCTACGCCACTGCGAGGAGGTGGGCTGCATCCGCCAACAGAACAACGTCGAGTCTGGCACCAGGCACGAGCTGTGCCGCGGGGTCCATGCGGAACAGAACGCGGTCATTCAGGGGGCCTACTTCGGGATCAGCATCAAGGGGGGGACGGTCTATACGACGAACTTCCCCTGCGTACTGTGCGCCAAGATCCTGCTGAACGCTGGCATCGAGGAGATAGTGTATCTCGACACCTATGTCGACGAATTGTCCAATAACATCCTGGAAGAGGCTGGGATAAAGGTAAGACGATACGTCGCCTAGACATTATAATCCTAGACGTTATAATAATTATTTTTATTATAATTATTATGACATGATAATGCTACGCTCCGATTCCAATGCTAATTTTTAACATTGAAAATCTGAATTGCGGAAATCAATTCCTTAGGATAATCAAAATCGATTCGGACAGCAACGTTTTTTCGCATCTTCCAGGTCTCAAATTTACAAATTGTTTATATACTTCAATTAAATTCCCTGACCAACCTTTCGGGGAGACGCCTGTGAACAGATCTGACATTCTTCTTCAAGTAAAGGACGCCGAGTCCAAGGCGCAACAGATCGTCAATGAGGCGGAGGAGAAGCAGAGGGCCATCATATCCTCTGCCAAGAGGGAGGCCTCCACCCGTGTGAACGAAGCCGACGAGAAGCTTAGAACGGAGTTCGACGCCAGATTCGCCAAGGAGCGCGAGAGCATCGCCAATGAGAAGCAGACCTACCTGGATAAGGGAAAGGAGGACGCCGCCAGTATCAAGGTCAAGGCCAACGAGCGCGCGCCCAAGGTCATCACCCATCTAATGCAGAGCTTCGAGAGGACGTTAAATGTTGCTGCCAAAACAAATGACTAGGGTCCTCATTATAGGGTCCAGAGGGGCATTGAAGGACACCATCGATGTACTGTACCAGCTGGAATCCGCCCACCTCATCGATTTCAGTGCGGATGAGGAGGGCTTCAGCCTGGGAGTGCCGTTGCCCGCATCCTCCGACGCCTCGCAGAAGCTCCTGAAGCTCAGGTCCCTGGAGAAGGACCTGGACCTGGAGTCCATGGAGGTCAAGGGGCAGCTGGATGTGGCCAAGGTGGACGAGGAGATCGCTGCCACCCTCATGGAGCTGGAGGCGGAGATCACCGGGGCCATGGAGTCCAAGAACAGCATCCAGGCCCGAATGAACGAGCTGGAGGTCGAAAAGGCC
>CAZXTA010000097.1:0-6702 GCA_964642865.1 uncultured Methanomassiliicoccus sp. | reverse complement strand
ATGACCGCCATGGGGTCGGTGACGTTGCCTTTGACCAGTATACTGGCGGAGGAGCCCCCGGTGATGTTGAACTCCGTGGTCATGAACTCGATGTCCTTGGCCACCTCCATCTCCTCCGGCAGGAAGTCGTTGAGGTCGAAGGTGGTCTGCAGGTTGATGGCCCCGTATCCGGCGGCGGCCGTCACCAATAGCGCTACGCCAATCATGGCCCAGGGGGCCTTGTGGGTCAGCTTTCCCACGGCGATGTTGAAGTGGCCCGCGCTGTACTTATCTTTGGCCCTCTTCTGATAGTGCTTGTCCTCCTTCCCCTTCCTGGCATTGCGGGCGTCCCTCAGCACCTTATTGGCCGGGATGATCATGATCATCACCACGAAGCTGCAGATGATACCCACCGCGGCTAGGATACCGAATTCAGCGATGGCCTGCATGGAGGAGGTGACGTTTGAAAGGAACGCTATCACCGTGGTAACGGTGGCCAGCACCAAGGCCTCGCCCACTGACATCACCGTCCTGCGGGTGGCGGACTGGGGGTCCTCGCCGTCGATCCGCTCCTCCCGGTACCTCATGACCAGGTGGATGCTATAGTCGATCCCCAAACCAAGTACCAGAATAGGCACCATTATGGTCATGGGGTTGAAGGAGAAGTTCAGGGCGGTGCCGAGGCCGTACATCCATATGATTGCGATCACCAGGCCGAGCAGCCCCATGACGGTGTCGATGATGTCGCGGTAGATGAGCAGCAGGATGATCACAATGGCCAGCAGGGCGATGGGGAACAGGTTGCTTACGGAGTCCATCGCCGTATCCATGATCCCGTCGCTGATCATGGCCATGCCCATGACCGCAATGGCCGCCCCATCTCCACCGGGGCCCATCTTCTCCTCTATCGACCTTTCCAGGACCAGGGGGTCGACGTCCACTCCCACCTTGTCCTTGTTGAAGCTGTATATCACCAGGGCGCCCTTGGCCTCTGGAGAGGTGGTGCTGGGGTCGAAGTCCGCGGTGAACAGGCGGGGCAGGTAGGCCTTCACCTGATCGGGGGTGTAGGGCGAGGCCAGCAGGCCATAGACCGCATTCTTGATCATGAAGGTGGGGGTGACGTTCATCAGCCTGATCAGGTTATCATAGGTAGGGACCTGTGTCAGTCCTGTTACCTGTGCCACCTGGGTATCGTTCATCGACATGAGAATGGCACTGGCAATGATGTCCACCGGGCTGACCACCGAGGAATAGGGATTGGAGGAGGCGGTGCTCATGTAGGAGACCAAGGTAGCGTTCCCCATTACGGCCGCTTCGGCGTTAAGAACGTCCAGGAAGGCCTTCTGGGTGATCGTGTCGCCTTCGGTGCCCTTCACCAGTATGGTGAGGCCATAGTCCATGGCGAATGTCTCGGAGATCTCCGAGCTGGCCAGGGTGATCTCGTTCTCCGGCATGAAATCGGAGTTGGTGAAGCTGCTGTTTATACCGTTGAATGCCACGGAGAACACCGACAGGGCGGTGATCATAATAACGATAAGAAAGGAGAGGCCGGGACGCCGGCCTACGAAATCCCCCAATGAACCCAGGGTTTTACTCATCTTATCACTACAATAAAGGCAGCAGAGGTCAAGCTCAGCTCATCATATCGTTCAGCAGGCCGTGGACCAGCCAGACGTCCAGGGGGCCCACCAGGCCGTCCTGCTTCTTGTGACCTTCGGTGCCTAGGGGCAGCTTCTGGCTGACGCCCTTGGACGGAGGGTCGGACCTGATGAGGGAACGGGTCACACCGCCCAGTTGATATTCCTCAAAATAGTAGTCCAGCACATCTGGTTCGAGAACGACGATGTTTTCAAACCCCCAGCGCCGGGGGCGCGATATACCTACCAACAACTTCGAGGCCATCATCTCAGGCACATGAAGGAGCGTATTTTAAGATATCGCAAGCTTCCTGCGACCGGTAGGTCCGTTCAGCGGACATCGGCCCTCCGATCGATGATGGATTGGCCAACGTCATCAAATGGACGACTGGGTGCGCACCCGGCCGCGTACGGCCAGGCTCGCCTCCAGCAGACTGGGCAGATCATCCTTGACGATACGCCTGACCTCCGGTAGTTTAGCAGGGAACAGCCGGGCGCACTCCCTCAGCAGGTAATCGTGCACCATCCCGGAACGACGCAGTGACTCGTGGTCCCATTCCTGCAAGGCCTCCAGCACCCCGTCCCGGCCGGCGCGGTAGAATATCTCCGCCAGCATGGAGGTGACTATGGTGTTTTCGGACATCACCGCCAGGTCCGCCTCCCTCAGAGCGTGGATGTTGCCGTTGAAGGCCACCGCCAATCCCCCGCTGCGCCGCACCACCTGTAAGGTACGCGCGTCCGTAACCCCGTCCCCCACGTACATACAGTCTTCCAGGGGAACGCTCAGGCGCTTGCATATCTCGACCACGGACGTGGCCTTCTCATCGCTGCCCACCGGGTTGACCTGGGATATGAGCTGGTAGGAGGACAGGTCGCTCATCTCGGTCCAGAAAATATCCTCCAGCCTGCGGATCACCAGGCGGTCTTCCGGGCCGAGGTCCCGCACGCTGCGGGCGTTGGGAGGGGCGTTCAACAGGGGCATGCGGGCCACCTCCTGGGCCAGTTTGCGCAGGGTCTGCGCCTCCTCATCCTCCATCTTGAACATGTCCATGCTCAGTCGGGTGCAGAAGGCGTTCTCGAAGGGGAACCCTATCTCCTCGCAGACCGCCCCCACGTAGTGTTCGTAGCTGGTGCTGACCAGGAAGCTGGACATGAACTCCTGCACGAAGCGCATGGTCTTACCGGCCCCCGGCACGATCTTAAGGCCTTCCCGGGACAATCTCAAAAGTAAGGAATCGGTGGCCCCATAGGCCTTGAGGAATGGAAGTATCAGCCGAAGGGTGTCCCCGGCCTTGATGCCGTTCTTGCGCATCACGTTCGACAGCACCCACTCATAGCGGCTCAGTACTCGGAACAGCCGATCGCCGTTCTCTACCACCTTCGCGGTGAGCTCGAAGGCGTTGTCGTTACCGGTCACTGGACCCTGCAGGTCGGACACGAAGATCTTGCCCTCGAACGGCATGGTCTCGTCCATCAGGTCAAATTCCATTGCATCGCCTTCCTGCCATCACCTTGCGGCGTGGGCATAATGGTAAGTTTCCCTATTAAATAACGCCTCCTTCCTGCCGGGCCTCTCGACATAGGTTCAAATGTCGAACACCACGCGCACAAGGGGGGTGGCCGGCTCCACCGTCATCATATGGTAGGTGACGGCCTTGACCTCCTTCTTGGGATGATGCCTCTGGGGGTCGAAGACCTCCCCCCGGGCCTGGCAGAGCACCTTGTTGCCCTCGAACTTCACCTCGAACTCGGAGAACACCAGCCCGGTGACGTCGAAGATGAAGAGCAGTTCGGAGAGGAGATTGTACAGCATGGACTCCCAGTCGTGCCCCTCGACCTCGATCGATCTCCGAACCTCGGGCCGTACCTTCCCGGCGTCCACCATCTGGTCGGTGAGGGCGTAGGCGGCGTTGGCGAAGCATTCCTCCAGATCGGCACCGAAGGCCTCCACCATAACGTCCGCGGTGTGCTCCAGGGTGCGATACCTCATGGGCAGGGGATGGGAGAGCGGGTTAATAACCATGCCCGGGGGACCGGGGTTCCCGTCGACCTCACTTCTTCAAGGAACGCTGGGGGCAGGGGGACAAGGTTATATCGGGGTTCGGTGATTAGACGCCGATGCGACTCCTCATCATTGGCAGCGGGGCCATCGGCACCGCCCTGGCCAAGGCCATCCAGGAAATGGAAGAGCTCGATATCTTCTACATCACGGACAAGAACGAGGACCGGGCCAAGAAGATCGCCATGGAATACCAGAAGGCCAAGTTCATCTCCAACACCGACGAGAGCATCAAGGCGCACCTGAGGAACGTGGACCTAGTGGTGGAGGCCGCCTCGCAGGACGCGGTGCAGCACTACGTCCCCATCGTCCTGGGCATGGGCGTGGACGTGCTGGTCATGAGCGTTGGCGCTTTCGCCGACGACGAGACCAGGGAAAGGTGCTTCAACGTGGCCAAGAGGAAGGGCGGGCGTCTGTACGTGCCCTCCGGGGCCATCTGCGGCACGGACGGGCTGCACTCCGCCTCTGCTGACGTCATCGACAGCGTGGAACTGATCTCCACCAAGGGCCCCAAGAGCTTCCAGGACAACGATTACCTGAGGTCCAAGGGCGTGGACGTGGACGCCCTGAAGAAGAGGACCGTGCTCTTCGAGGGACCGGCCCGGGAGGCCGTGGCCCATTTTCCCAAGAACGTGAACGTCTCGGCCACCATATCCCTCATCGGCATCGGACTGGACCAGACCAAGGTCAAGCTGGTCTGCGATCCCAAGTGTGACTGCAACATCCACCGCCTGGAGGTCCGCGGGGCGTTCGGGCACATCGTGTGCGAGACGGATAATCTGCCTTTCCCCTCTAACCCGGCCACCAGCTATTTGGCTGCGTTATCCGCGATCTCGGCCATCAAGCGCATCGCCAGCAATGTATGGATAGGAATTTAGAACATCCCTATATACCGCCAATTCCCTTCCGCTCTCGTGATCGGGATGAAGGAACGAGTAGAGTGGGTGTTCTCCAATTGCCAGGAAGAGCTGGACGCCATCATCATAATTAACGCCGAGGAACCGTTGCTTGACGTGGCCTTTTCATATGTGACCGGCACCAAGGCCGGGCTTTTCGAGGGTTGTCTGGGGATCATCACCCCCGACGGCCGTTCCACGATCATCGCCTCCTCCCTGGAGGAGACCTCCGCCCGCGCCGGGCGGGCCGAGGTGCTCATCTATCGCTCCCTCAAGGAGTGGGAAGAGGTCGTAAGTCATTTCTTGCAGGGATTTCGCAGGGCGGGGGTGAACGCGCAGGGCATCACCCACGCCAATTATCTAGAGCTTAAGAGGGTGGCCCCTGGAATCGAGTTCGTGGACGTGAGCGCCGGACTGCAGGCGGCCCGTCACATCAAGGACAGGGAGGAGTTGGACCGCATGCGCCGGGCCTGCCGAATCGCCTCCAGGGTGGCCGACGAGATCCCTGACTTCCTGAAGAAGGGGATGACCGAGCACGAGGCCGCTGCGGAGATCGACTACCGCATGATGAGAATGGGTGCGTCAGGAACGGCCTTTGGCACCAACGCCTCCTTCGGTGCTAGCTCGGCGGAGCCTCACCACGGGCCAGAGGACATCGTCCTCCAGGACGGGGACACCGCTCTCTTCGACTTCGGCTGTAAGGTGGAGGGATACTGCTCGGACCTCACCCGCACCTTCTTCGTCGGGGAGGTGAAGGACTGGCAGAAGCACATGTACCATGTGGTGTTGGAGGCGCAGAGCGCGGCCTTGAATGTCATCAAGGCCGGGGTGAACGGCGAGGAGGTGGACGCCGCCGCGCGGGCGGTGATCGACGCCAGCGAGTTCAGGGGGCTGATGATACACTCCACCGGGCACGGGCTGGGACTGTCGGTTCATGACGGGGGACGAATGGCCATGAACCACGATTTTCTGCTCAAGGAGGGCATGGTGCTGACCGTGGAGCCCGGGGTGTACATGGCCGGGAAAGGCGGGGTGCGCATCGAGGACGACGTCCTGATCACCAGGAACGGCTACGAGATGCTGACCGACGCTCTCAAGGAGATGAGGGTGGTCCAATGATGGACCGGCTGGAATGGGCTGTGGAGAGGATGAGGGCCGAGGGGGCGGACTTCTGCGACGCCCGCCACCAGTTGATCATCAGTACAGGGGTGGCGGTGGTCGATGGCGCAGTGCGACGCATCTCCGAGGACCGCATGACCGGAGCGTGCCTGAGGGCCCGGAAGCGGGGCTCGTGGGGTTACGCCACCACCGTTGACGTTTCCAAGGAGTCCTTGTCAGAGGCGGCGGCCAAGGCCGCGCGCAACGCCCTGGCGGGAAATGCCACGGGCAAGCTCATACCGGACCGTAATGGTGCCAGGGCGGGCCTCAGGGCGGAGGTGCAACTGCACCCGGCCAAAGTGGGCATGGACGAGAAGGTGCAGGCCGTCCTGGACATGGACCGGGCGCAGAAAATAGACCCACGTATCGTCAACACCAACTCCATGCTCAGGGAGGAGGTGCGCCAGAACATGCTGGTGAGCAGCCATGACCGCCGGCTCAGCTGGGAGGAGGTACGCTCCTCCTTAATGGTGCAGGCGGTGGCATCCGAGGCCGGCCGCACCGAGTTGTTCTACGACATCCGGGATGGTTCCAAGGGGTTCGAGCTGGTCAAGGGCACCGACCTGGAGAGGTTCGGCCGGGAAGTGGCCGACGAGGCACTGAAGATGCTTTCCGCGGTCAAGGCCCCTTTCGGGCTCGTCACCTGCATCACCGACCCCAACATCTCCGGTCTGCTGGCCCACGAGGTCATGGGTCATGCCTCGGAGGCGGACGAGATCATCAAGCGCCGCTCCTTCCTCACCGACATGGTGGGGAAGAAGGTCGGTTCGCCTCTCATCACCATGGTGGACGACGGGACGGTGAAGGATGCCAGGGGCACCATCCCCTTCGATGACGAGGGGACGCCCTCCTCGCGCACCATGATCATCAAGGATGGGGTGTACCAGGGATACATGCAGTCCCTGGAGACGGCCGCGGAGATGGGAGTGGAGCCGACCGGCAACGGCCGAGCCCAGAGCTATGACCGCCGGGT
>CAZXTA010000096.1:0-6862 GCA_964642865.1 uncultured Methanomassiliicoccus sp. | reverse complement strand
CACCACGCCCTTGTCGGAGAGGCCGACGTCGGTCCAGCCGGTGAAGCGGTTCTCCTTGTTCCAGGTACTTTCCCCGTGGCGAAGCAGTACGACCTTTATCATTTTCCTCCCATCCATATGGCTGGGCGGGGACTAAACAGTTTCGTTCATCCAGAATTGTATTGGATAAAAGGGGCCGATGGTTCACCTACCCACCCGGGGGTAGAGGTGCCCTCCGACGAATATCAGGACCGCGGCCATGGCGATCAACAGCCCCAGGTCCAACAGTATCCCGAACTCGCTCTCCCCGCCCAAGATCATCAGCCCCCGCAGGGCGTCCACCACGTAGGTGAGCGGATTTCCGTACGATATCACCTTCAGCCAGTCCGGCATCATCGATATGGGGTAGATGGCGTTGCTGGCGAAGAAGAGCGGCATGGTGATCATCTGCCCTATGCCCATGAACCGCTCCCGGGTCTTAACCAGGCAAGCTATGATCAAGGAGAGGGTAGCGAATATGGCCGCCCCCAGGAGCACCACCACGATGACCGTGAACAGGGTCAGAGGGTCGAGCACGATACGCACTCCCAGGACCACCGCCAGCAGGAATACGATGAGCGCTTGCGACAGGGAGCGCATGCCCGCTGACAACGCCTTGCCGGCCACCAGGGCGGTGCGCGGCGTCGGGCTCACCAGGAACTTTTGTACTATGCCAAGGTCCCTCTCCCAGATGATGGATATACCGTAGAAGATGGAGATGAAAAGGACGCTCTGCGCCAGTATCCCCGGGGTCATGAAGTCCAGGTAGGGCATGTCGCCAGTAGGGATCGCTTTCACCTCGGCGAGCACCTGCCCGAACACCACCAGCCACAGCACCGGCTGCACCACCCGGGTGAAAAGGTCCAGGGGGTCGTGCCATAGCTTGCGGGCCTCCAGCTCCGCGATGGTCAGGGTTTTCCCGATGAAGGACCTCAGATACCGCAATTCGCCGCTCAGGCCATCACCCCAATCTCCGGGCGGTATTCCGGTCCCTCTGGATATCGCGAAGTTTCCCTCCGGTCTCGATGGTGTCCCCGGTGAGGTGTATGAAGGCCTCGTCCAGGTTGGACGTCCCCGTCCTCTCCTTCAGCTCCTTCGGGCTGCCCAGGGCGATGAGCTTTCCCTTATGCATTATTCCGATCCTATCGCAAAGGGCGTCCGCCTCGTCCATGAAGTGCGTGGTCAGGAATATGGTGGTGCCATTGACACGTCGCAGATCGTTTATCATCTCCCACACCGCCCGGCGGGCCACCGGATCGAGGCCGATGGTCGGCTCGTCCAAAAAGAGAACTTTGGGACGGTGCAACGAGGATTGAGCTATCTCCAGTCGCCGGACCATGCCTCCCGAGTACGTCCGCACCAGCTTGTCGCCGAACTCGGTCAGACCCATATAGTCCAGGGCCTTCCTGGCCCTCTCCCGCAGCTGGTCCTTGGGAACGTCGTGCAGCTTGCCGAAGATCAGCAGATTTTCGTATCCAGTGATGTTGGCCTCTGCTGAGAGCAGCTGAGGGACGTAGCCGATGACCTGCCGCACCGCTGACGGTCTTTCCACAACGTCCAAACCGTCCACGGAGGCCTTTCCAGAGGAGGGCGGCAGCAGGGTGTTCAGCATCTTGATGGTGGTGGTCTTGCCAGCGCCGTTCGGTCCTAAAAGTCCGAAGACCTCTCCCTCCGCCACTTCAAGGTCCAAGGAATCCACTGCCGTGAACGCTCCGAACCTGCAGGACAGACCTATGGTCTGGATCATAATTGTTCCGGACCTCTTCGCCGGCGATGAACGAGGTTCGCCACGGCTGACGGTCATGGGGACCAGGTTATTTACCAGTTCGCCGGGGCTTGAAGAACCCCGCCCCCTCCATGGCCTGACGGGCCATGACGTTACTGGGGCCGTCCCCCCTGGCCACGTTCACGGAGACGCCGTCGCCTACCGCCTCGGCGATCCTGCCCACGCCTTTGTTGGTGAATCCGGGGCACAGCAGGAACGACTGCACGCCCTCCCCGCGCACCAGTTCCGTGCACACCTCCGCCGCCTGCTTCTCATCCCGCACCAGGATGCTGATCAACCTGTAGAGCGAGGTATCGATGACGCTCCTGTGCCTCGCCGGGTCGGCGTCCGGGGTCATGGCCACCATGGCCGCTATGAACTTGCCGTCGGTCATATGGAGAGGATAGGAGTGGCGGCATATCAAATGGTGGACGGTCAGGAAATTGACGACAATCTCACCGAAATTGCCCGTTCGAAGAGGATAATAATATAATAATCCAAGAACTAGTTCAAACCATCCCTAAGGGATTGGGGGGTTCAATGTGAATGGTAATAAAGTTAGAACGGCAGCCATAGTACTAGTGATGTTGCTGGCCATGGGAGCGCTGGCCATCGTACCAGGGGAGGCGAAGGCGGCCACCCCGGCATGGATGGAGGAGACGACCATGCCGCAAGGGGCCACGGCCTTCGCCTATTGCAAGCTTAACGACGGTAGGGTGTTCATGACCAGCGGTTTCAACCATACTGAGTTCACCACGATTAACAATACTTACATCTACGATCCAGAGGACGGAAACTGGATGGAAATGGAGCCCGCACCGATGGCCGTGTACGGAGCTAGCGCGGTGGCCATGCCCGATGGCAAAGTCTATGTCTTCGGGGGATACGAATTGAGCAGCTCGGAACATCTGAAACAGGCCATGATATACGACCTGGCATCGGACAGCTGGACCATGGGGAGCGACAGCATCAGCGATAAGCTTTGGAACGTGGCGTCGGTAGCGCTGGACGAGACCACGATATTGCTGGCCGGAGGACAGGATCTGGACTTGAACACGGTGAAGAACACCTGTTACATCTACGACATCGAGGAGGACACATTCACTGCCACCGGAAGCATTCCCTCGGCCAGGGCCGGTGGGGCAGCTGTAAAGACCGGTAGCTATGTGTACTATTATGGAGGATGGGACGCTTCCTTCACATCCTCGGCCACGTTATACTATTACTACATCGATTACGGGAACTGGTACTATCATAGCGATCTCCCCTCGGCCATCGTAGGGCAACGGGCCCTGTGGGGGGAGGACGGAGTGGTCTACACGGTCGGAGGTAGCGGGAGCGTAGACTGGAGTGGAAGCAACACCAACAAGTGTACCATATTTTCCATGTATGACTACTCGGTGACCGAGATCCCCGAGCTGGAGGTCAGCGTGAGGTACGCCGGGCTGGTGGAACTGGACAGTGGGAAGCTGTTCATGTTCGGAGGGAACGATGGATATACGGACAACGAAAAGGGGTACACCCTGCAGATCTGGTCCAAGGAGGCCTGGGTGGACAAGACCACAGTGGGCACAGGCGAATCGTTCAGAGTCTACGTCAACGTCCAGATATTCTTCCAAGGATTGGCGAATATGTATTGCACGGCCTTCCTGGCCGATGACAACATCGTCTATCTGTCCGAGGACTTCTTCGCCGATGGAGGCTTGATCGCCTCCACGATAATGACCGTACCAGAGGACCTCGAACCAGGGACCTATCAACTGTTGCTTCCCACCGTCAATGCCAACACTCCAATTGGCGGGGGCAACTTCGAGTTCGAGCCCTTCGAGCTCACGGTGACATCCGCTCCGACATTGCAGGACCGTCTGGACGACCTGGAACAACAGAACCAGGCCTTGCAGGACCAGCTTTCCACGCTGAGCGACGACCTGAACGACACCCGAGCCGAGCTGGCGGACGTGAAGGATTCCGCGGACGCCAAGCTGGACGCCATGATCGGCTACGTCATTCTGATACTGGCTCTAGGAGCTCTGATCGTCGGCATGATCATACTGGTGCGCAAGAAGTGATTCCAAACCCCTTCCTTTTTTATTCTTTCAGCCAGGACAATATGCCCACGACATCCGCCCCGTCCGGGAACGCCTGCACCGTCTGGTCCCGAGGCAGGATGACCCCCTTCCTCAACTCACCGTCCTGCAGGAACAGCGTCCTGATATCCAGCCTCGCCAGTTCCTCGGAGATGGAAAGAAGCTCCGCATCACGTCCCCCAGTAAGGTCCATGATTAGCCGGGACGGCCTGGGCTCCGGGAGGGAACCCAGGGCGTTCCGCGAGCCGATCACGCAGACGGCCTCCTCGGCCGTGACCAGATGGGGCAGGAAGCCGAACAGCTCCTGGTTCATGAGGTACAGGTGCTCTTTCACCTCGTCCACCACCTCCACCGTATCCTTGTCCCGGTTCATGGTGCCGTAGAGCACCGTCTGCCCCGCGGAGGACAGGGCCTCGGCCAGCGCTCGCGCCCTTCCCCCGGCGTTATAATCAGCCCCGTCGAGGAGTATGATAAGGTGCTTGAATTCCTCTTTTCTCCGCAACTCCCCCAGGCGGTCGATGATCTCCTGGTTCTCAAGGGGTTTCCACCGCCTGCGCACCTTCCGGCGGAAGAGCTGGCGGGACCTCTTGTCCCCTTTTACATACTCGTCCACGAACATGCGGAGGGGCCGAGAGACGCCACCTCCGCGCATCACGTTGCCCTGGCCCCCCTTCCTCTCCAGCTCCATGGCGTTGTTTATTAGGTATTCGAAACCCTGGAGGCGGACGGCGATGCGCTCAGCCTCCAACGATCCGGGGTCCTTATTGAGCAGGGAACGGACCTCCCGCTCCATCTGCCGATAGTACGCAAGCGTGAGATCGTTGAAGAGCCAGGGCCGCCCGTGCTTCTTCTGGTAGTACTCCCGGTTCCTCTCGAACATCTCCTGATACTCCTTCCCGACCAACTTCTTGAAGGAGAGGCTTCCCCTGTGGTAGATGAAGCAGCCCTCGTTTATCACCAGACGATAACCGGCCTTCTTCACCCTCAGGCAATAGTCGTCGTCCTCGAACATCCCTATTCCGAAGTTCTCGTCAAGAGGACCGACCCTGTCCATCACGTCACGACGCATGGCCACGCAATAGAATCCCAGCTTATCCGTGCTGAACAGGTGCCCGGCGTTCCTACGCGTGTACCTTCCGGACACCTCAACGTAGTTCTCCTCGTTGAGGGAGGGCAGGATGATCATCTGCTCGTTCCCGGCCGAGTTGGTCACCGGGCACATCATGCCGATGGAGCGGTCCTTTTCCAAGGGAACTAGCAAAGCGTCCAGCCAGCCAGGGGTGACCATGGTGTCGTTGTTGAGGAGGATGATGCAATCGCCTTCGGCGATGCGCATGCCGTCGTTGTTACCCCCGGCGTAACCTTTGTTCGTGGGATTGAGCACGATCTTGACATTGTCCCGCTCGTTCTGCAAGGACCGCAGATAATCAGGGGTGCCGTCCGCGGAGGCGTTGTCCACCAGTATCAGCTCGAAATCTTCTTTGGAAGTGTGAAGGTAAATGCTCTCCACACAGGGGATCGTACCCTCCTTCAGCTGATCGTAGGTCAGTACCACAATGCTCGCGCGCATGAACGTCACTGAATGATACGCAGGGCATATAAGGGTGTTCAGAACGTGAGAGGGTCAGACCTCTCCCAGCTTCTTCTTCTGCATCATGACGAAACCGGGGGTGAGCACCATATGATCGAACATCGTCCTTCTTTCCGAGGGCAGAGCCGAGGTCCTGTGTATGGCGTTCCTGCCGGACTCGTCCACCAGCTGCTTAACGAATCCCACCATGCCATGATCGTGGCCCGGGAACCGGTGAGGGTCCTCAGATGCCAACTCCTGGTAGCTCTTACCATCCTCCCAATCGTCCCAGTATCCCGTGCCCCAGTCCTCGATGAAATAAAGTCCGCCAGGTTTCAAGTGGTTGACGAACAGATGCCAGAAGGACGCCTTGGTCAACGATCCCGCATGGGAGGTGTCATCTATTTTCACATCCCATCCTTCGGGAGCGATCTCATTACTGATGTCAATAAGGAGGGGTAGGACATCCTGACCTCCCTGATAGAAATGCACTCCCGAAGGCAATTACCGCTTTACCGGCAACAGGTCCAGCCCGGCGATGACGGCCTTGGGGGAAGAACTCGCTCCGAACCATCAGGGAACGACCGGTGTGCCCTCCCAGCTCCAGTATCCGAACCTCCTCGTGCTTCAGAGGGAGAAGGTAGGGCTCATACATGCGATACATCTTCCAGGTCTTACAGCCTGGGTCCTCGAAGTACCTCTTGCCAAGCTCAACAAGCGACCCGTTCGCTCCCTCCGTCGGTCCCGACATGAACGGGGATCGAACTATACCATAATATCTTACATAGGTCAAGATCGCGACCTGACCGAACTAAAAGGTCAATCCTCAGGTGAATGGCGTTTCAGCTTCTTAAGAAGACGATCTTCCTTTTCCTGCTTCTGCATCTCGTCAAGCCTGTCCTTGACCTCATGGAAGCGCTGGTCCCAGGAACTGTTCCTGGCCAGCTCGATCCTCTGCTCCACCAGGGCCTGGTCCGATTCGCTCAGCGCCCTGGCGATCCCCTGGTCGAACTCCTCCTGGTCATCGTAAAGGTAGCAGATGTCCGCGTATCGTTCCATCTCCGGCAGCCTGATGCTGACCACCGGCTTGCCGCTGCTGATGTACTCGTAGAACTTGACCGGGTTGGTGGCCAAGGTCAGAGGGGTGATGTGGAAGGGGATGACGCACACGTCGAAGTAGTACAGATATCCAGGGAGGTCCTGGTAGGGCATCTCCCCCAGCAGGTGCACGTTCGGCAGTTTTTTCAGGCGCGACACATCGCCGCCCAACGTCGAACCAACGAGCACGAAGTTCCATTCCGGATGCTTCTCCGCGCTGTTGGCAACCACATCCGGGTCGAACCATTCGGATATGGCACCATGATAGCCGATGATGGGTTTCCGTATACCATCCAGCTTGCCGTTGGGACTTAATCCGTTGAA
>CAZXTA010000095.1:0-6871 GCA_964642865.1 uncultured Methanomassiliicoccus sp. | reverse complement strand
CCAGGGGCTTCCTTTCTCTGTCTCCTACGAGGTCACCCATCACGGCCCTTACCTGGAGGTCCCCACCACCTACGTGGAGATCGGAAGCGATGAGGGAAATTGGGGGCACCGGGGCGCCGGCCTGGTCATAGCCCAAGCCATATTGAATTGCAGGACGAGGGACGACCCGGTAGTGGTGGGCGTGGGCGGGGGGCATTACGCTCCCCGCTTCACCGAGGTCACCCTGACCAAGAAGGTCAGCTTCGGCCACATGGTGGCCAAGCACGTATTGGAGGCGGGGGACGACGAGTATATCTTGAGTTGCATCGCCATGGCCATGAGGGCCAGCGGGACCGATGCCGCATACATGCATAAGAAATCGTTCTCCCGGCCGGAGGCCCGGCGCCTTCGGGAACTGATCGAGGGCGCGGGGTACAGGGTGCTGGAGGGCGGGGACCTGCAGGACCTTCAGAGCCTGCCTTCGTCCTCGTGCCCCTCCGACATCACGTAACCGCAGACTGGACAGGCCTTCCAACCGGGCTGGAGCTCCTCATGGCAGGAGGGACAGCGGGGCAGCTTGACCGAGGTCTCCGGGGGCTTCCATTCCTTCTGCCTGGCGGGGCGCATGCTGCGCTGAGCCAGGGCCTTGAAACCGGTGGCCGGCTTGGTCCTCAATCCGGAGATGCCCTGAATCAGCAGGGAACCGGCCATGGCCAGTATCGCACCGATCACGCAGAGGAAGGCACCGGCGCCATAGAGAGCCTCCTGCCCCTCGAACTCCTGGTGCAGCAGCAGGACCAGCAGTATCACCAGCAACGATGCGGCCATGGCCACCAATGACTGTGTCAGGGAGACCTTCTTCCCTGACATGCCGGGACGGTTGATTAGGAACAACGAGAGGCAGGAGAGCAGCAGCAGGGCCGCCCCGAGGAACGGGACGACCAGGGCGGTCAGGTACGCGAGGTCCAGGTCCAGCAGTTCCATGGCGCCCAGAGGGTTCCCCTCGGTCTCGACCCAGGGCAGGAGCAGCGAGAGGGATATCAGCAGGCCTCCCAGGATGCTGAAGGTACCTCCGGCCAGAATTGTATCATGTTGCACTTGGTTGAGATCGGAGGTTAATTGGGACCGGGTGCTGGGAGCCTTGGTGGTTGTTTCGGGGGATCCCTTCAACGAATGTGGCCTCTTGCTATCCTGGCCGGGGGCCTTAGGTTGGACCTTCTTCTGACCTGGAACCTTCTGCGGGACCTTCTTCTGACCGGGCTTCTTCTTGCTGAACAGGCTAATCGGATACCACCGTCCCTAGGATAGATTTGCCTTCGATGGCCGACCTCGTGTCCTCGAGGTCGCGCCCGTTGACGATATAGACGTCGATGTGATCGTCCCAGGCTATCTTAGCGCCCAATCGATCGAAGACATTGGACGGGCCAGCCCCGTGCAGTCCGACGTTGACCAGTTCATAGAGCTGCTGGTGAGTGATCCTGCTCAGACGTTCGGCCTGGGGGTCCTTCTTGGGGTCGGCGGTGTAGGCCGCGTCCACTGATGTGGCGTTGACGATGCGTGCTGCCCGCACTTCCTTTGCCAGAATGGCGGACACGGCATCGGTGGTGTGCCCTGGGGAGGTTCCGCCCATGATCACGACCTTGCCCCTGCGTTCCAGGCGATGGGCCTCCATCACCCCGTTGGGCACCTTCGCTGCCGCCTTCTCCCCCAAGGCCAGTGCAACCAGGGAAGCGTTCAGGCGGGTGGCCATGATGCCCATCTCGTCCAGCTGGTGCTCGGAAAGGCCCAGTGCGCGGCCCACGTTGATGTAATAGCGGGCCACCTTGCCGCCTCCGCAGACCAGGTATATTTGGTAGAGTTCGCACAACGACCCGACCATCTCCGCGAATCGTTTCAGGAAGACGTCATCCCCATCATCTGGTACAATGACCGAACCGCCCAGCGAGACCACAACCTTGTCCATTTGCATACCAACAGATATAAGTGAGAATCGTTTTCACCTAAAAAAAGGATAGGTCGTCAGACAATGGAAGGAATGACAGGCGAGACCCTCTCCGATCGGCAGAAGTACGATTTTAAAAGGTCCTTGGAGGATATCAAGGACCTGAAGGGCCGGGGTACCGAGCTCATCTCAGTGTACGTGCCGCCCAACAAGCAGATCTCCGATGTGGCCGCATATCTCCGGGAGGAGTTCTCCCAATCGTCCAACATCAAGTCCCAGGGCACGCGCAAGAACGTGCAGGGGGCCATACAATCAATAATGGCCCGGTTGAAGTACTTCAAGCAGCCGCCGGTCAACGGGGTCATCTTCTTTGTCGGGGAGATCTCCGCCTCCGGGGACCAAACCAGGATGGTGCAGTATGTGCTGGAGCCTCCTGACCCCATCACCACCTTCCTCTACCGCTGCGATTCCGACTTCTACCTGGAGCCGCTGCTGGACATGCTTGTGGACAAGAAGGTCTTCGGCCTGGTGGTCATCGACCGCAGCGAGGCGACCGTGGGTGTGCTACGCGGGAAGCGCATCACCGTCATACGCAACCTGCCCTCTCTGGTGCCCAGCAAGCATCGTATGGGAGGTCAGTCGGCCCAGCGTTTTGAACGTTTGATCGAGATCGCGGCCAACGAGTACTACAAGAAGGTCGGGGACATCACGACCGAGGCCTTCCTGAACTTGGAGGGGTTGCATGGCATACTGATAGGCGGACCTGGGCCCAGTAAGGAGTTCTTCGTCAAGGAGGGGTATCTCCATCACGAGCTGGCCAAGAAGGTGATCGATACCTTCGACATCGGCTACACCGACGAGTACGGCCTGAAGGAGCTGGTGGAGAAGGCCAAGGACAAGCTGTACGACCTGGACCTGATGCGCGAGAAGCGCTACATCCAGAGGTTCTTGGGTGAGGTGCGCAAGACCGAGTGCGGCCTTTCAGTGTACGGCGAGGACCAGATCCGTCATGCCATCACCATCGGGGCGGTGGACGTCCTGCTGGTGTCCGAAGGGTTACGCAAGCGCCGCATCACCGTGGAATGTCCGGCCTGCGGGATCGTGGAGAGGACCGTGGACAAGAGCCCGGAGGGCAGCACCATGCCCTGCCCCAAGTGTGGGGGCACGGGCACGGTGACCAAGGACATGGACCTGGTGGACGACCTCTTTGACCAGGCTGGACAGATGGGCACCAGGGTGGAGCTGATCTCCCCGGAATCGGAGGAGGGGGAGATGCTCCTTAAGGCCTTCGGTGGCATAGCTGGACTCCTCAGATTCAGTATAGGTGCTTAAATGGACGTAATAGGACGCTTCGAGGCGAGCATCAAGGCGCGATTGGTGGAGCAGCTGTCCGCGATGGGCTACACCGGGGATTTCTCACTGGAAAGACCGGACCACGAGGTGGCCGACCTGGCCCTGCCCTGCTTCCAGTTCGCCAAGCAGTTGCGCAAGGCGCCGCAGATGATAGCCAAGGAGCTATGCGCTAACCTCTCCCCTGACGAGCACATAGACAGGGTGTGGGGGGACAAGGGATATCTCAATTTCCGGGTCAACGAGGGGCTGCTTGGCACCCTGGTGGTGCGCGAGGCCCTGGAGCGCCGGGAGGACTTTGGCCGGGGGGACCCCCGCCCAGGCCGCGTGCTGCTGGAGCATACCTCGGTGAACCCCACCGGGCCTATCCACGTGGGCCGGGCCCGCAACCCGTTGATCGGGGACACCCTGGCCAGGTGCATGCGCATGTGCGGCCACCAGGTCATCACCGAGTATTATGTGAACGATGTGGGGAAGCAGGTAGTGCTCCTGACCTGGGCCCTTGCGCACCTTGACGAATCGAAGGTGCCCCCGGTGGACCGGGACAAGCCCGATCACAAGTTGGTGGGCTATTACCAGGCGGCGAACAAACTGATGGAATCATCGGCGGATGTTGCAGCCGAGATAACCATCATGACCCAGCGTTTCGAGGCCGGCGACCCGGAGGTCATCGCCCAGGTCCATCGGACCGTGGACCTGATGCTGGATGGCATCCGGGAGAGCCTTGGCGGAGTGAACGTGATCCTGGACCGCTACACCTTCGAGTCCCAGTACATCCTGGATGGCAGCGCCCGAGAGGTGGTGGAGAGGCTGAAGGCCTCCAGCTATACCATGGTGGAGGACGGGGCCTACTACCTCAACCTGGAGGACTTCGGGGTGCATGGACGGGACACCCGCTTCTTCTTCACCCGTAAGGACGGGACGACGCTCTATACCACCAGGGACCTGGCCTATCACATGGACAAGTTCCGGCGGGCCGAGCATCTGATGAACATCCTTGGCGAGGACCAGAAACTGGGGCAGAAGCAGCTGGCCTCGGCCCTGCAGATCCTTGGGTTCGAGAGGTCCCCGGAGTGCATCTTCTACTCCTTTGTCTCCCTGCCAGAGGGGCGCATGTCCACCCGGAAGGGTCTGGTGGTCTACCTGGACGACCTGCTGGAGGAGGCGGTGGAACGGGCCTACGCCGAGGTGAGCGGCCGGCGTCCGGAGCTGGACGAGGGGCGCAAGCGGCAGATCGCCCAGGATATCGGCGTGGGGGCGGTCCGCTACAATATCATCCGTGTGCAGGCGGAGAAGCAGCTCGTGTTCAAGTGGGAGGAGGCTCTGAACTTCGAGGGCAACAGCGCCCCCTTCGTGCAGTACGCCCACGCCCGCTGCTGTTCCATCCTGCGCAAGATAGGAGAATATAATAAAGGGGCCGACATTTCGGTTTTAACAGACCCCTATGAGCGAAATCTCATATGGATTCTGGCGCAGTTCCAGGAAGTGGTAAGGCAGGCGGGGGACAAACGCCGTATAAACATGCTCCCAACATACGGTCACGAGTTGGCCTCGTCCTTGAACCAGTTCTACGGGGCCGTGCCGGTCTTGAGGTCTGAGCATCAGGATGCCAGGCTGTGCCTGGTGGAGGCGGTGCGCTGGACCCTGCGCAACGCCCTGGTCACTATGGGAATAGCCGCTCCGGAGGAGATGTAATGGTGGATATAAGGAAGGTCAGAGAAGAGGACAAGTCGCACGTGAGGACCTTGGAGCTGTTCTGCATCCGGGAATATTTGGAGAACTCCCTGCAGAAGAGGTGGGAAGACCTGCCATCCGAGCTCATGGAGCAGTTAGGCGCCTCGACCAAGGACTCGTTCGAGTTCTACCGTGACAGCGGCCTGAGCTACGTGGCCATGGAAAAGGGGCAGGTGGTCGGCTTCCTTTTCTCCCAGATGATCCATTATGTCAACAACATCGAGAAGGTGCTGTGGATCGAGAACGTGGGCGTGCACCCGGACCACCGCCGCAAGGGAGTGGGACTGAAGCTGCTCCGGCGGGCCGCGCTGGACGCCAAGAAGAAGGGGGCCAAGGCTGTGCAGAGCGTCATCATGCCGGACAGTAAGAACGCGGTCATGCTGCACAAGAAGGTGGGCTTCTTCATGGACGGCCGGAAGTTCGCCTTCCTGGACCTGGAAAACTTTCAGTGATCAGAACTGGAGGATGTACTCCTTCCTCCCGTATTTTTCTTCAATGAGCTGCCTGACCCGCCCCTTCTCCCTATCGTTCACCGGGATGGCCACCACCCTCTGCTCCAGTACTGAGGCGAAGGCCGGGACCAGGGCATTCTTGACCTCCTGCAATCCCACCGTCCGTTTCAAGGCTTCGCTCAGGCAGGTCATCTCCTCCCTTGTGCGGGACCTCTTGTCCTGACGGGGGCGCAGTATCCTGACCATGCGGTCCAGGTCGGTGTCCACCAGCACCGTGCCGTGCACCATGAGCATGCCCCGCTTCCTGGTCTGGGCGCTACCGGAGACCTTGCGGCCTTGGAACAGCACATCGTTGGGCGGCTTGTGCTCCGCCTCCAGTCCCAGGGACCGCAGGGCGTTGACCAGCACGGAGCAGGTCATGGCGTATGCCTCCTCCGGCCTCGGCAACGCCCCCTGATCGACGGTGAGGGAGAAGATCAGCTGCCCCTGGTCGGTGAAGATGGTGCTGCCCCCGGACATGCGCCGGACCAGAAAGACCTTCTCGCGCATCATCGCCTCCATGTCCACCGCTTCGGAGACCTTCTCGAAATAGCCTAACGAGACGGTAGGCCGGTCCCTGACGTACAGGTGCAGGGTGGGGGGCATCAGCCCCTTGGTGCACGATTCCATGATGACCTCCTCCAGGGCGACCGTGTACAGAGGATGGCAGAGGCCGGAATCGATCAGGCGGAACATCGAGATAAAAAAAGGAAAGAGGATGGTTAAAGGGTTTTGCCTACTTCTTCTTGGACGGCGGGCTGGCAGGCTTCTTGCTGGGCATCATGGGCAGCTTCTTCCGGAACAGGAAGAGGACGATGACCACGATGACCACGGCGAATATGCCGCCATACAGCAGCCAGGCCTTCCATGCAGCCTCTTTGACCCCCAGGGAGACTGTGGCGGAGTTGTCGCTCATCTTGGAAGAGACCTCGTTGTTGGCCGTCACATTGATCTGGAGGGTGTAGTCGCCCTGGGACCCGAAGCTGTACTGTAGGCGAATGACCCCGCTCTCACCGATATCGAGATAGTTGGTCTCGATATCGTTCACCAGCAGTACGCTGTTGTCGGTCAGCAGGGTCCTGCTGCCATCCAGGCTGATCCTCCACAGCTGGGCGAACATTCCCTCGGCCCGGGCGTCTCCGACGTTGGTCACGTTGACGAGTATGTAACCGCCCTCACCCTCGGTGAAGGTGGTGGGGTCGAAGGTCACCGTGCCCACCCGGATGTCCGGGCGGGGCGAGGACCCGATCTTCAGGTTGTAGGTGTAGTTGGCCGAGTTCCCCACGGTGTCGGTAAGGGTCAGCTTGACCGCGAAGGTATTGATGCTGCTGAAGGAGTGGCTGGGCATCTCCTCGGTGCTGTTCGTCCCATCCCC
>CAZXTA010000094.1:0-6875 GCA_964642865.1 uncultured Methanomassiliicoccus sp. | reverse complement strand
GTCCGGCCTTTCTTTCATCATGTAGGGCGCCTTGGACATGCCCACGCCGTGCTCCCCGGTGACCGTTCCTCCCAAAGAAATGACCGTGTCGAATATCTGGCCCACCGCCCTCTCTCCCCTCGTCCAGGCCTCCTCGGAGCAGGGATCGATCAGCATCTTGGTGTGCAGGTTGCCGTCCGCCGCGTGCCCGTACGTGCCGACGATGACCTGGTTCTCCTCAGCGATACGGTGGAAGGCCACCACCGCCTCCGGGATGCGGGAGATCGGGACGGCCATGTCATCGGCCAGAGAGACCGAGACCAGCTCGTCCCCCAGGCGGCTCAGCGCGGACATGACCGACTTGCGGGCGCTGGTCCACTTGGCCATCTGCTTGCTGTCGTCGGAGACCTGCACCGTGGAGGCCCCGCTTCTCCGGGCCGTCTCCTCCACCACCTTCAGCTCCTTGGCCACGATCTCTGGCTCCCCGTCCACCTCGATCATGCAGACCGCCTGTACGTCCGGGAGCCCGGCCCTCACCGCCTTGTTCACCGCCCGGATGCAGACATCGTCCATTAACTCGGTGGCTGACGGTATCAACGGAATGGAGATGAGGTTGGACACGCAGGTCCCGGCGTCCTCCAGGCGGTCGAAGGCGGCCAGCACCATGGCCGTCTTCTTCGGTCTGGGCGCCACCCTGAGCGTCACCTCGGTGATCACCCCCAG
Source organism: uncultured Methanomassiliicoccus sp. (assembly GCA_964642865.1). Classification (GTDB taxonomy): domain Archaea; phylum Thermoplasmatota; class Thermoplasmata; order Methanomassiliicoccales; family UBA472; genus UBA472. The sequence goes on along the minus strand of CAZXTA010000094.1, from coordinate 6,173 downwards.
GGTTCCCTCGCTGCCCACGAAAAGGCGTTCTAGCTGGTAGCCGGAGGAGTTCTTGATGGTGTTGGTGCCCACATGGATCACCGAGCCGTCGGCCAGGACAACCTCCAGCCCGAGCACGTAATCGCGGGTGGCGCCGTACTTGACCGCCCTCATGCCCGAGGCGTTCGTGGCCACCATGCCCCCGATGGTGCAGGCCTCCCCGCTTCCCGGAGTGGGGGGGAAGAAGAATCTGTGAGGGGCAAGGGCCTCGTTCAGGCGGTCATAGACAACTCCGGCCTGCACCACGCAGTACAGGTCGTTGACCCTGACCTCCTTCACGGAGTTCATGCGAGTGAGGTCCAGGACCATCCCCCCGCTAATGGGCACCGCCGCGCCGCACAGGCCGGTGCCTCCTCCCCGTGGTACCACTGGTATGTCCTCCCGGGCGGCCAACCTGATCAGCTGGGATACTTCGTGAGTGCTCCTCGGCCGTACCACCACGTCCGGGTTGTGATGGTGAATGGATGAATCGAAACCGTAGGTGTAGAGGTCGGCCACCCGGGTGGAGCAGTTCTTCTCGCCCACGATAGAGGCGATCTCCTTGACCAGTTCTTCGTCAAGTTTCATGTCGTTCCGAGATACAGGACCGGGGATAGATAATCGTTGCTCGAGAACGATAAGTGAAACGAGTTCATCCCCAAGGAACCTGCTCATGGAGCGGTCCATCGACGACCGGTTCAGAAAGGCCTCTGCCTATCAATTCAGGTCATTGCTGGAGAGCACCCACAATGGAGCTTTCGTGCTTTTGGGCGTAAGAAGCCCCGAGGAATACCAGAACAAGAGCATGGTGGGGGCTAGGAACGTCCCGGTGGACGCCATCGAGAGCAGCCTGGGGACCTGGACCGGGACACGCCCCTGCTGGCTTACTGCAATGTCGGAAAGCGTTGCGTCGGGGCGGAAGACCAGCTGAAGGAGATGGGGATCCAGTACATCATGGAGCTGGACGGGGGCATCTAATCGTGGAAGGCGTATTTCGATGTAGGAAAGTATTTGTGGAATGAACAGAGCGGATTGTGAGCGCCTCAGGCTCTTCCTCATTTCGATCACCTGACGAACAATGCGAGGTTTGCGGGGAACTGTAATCCATTATCTTTTCCAATCGTCGTTAATAAATGAGGATGGAAATATCAAAAGGTTCAGGGACACAACCAAGCGGTACGGGCAGATCACCTACAACTGATGGCTTCGGCCATCCATTTTATTTTTTCATTTCATATTTTCAATTTTTTAACAACCTATTCATACTTGGAACCTGATTTCTGAGGATACTGGTGAATCGATGAAAATCGCCCAGGTTGTGGGTTTTCTGGGAAGCGGGAAGACCACATTCCTAATTGAATTGTCCAAGATACTGGTAGACCGAGGTTACAAGATCGCCATCATCGTCAATGATGTTGGTAAGATTAACTTAGATGCCAAGTTCATCGAGATGTACGGGCTGAAGGCCAATGAAATCTCTGGTGGTTGCATCTGTTGATGGCATGCTAAAAGTGGCTCCCCGCCGATACGGGTGTTTGCATACATTCCGAAGGCGGGAGAACCATGTACTACATAGGACTGGACATTCATAAAAAGAACACTCAGGCATGCGTGATGGACGAGAAGGGGAAGGTCATCGTCAACGAACGGTTACCTTCCGACGTCGTGGCGATGAACTGTTTTATCGATCGCCTCGGAACGGCCGAGGCGAGGGTGGTCATGGAGGCAACTGGCTTCTATCAGTACCTCTACGAAGCGATCGAATCGAGAGGTTTCGACGTCACGTTGGCTCATCCCCTCAAGCTGAAGGCGCTGACTACCGGGAGGGCGAAGACCGATAGGAACGACGCGGAGATGTTGGCCGAGCTGCTGAGGATCGACGCCGTCCCTTCCTCATATGTACCGCCGAAAGATATCCGGGCGCTGCGCGACCTGACCCGGCATCGCTCCTCGCTCATCGCCGAATCGACGACGCTCAAGAACAAGATACACGCCGAGCTGGCTCGGCGAGGGGCGAAGCCCCCGGCCGAGGCCGGGTCTGCGTTCTCCAAACGGTTCATCGCCTGGCTCAGGGAAATGAGATCGGTGATGATAGACGATCTCCTGGACATCCTAGAGATCGTGAGGGAGAGGATCAAGAGGGTCGATGAGAGAATACGTGATGTATCGGACGATGACGAGGACATCCGGTTGCTAGAGACGATCCCTGGCGTCGGTCACGTAGTGGCGATGACGATCAAGGCCGAGGTGGGGGAGATAGGACGATTCAGATCGCCGGACGCGCTGGCATCGTACGCCGGACTGGCACCGGCGGTGCGTCAGTCCGGCGAGAAGAAGGCTCATATCGGCGGGATGTCCAAGCAGGGCAATCCCCGCCTGCGTTATATGCTCACCGAGGCGGTGCATGTGCACGTCATGTATTGCAAGGGTTCGAGACTGACCTCGTTCTATGAAAGGAAGAAGGAGGAGGAAGGTTCGAAGAAGGCGATCGTGGCGACGGCGAAGAAGATGCTGGAGATCATGTACCAGATGATCATCCGGAGAGAGGAATTTCACGCTCACTGACTCGACCGCTGAATTTTGCGTGCGTCGAGGAACGCTCCCTGTTGATCGCGGCAGGCCGGTGAGGAAGGATGACGGATGCGTCATCATGCGTCATTGAACGCTGATAGGTGCTTGTCCGGGGCAGCGGTCGAGGGATGTGGATGGAGAGGAAGGGAGTAGGGGAAAGGAAATGGAGATATAACGAGGATGATGATAAGGTCGATAACGGGGAGACTTTTAGCATAGGTGCCAAATAGCGGGTAGTTTCACCAACACCATCGCCATTCTCTCCAAGACATTTAACCCGGACATCGTCATTGTGGAGCCATCTGGAGTGGCCATCCCCTGGGGATTGAAGCGCGCGGCTGAGTACTCCGAGGAGGAGATGGACGATATCATCATCCACGCCCCAGTGATAACCCTTGTTGATTCTTTGAGGGTTGACGAGCTTATACATTCGATTCGCCGCTTAATTGAAACACAGATACGTGAGGCGGATGTGGTCTTCATAAACAAGATTGACGGCGCCACCCAGGAAAAGATCGATCTCTCAGTGAAGTTCACTAGGTCCATTAACCCTAAAGCTAAGATCATGTTCGGTTCGGGGAGGAACAACCAGGGGGTGAAAGAGGTGGCGACATTGATTGAAACAGAGACCTCCCCCCGATACGACGAATCACACGAGAAGAGGAAGTTAAAGAAGGATTATGGATAAGGAATCTGATGGCTGAACTCGATGACTACGACGAACTGCACTTAGAGATGCACCGTGCAGTGGATGAACTCGGGAAGTTCTCATTGCACATGAGCGCGGATTTCGGTAAGTGTTCTCCGGCTAGCAAATCAATATCCTTCGTTGAGGAGTTGCTCATAAAGGTGACGGATGCCTGTCTTTACAACGGGGCTGACCTGGTTGGGCACGTCAAGGCCTTAATAATGGTTGAGGAGGGATCGAACGTGGGCTTCTCTCTTATCCACCAGAAAATTAAGGTAAACATCGCCAGGCATCTGAAGGGGGACATGATCGAAAGGGCGGAAATAATAGTGCATGTAATAGTCCATGGAATATGGGATCCTAAGGTCCGCGATCTGACCATGGGGGTCTTGAAAGACCTGGCCATTAAGAACGGTGTTACCTTCAAAATACTCAAGGACCACTAATGAGCAGGGAAGGGCGTGGAGCATCACGGATGTTGACCATGGAGAAGACTTACTACCAGGCCATGTGAGCGAAGGGTGCTCCCCGGAACAGTCTGGATTCCATGCACAAATAAAAATGCCCCGCTTGTGGCTTGGAGTTCCCTGTCATCTACGTACGCATCTTTCCTTTTCGTTATTATTCAGAGGTCTGAGCTCTTTTCCTGAGGTCGGGTTCACCAAGTGCGATCACGAACTCAACATCAAGGATCTGTCATACAATCACAGGGAGCTCAGGGGCGAATCTCCTCGACCGTTTTGGGCAAGGCTAGGGTTGGTGTAATAATGACCGCACGGACATATTCCTTCTAGGTAAACTTTCTTAACACCCCGCTCAGAACCCGAGCGTCGGGGGCTGAAACCGTTGCATATGGCCACGTCAATCTGTTCGCTTATGCTCCACCCCGAAGAACATGGTGGAGAATCCGGTGTCGGTTAGGTGTGATGACGAACCGGTGACCTAGGGCAATTTTAAGGAGGAAAAGATGAATATGAAGATGCCAGAGAGCGCATGCGCGGTCTTCTGCGCTGAATCGTCTATGATGATCCGGTGGATGATATGGAAACCGTAGATCAGGAATGAGACGGATGGCTGGATTCAGAACAAGGCCTACCACGGACTCATGAAACCTTCCATTATGTGCCTTTGGATGCACACTCCTGGCACACACCCTTCAAACGAAGCTCGTATCCTTCCAGGGAAAGCCCTGTCTCCTTGGATATCTGTTGCAGCGAGAGGTCAAACGGTACGTTGGTCAAGCGACCGCATATACTGCATTCAAGGTGAGTGTTGGAATAGGGGTGTGGGAAGAAGCACTGCACCGAACCGACCTTGGTCTCCGATATCAGACCTGAACTGACCAGACGATTGAGATTGCGGTATACCGTCCCCAGGCTTATGTGGGGAAGCTCTTCCCTGGCCAGTTCGTATACCTGGTCTGCGACGATGGGACCCTTGGCATCGTAGACGATATTCACGACGAGCTTCATCTGCTTCGTCCATCTACTCGGGTATGAATTCATAATAGTAATCGCTACTATTTTGTTGTCTTATTTAACTTATCCCTTACGGAAAACATATCACCTTGTTCCACATTTATTTGCCAGGTCTATGTTAAGGTGGGCCTCGTGCGATCTTTGAAGGATATCCTTAAGTGCTGAGCAAGGGAGAGAATTGGAGTTTGACTAATACATGATCGACCTGAACGCTAACTGTCCGTATGGTTGCATCCTAAGTTCGACAGTTGGTCTTGTTGATCTCTAGAAGAATTGGTTGCTCATTCAATGCTGGACGCTCGCGCGTCCAGCGAAATGAGTAGAAATTAAAAGGTGTCCTCAACATTAGGTTGAGTTTGTGAGAAAACAATCCAAGCTGAGGACGACTCAGCTTACGCCGAATGACAATAAATCGTTTTCCATCGGCACCGCTCTGATGGTCGATGATTTGTACGAGAGATTGAGGTTGAACGACATCATCGGACGGTACAAGAGCAAGGGCATCGCGCTCGATGCCCTTGTCCGTGGTATGCTGGTCGACCAGATGGGCGACAATTTCAGCGTCCTGCAGGCCAGCGAGTGGATGAACCGGAAGGAGATCCTGGATCATTACGAGATCAGGGCGTTCAACGCCAAGACACTGTACCGGGCGGTGGAGCTGCTGGGACGTAACAGGGAACGCATTATACGTGAGCTCCAGGACAATGTCCTGGAGCTTCTCGGACGACCGAAGACGGACGTCCTGCTGGACTGGACGTCCATCGTCTATTACGGCGATATGGCGAAGCTTGCGAAGTACGGCTATTCGCGAGATCACAATCCCGGTGAGCGTCAGTTGACGCTGGGGGCGGCGCAGTTGGCGCCGCCCTATGATGTACCGATCGGCCTCACGGTCGAGACAGGGAACATCAACGACCAGGCTCACATGAAAACCACGTACGGGCAGGTCAGGCTCCTTCTGGCGCCTGGCTCCCTGGTCGTGTTCGACCGGGGAGCTAACGATAAAAGCAATTTAGACCGGATCGAACTGGACGATAATGACTATCTGACGGCGAAGAAGCTGAACGTTTCCGACGACGCGGTGTTCCAGGCGTTCGATCCCGAACGCTGGGAACGCATAGACGCCAATATTGGCGTCTATGCTGTGAAGCGGACGTTCCCCAGCCGCGTGAACTATTACTTCTTCTCCGAGAAGTTGAAGAAGGATCATCTGAAGTCGCGCCGCCGTAAGGCGGAGCGACTTCTTGCCGAGGCGGTCGCAATCCAGAACAGCCTAGATAAGGGAAAGAGATTGCCAAAGAGGTTCCGTATAAACAATCCGCTGGTAGACGTCCGATACGATTACCAGACGAAGCTGGTGGGAATGGACGAGGAGGCGGCGCTCCGCCTCCTCCTGGAGGACGTTATAGACGGGCGGG
>CAZXTA010000093.1:0-6893 GCA_964642865.1 uncultured Methanomassiliicoccus sp. | reverse complement strand
GACCAGGGAATCGATTATCCCGATATCCGAATATTGAGGACAGGCCTCTATGCACTTACCGCATCGCTGGCAGGCATCATCGAACTGCGCGGGGACCATGCTCATCGAGCATGGTCCATGTTATTTCAATCTATTCCAGTCATCACTAGCGAGGGGTTATCCGGAACGAATAATAATGTCCATATGATAATATCGGTATCAACGATGCGCCCAACTGGTCCCGATGAACATAAAGCCTATCTCTGGCACTGCCTGCGGTAGGCGGTCCGGAGGGCCTCCAGCACCGGCAGGGGCCTTCCCATGATATAGTTCTCTAATGCCCCGCCGCCGGTGCTGACGTACGAGAAGCGTTCGCAGCAACGGTACTTCTGCGCGGCGCTCACGGTGTGCCCTCCACCGATGACGGTGAACGCATCGCCCGACACTGCCGCCTCCATAAGTGCTTTGGTGCCCAGGGAGAACTCCTCCCTTTCGATCACCCCGGCCGGCCCGGACATGAAAACGGTGCAGGCCTCGGATATGATGCTGGTGAACCTGGCCACCGTCTCCTTGCCGATGTCCATGATGGGCAGTTCGGACGGCAACGAACTCAAGGGCACTTCCTTCCTGACGCCACCGTCATCCAAGGCCACATCCACTGGCGTCTCTATGCGATCACCGAATTTCTCCAGAAGCACCTTAGCCATGTGAATGTTCTCATCGGTGAACTCCCCCCTCAGGATATCCTCGTTCCTCTGGCCCAGAGCGATTCCCCGGGCTTTGAGAAAAGCGTTGCCCGCCAGTCCGACCAACAACACCTTGTCGGCGATATTCGCGCTCAGGACCCGGTCCACGACCTTCAAAGCATCGGAGAACTTTGAGCCCCCCAGCACGAAGACGCAGGGACTGGAGGGCGCTTCGAACACTTTACTCAAGGATTCCAGCTCCCTTTCCATCAGCCTTCCAGCGGCCGAGGGCAATATGGCCTGGAAGCCGACCAGGGAGCACTGGGTGCGGTGAGCGGCACCGAAGGCGTCGGAAACGTACACATCGGCCAGCGCGGAAAGTTCCTGCACCATCTTAGTACGAGAGTGCTCCTCCATGCTCAGTTTGTCCATCTCCCCCTTTTCGTCCCGTACGTTGCGGAGCATGATCGCCTCGCCTGGCCTCATCCGGGAGATGGCCTTTTTGGCCTGCTCCCCGTAGAGGTCGTTGACGTAGGGCACTTCCACGCCCAGCAGTTCGGAGGTGCGGCGGGCGTGGCACTCCAACGGTATATAATCCCACTTCCCCGGCCGGCTCTGATGTGCCAATATTATCACCTTGGCCCCCCGGGTCAGCAGTTCCCTGAGGGTCGGCAGCATCTCGCGTATGCGATCGTCGCTGGCCAGCTCCAACGTGCCCTCTTGCAGCGGACTGTTGATGTCCACGCGGTAAATGACGGTCTTCCCCTCGATCTCCAGGTCGTCTAAGTTGAAATGGTCCTTCATGGAATTTTCCCCTGCGGCCGTTCGGAGCGCAGTAACGATAACTTTACATCACCAGCATGGCGATGCAATAAAAAATGATTTGCCTGAAATGCCAGTGATATCAAAGGGCATGGCAGATAATGGTGGTCCTTCACCAATGATGGAGGTCCTGAACGTTCCTCCACCGACCATCAGAACCATCATCGTTTATATGTTGGCGGAGCAATCATTGCATGGTTGGTGATGGATGCGTATGCTATCGAAGCCGTTGGCCTGACCAAGCTGTTCGGGGAGTTCAAGGCGGTGGACGAGGTCTCCTTCGAGGTGCCAGAGGGGCAGTTCTTCGGTCTGCTGGGGCCCAACGGGGCCGGAAAGACCACCATCATAAGGATGCTCACCGGTGTGTTGGGTCCCGACGCCGGAAGGGTGAGCATCATGGGGATAGACATGGACCGGGGCCCATTGCAGGCCAAGGCCTCCCTGGGGGTCATACCGGAGGTGGGGAACGTCTATCTCGACCTCACCGCACGGGAGAACCTGGAGCTGTTCGGTCGCTTCTATGGGCTGTCCCGCCGCACCAGAATGGAAAGGGCATCCACCCTGCTGGAAGAGCTGGGCCTAGGGGGGCGGGCGGACGAGCCGATCAAACGATTCTCAAAGGGGATGAAACAGAGGGTGAGCATCGGTTGCGCCATCATTCACGAGCCGAAGGTGCTCTTCCTCGACGAGCCCACCGAGGGCCTCGACGTGCAAAGCAGGCGAATGATCGTGGAGAGGGTAAACCGCATGAACCAGGCGGGCAGCACCATCGTGCTGACCACCCATAACATCGAGGAGGCCAACCAGCTCTGCGATAAGGTGTGCATTATCAATCGGGGGAAGGTGGTCGCGCTGGACACCCCAGAGAGGCTGAGAGCTGCCATCGAGGGCGCGCGATCGGTGGAGGTCACCTTCGACCGGCCGGTGGAAAGCGACGCCTTCACCTCCCGATACGTGAACAGGATCGAGGAGAAGGGCAGCAAGATGCGCCTCTTCACCTCCGATCCGGACGAGGTTATCAAGAGGATCGTGGAGGTCAAAGAGGAGAAAGGGCTGACCATCATTTCGCTGAACACCCTGGCTCCCTCTCTGGAGGACGTGTTCGTCAAGATCACGGAGATGGGCGCTTGAACCCGAACATCATGACCAGGGTAGTGCTGGCCACTGCGATCAAGGATATAAAGATATATTATAAGAAGGCCCCAGTGTTCATCTTCGGTCTCATTCTGCCCACCTTCCTCTTCTTCGCTTTCTTCATGGGCCGGCAGCTGGACCTGGCCACATACTTCCCCGGCTTCCTGGCCATGACACTGTTCTTCACTGCATCCTCGGTAGGACCCCTCATCATCCCTTGGGAAAAGCAGGCCGGGACCTTCGAGAGGCTGCTCAGCCTGCCCGTCAGCATACCGCTGCTGATCCTGGGGGACACTATCGCTGGAGCCGGATTCGGACTGATCATCAGCACCATCGTGTTCGTTGCCGGAAGCTTCGTTGCACCCTTCGAGCTGGGTCTCACGACATTATTGATATTGCCGATGCTCTTCGTGCTAGGCAACCTGTGCTTCGCGGCCATGGGCGTTTTGCTGTCCTCCCCGGCGGGGCCGGTGCCCAGCAACATCATGATGCTCTCCTCCCTGGTACGCTTCCCCCTGATCTTCATAAGCGGGATATTCATCCCCCTGGCGGAGATGACCGGGGCCGCCCGCATGGTCACCATGATATCTCCCTTGACCTATCTGGTGGACGGATTGAATCATGCCCTAGACAACAACGGGGAGTTACCACTTGTATTGGATGTGGGGGTGCTCCTGGTCTTCACCGTCGGTTTCCTCCTAGCGGCCAATTACATCCTTGAAAAGAAGGCCCTGAAGGGATTGTAGGGGGGCCAGAGGCCTCCCGGAAAGAGATCAGCGCAGCCCGATGGCCCGATCGGTGCGCTCCATGGAGACCAGGTTGTTCTTTTCCAGCTTCATCATAGAGCGTATGCAGTCCACGTTCTCCGGGACCACGTCGCTCTCCTGATGGATGGCCTGGTAATAGTACAGGGTGGAATCGACGACCCTGACGCCGTCATTCCACACCACGATGTCCATCATGTCCCCTCGCGGCCGGCCCAGGTCCTTGGCCAGTTCCATGACCTGCCCGGTGTTCTTGACCCCCTCCTTCCCGGAGACCAGCCTGACCCGGGGGGAGGAGGACCAGAGTTCGAGCACATCCTTCTCGCTGACCTTCCTCTTCAGGTCGACGACCACGCAGTGCAGGTGCATGAGGGTGGTCGGCGTCACCACGGCCATGGTCTGAATGTCCATCCCGTGCATGATGGTCATGACGTCCGGTCCGTGGTGGGTAGGCAGCTTCAGTGAGGGTTCGATGGCGTTGAGGGCCGCGCCCTTCCTGTCCGCCGGGTCGGCGCCGCGACGGATCAGCGAAGCGAAGACCTTCTGTATGCCATAGGCCTGCTGCAACGGGAACAGCGTGCGCACCAGGCCGGTCGTATTGCAGGAGACGACCCGAACGGATGGAGCGCCCCAGGCCTCGTGGTAATTGGCCAAGGCGTTGAAGGAGACCCCTGCCACCTCGTGCTTCTCCCCTCCTTGGAATACGCATTTGACACCGGCCTTTTCGTAAAGCGTCTTGTTCTTCTCGCCGATACCGCCAGGGGTGCAGTCCACCATAACATCGACCTTGGTCAGCAGTTCCTCGAGAGTACCTTTGACCTTGATCCCGGCCTTCTCGAAATTGTCCACGTCCTCCGAGCGTGCAGCGTAGAGCGTACAGCCCTCATGCAAGGCGGTGAACGCCTCATAGGTGGGGCGGGTCTTGGTGACCCCCACCACCTCCATGTCGTCCTGCTTGTTCACAGCCCAAGTTACCCTTTTGCCTATGGTGCCGTAACCGTTGATCCCGACCTTGACCTTCATACGATCACTCCGTTACGCTTTCCAGAAGGCCGCTGTCGATAATGATTATTTTGGTACGACCAGAGAAAGATGGGTGGAATGGAAAAATGAATTAAAAAGGAAAAGGGTTTGACGTCGCTAAATACTTACTCCTTTTTTACATTCGCCTCTTCCTTGGCCTTCACCTTGTTGTAGGTCCTGGCTATCAGGATGATGGCTATGATGGCTATAATGGTCACGAGGATGGCGTATATCAGAAGTCCCAACAGGGCGCTCTGGTCCCCGAAAATTTCATTCATCAGCGATTTGATGGTCTCGTTCCACGCCAGGGCTGCCACCAAACCGAAGGCCGCGGTCATGAGGGCGGCTATCTTATCTATCACTTCCAATTTGAAGCTCATGTATAGGTCCTCCTTGAAAATTGTATGATTTAAAACAATTTATTCGATATTTAATGTTTATCTATACTGGCCATCGCTAGCCTACGGAAAGATCTCCCGGACCGGGTACCTGATTATGGTCTTCAATCTCTCCGGAGCGACCCGGTTGGGGTCACTTATGTATATCTCGTGATGGACACCGTTCATCCTGAGGCCCCGGGTGATCATGAACGCCTCTATCTTGTCGATGCTGGCCTTCTCCTGGTCATATGGTCCCACGTGCAGCAGGTGGACGCACATCCCATACCAGACGCGCTGCAGCTTCGCTCTTGCCAGGTAGGGGTTCTCGCCTTTCTTCCTCCTTACGGCAAGCAGCGCCTCCTCCAGCTCCACTGGACCGATGAGGTCCGGCTGCATGGTCATCAGGGTCCAGTCCATGCTGCCCATCGCCCCTTCCTGCCAGCGGTAGTCACCTTCCAGGGCCATCACCGTGAAATCCTGGCCTCGGGCCTTGGACTGGAACTTCATAGTGTAGGAAAGCTGATACAGGGCGCCAATGGACGCCTGGAAATCCTCACCGCCTGGGTCCCCGTGGCCGTCGATCATCAGGTAGTTGAGCTCAGGCACCTCCAACAGCGCCGGTTCCGCCTTGGCTTTGAACAGTTCCGGATGCATCTTGCGCAGGTCCAACTTCTCCATGTACTATCATTGGTGGAACCGCATATCAATCCTGCGGGCGGGCACAATTGAAATATGGGGGTCAAGATGGAGGTTATCATGGGCGCGTTCAAGACGCTGGGCCAGACCGCTTACTACGGGGTATGGTTCTTCAAGGGGTTGCTGGGCTTGAAAAAGCCCCTGGTCAACACCATGATCATCACCTACCAGTGCAATCTCAAGTGCCAGCATTGCAACATCGCCGAGAACCTGCATCTCATACCCCAACCGCACAAGATCTCCTACCAGGCGGCGTTGGAGGAGATGCAGGCCTCCTTCGACCGCGGGGCCCGGGTGCTCTTCTTCGAGGGGGGCGAACCCACCCAATGGAAGGACGGGGAACGCGACCTGCTGGACCTCATCAAGGCCGGCCGGGAGATCGGCTACTACGTCACTGGCTACACCACCAACGGGACGAACGTGTTCTACCTGGAGAGCGACGTGATATCCGTTTCTCTCGACGGCCCGAAGGAAGTGCACGACAGGATCAGGTGCGAAGGGACCTTCGACAGGATGATGGAGAACCTGGAGAGAGTGGACCATCCGAACGTGTTCGCCAACATGGTGGTCATGCCGGACAACAAGCACCTGATCAGGGAGACGGCCCAGATCGTGAAGGATAACCAGCGCATCAACGGGCTGATGATCAACTTCCTGACCCCTCCACCGGAGTCCAAGACCCTGACCCTAAGGGAGAAGCGCGAGGCGGTGGAAGAGGTCCTGAAGCTCAAGAAGGAAGGGTATCCCATCCTGAACTCCCGCAAGGCGCTCAAGGAGCTGCTCATGGAGGACTACTCGGAAAGGTGCCCCTTCTGGGCATCGGAGTTCGTGATGCCCGACCGCAGCAAGTGCTACGGCTGCCCGATGAGGGGTGAGTCCTGCAAGAAGTGCGGCTTCAACGCGGTGCGCGAGTACTCCCTGGTGACCAGGGGAAGCCTCTCTACCATATGGTCCATGGCAGGACGCTTTGCAATATCAACGAAATGATCACGAGCGATTGATTGCCCAGGGCCATCTTGAACATCTGCGGGGCGGGGCGGATGAAGCGCAGTTTGTCATCCCTGTCCCGCAGCATCCTCATCAATCCCCGGCTCAGCGGCACGGTCAGCAGCAGAAGGGCATACAGCGGGTGGAAGTAGATCAGCGTCAGGCACAGGGCGTACAGCACCACCAGCAGCACCCCCACGGCGCCCACCGCCCTCTCCAGCCCCAGACGGACACACCAATCCTTCTCCCCTCCCTTAACGTGCGCCTCGTACCCGGACATCTGGTCCACGAAGCGCATGAGCATGACCGAGAGGCCGACGATGAGCGCTATGACCAACATCTCCCAGGACCACCGTTGAACGATCACGTAGTAGGTGAAGAAGGACATCATGAAGAACGAGACGCCCACGTCCAGCTCCCCC
>CAZXTA010000092.1:0-6960 GCA_964642865.1 uncultured Methanomassiliicoccus sp. | reverse complement strand
CTTGATCTGCGCCCCTTGGTATTCCCGTTGCAGCTCCCTGCTCTGGAAGATGCGGTCCAGCAGGATTGCCAAGGCGGCCACCTCGGAATGTGGCTGATTTCCCACCGCTACGTTCAGGTCGGCCCGCTGATAGACCTCCGGAGGCACCTTCTCCGCGCCGACAACTATGAGCACCTCGCCGTCCGGGACCTGGGACGCCATCTCGTTCACCGGCAGGCCGTACATGGTCAGATGGACCACCGTTCCCTGGAACTCCTGCAGGTAGTGACGCCAGTTGACCCCGCTGGTGATGGTGAAGTTCCCTCCGAAGCGCTTGACCACGTCCTTCACGCTCTTTTCCAGGCCGGGGTCCTTGGTGGAAACGATGATGCCGCTGGCACCGAAGGCGCGGGCGGTGAGCGCAACGTGGGTGGTGATGCGCTTGTCCCTCTCTGGCCGGTGCCCCAGCCGAAGCACGGTTATGTTGGGCACTTTACTCCTTCACCCATTCCAGGCGGTGACCTCGGTAGTCCATCTTCACCGAGCGTTTGACCAGGCTCTTGAGCATAGTGGCAGTGAGTCCCAAATTCTCGGCCACGTCCCCTGCGAAACGGCCGTCCTTGCCCACCTGCTCCATGATGTTCTCCTCGATCTCCTCGAACTCATCCTCGGGCATCATCGCCGCATAAAGAACGTCTGAGATCTCGTAGACCGGCCAAGAAGCGTTGATGTGGAAGGAGTTGTAATAGGTATGATAAGCCTTCTCGGGACGATCCCCCCCAGAGGGCTGCCATCTGGTCTCCACCAGCTTCATCTTCTCGAAAAATCTTAAGGCCTCCTTGCCCTCCGATCCGTACTTTTCTATGATGTCCTTGGTGGTGCGCCATTCCAAAGTCACTTCCTTCAGGACATCCCTTTTGACCGGGGTATCAACCGCCCTTAACATTGAGACCAATTCCGAGGGTTCGCTGATGACCTTGATTTTATTCATATATTCACTGATTGACGTTAGAAAATAAAAACCCTACGTATTCACCCGAGCTTGAGGTTCAAGGGCTACGATAGTCGTCACAATGCTTAATTTACCGCAATGGACCTTGTGGTCAGCGTACAACCTGCACCTGCAGGAACCCGCCTTCGATGCGCCTAGGGTTGGGAATAACATTATATGTCTCCTTTCGATTCCTTTTCCCCATGTCCAAGTTGGTTTACCAGTGCCTGGTGTGCAACAAGGTCCACAGCACCCTTGACGCGGCTGAGAACTGCCACAAGGGGCCTACCCAGACCATTGAGAAGGGTATAACTACCTTCAGCAAGCGCAAGGGAATTCTGGGCAATTAGAGGCCTACGACCTGTCTTCCCTTATCATGATCTTTTTACGATTCAGAAGGGAAGCTGGCCGAATATTATCCCCAGTAAAATCAGGGGCACCATTATCAGCACGATGTCGTCGTCCAGAAAGTAAAGGCGGCGAGCCTCTAGGAGCACGGCGATGGGGGCTAGGAGCGTGGCGGACAGCAGTACCGGGAAGGTCAGCCCGTAGAAGTACCCCAGACCGAGCAGCATGATGAGGAAGTAGGCCACTATTGGCAGGATGGGGTTCATCTTGTTGCCGTTCTTGCGCAGTTCACCGATCAACGGGTCCACCCAGCCCATGCCCATGAGCACCGGCAGGGTTAGCTCCAAGGGAAAGAACAGAAAGGCGGTGGTCAGTCCAACCGCGGTGTAGGCGGCCGCGGAGGGGCGATCGAACTCGTAGTTGCGCATGCCTGGCACCTTGATGCGGAAGATGAGCCTTAGGGCCTCAAAGCCCAGGGCTAAGAGCATGATGATGAGGACACCGTCTGCTCTGGATATCCCAAGCAGTACAGGATCTGGCAAGAAGTAGTAGATACAGAACAGCGGAGCGCAAGTGTGCACCAACCGTCGGACCATTTGCCAGTCCATGCCCGGTTATGGGGACCGTTAGATAAATCAATTGCTCAGATGAAGCTGGCCGTCCCCCATTTTCTCCCTATGCCCCTGAGGAAGTACAGACTGAACAGGACCAGCACCCCGCAGACCCCTAGGATGCCGGTGGTGGCCCACTGGGCGCCGCTCTGCAGGCTGAAGGACAGGATGGTCAGCAGCAGGTCTGGCAGCAGGGATATGACGGTGAACTTGGTCAGTATGGTGGGGTTGAAGAAGAAGGAGTTGGCGTTCAGGCCGGTGAGGTACGCCGTGGCCAGGATCATGTAGGCCGAGGTGCAGTATAGGACGATCAGGGCCAGCCACAGCAGCTGCCACTCGTCGTTCAGTATTGAAATGGTGATGACAAAGAGAGTGGAGACCCCTGTGGTCAGCAGGAAGAAGGCCGCCAGTTTGGTCCTGATGACCTGGGGCACGCGGACCGGCAGCGTCTCGTAGTAATCGTTCAGATCGGTGTTGGTCATCCAGGTGTAGAGCAGTACTCCGAAGAAGCCCACCATGGCCCCGTAGAACACAGCGTTGAAGCCCACCGGTATGTTCAGACCGTGATTGATGTACCAGGTGGTGAAGCTTAGGAAGACCAGCGGCACCACGTAGGCGAAGAACATCTTGGTCACCAGGCCGGAGCGCCGTACATCCACTAACTCCTTGGCCAGCAGGGCCGGGGAGTGTAGGAAGGAGAAGCGCCTCAAGTGGTCCAGGTACATCCCCTTGTGCCTGGTCGCGGAAACGTGCTGGTCCGGGCGCGCCAGGGACACAGCCAGGTAGAGGAAGGTCATGGTGAGGAGGGAGGACGCCCCCAGGTATACCGCTGCACCGGACCATTGGGCCGGGAATGGTGGTGCCCTCAGTTGATACCCCAGCCCGGGCACGATCATTTCCAGCCCGTAGCTCTGGGTCAACCCGTAACCGGCCATGAGGGCGATGAGACCTCCGACCGCCAGCAGGAACAGGCGGCGGTCGATCACATAGAGCACTGAGACGAAGAAGCTGAGGGCCATGCCGTACAGGAAGGTCAGCAATAGCCCCGCGAAGATGAGCAGGACGGAGAGCAGCGAATAATTGGCCAGGAATGCGCCCAAGACCAAGCCTCCCAGGGCAGGTAGCAGCATGAGCGCGGTGTAAAATATAGCGTCCCGTAGGTACATGCCAAGGAAGGCGCGGCGGAAGGAGAACGGGAGAATGAAGGGCATACTGATCATGAAGTTGTCCTTGCCGTATCGGCGCTCCAGGTACGTTCGCCCCAGAAGGCCGAAGGCTCCTACGCTGATCCCGTAGATGAACACACCTCCATAGGACAGGGTGACCATGTCCACCAGGCGCATTTCCCCTGACAGGGTTTCCAGGCCATAGGTGAACAGCGCGCTGAAGAAGAATATGTACAGTGGCAGGGACAGGAACATGTGTCGCGAGGAGTACCTCAGGTGCATACGGTACTCCTCCCGCAGCATGAGCCTAAGGAGCGAGGCCATTTCCCCCGCCCACCAATCGCAGGAAGAGCGTCTCTAGGTCCTCTCCGCCCACCAGTACGTTCGAGACCCGGTCACGTAGGACGACCTTCCCGTGGTCCAAAATGATCATCTCCTGCACGATGCGCTGTGCCATGTCCAAGATGTGCGAGCACAGGAAAACCGTACGGCCTTCGTCCCT
Source organism: uncultured Methanomassiliicoccus sp. (assembly GCA_964642865.1). Classification (GTDB taxonomy): domain Archaea; phylum Thermoplasmatota; class Thermoplasmata; order Methanomassiliicoccales; family UBA472; genus UBA472. The sequence continues at coordinate 3,363 of CAZXTA010000092.1, read as the reverse complement.
CAGTTTTAGAAGGTAATCCCGCAGCTTACGCTGATAGATGGGGTCTAGGTTGATGAAGGGCTCGTCCAGGAAGAGCAGCCTCGGCTCGTGCAGGAAGGCAGCGGCCAACATGACCTTCTGCCTCATGCCCTTGGACAGGTCCCGGCACAGTGTGCCCTCAGCGGCCTTGAGATCGAAGAAGTTCAGCCAGCGCTCTATCTTTCCGTCAAGGGACTGCAATTGGTGCAGATCGCCGGCAAACCTCAGGAACTCCGAGGCGGTGAGGTAGGACGGGGGACTTTCAACTTCCGGAACGATGCCCACCCGCCGCTTGATCTCCATGGCCTGTGTGAGGGGGTCTAGCCCCAGCACATCCGCTCGGCCAGCCGACGGCGGTATCTGTCCGGTCAGTATCTTGAGCAGCGTAGACTTGCCCGCCCCGTTGGGCCCAAAGCAGCCGAAGAATACCCCTTCCTCAACCTCGAAGGTGGCCTGGTCCAGGGCCATGAAGTCCCCGTACTTCTTGGTCAATCCTTCCACCAAGATGGCTGGCATGCGGGTAACCATGAAAAGGGGATTATTTAACCTGTGCGAGCTAGGAATGCGTTCCAAAGGGCCAAGCGAGGGGAGACGAATTTAACTATACTCAATGTTATCACGTGTATATCGTAATCTGGAAGTTGCCGACATGAAGGGACACAGCGTTCTTACCAGCAAGATCGAGGCCGAGGTTGAGCTCTTAGAGAGGCATGTGATCATGTTGAACGCCATCAAGAGTCACGAGCCCATCGGCATCATACGCCTGGCAGAACTGCTGGAGATCCCACAGCACAAGGTGAGATATTCCTTGCGCATCCTAGAGCAGGAAGGGTTGATCAACCCTTCGCCCGAGGGCGCCGTGACCACCGAAAAGCTCTCCGAATTCTACGAGAGGGTGGTGTCCATCCTAGAGCGGATGGAGGGCACCGTGGGCAAGCTGAAGGAGCATCTGGAAGAGGAATCCAAGAAAAACGCAAAGGATTAATACCTGACCCCTATTTTACGACCCACATCAGGCCGTCGTAGCTCAGTCGGTAGAGCGTGTGACTGTTAATCACAAGGTCAGCGGTTCGATCCCGCTCGACGGCGCTTATGATAATCTCTGGACCCTGACACCGTCACGCTTTCTTAAGGGGGTGCGTCCGTGCTCGATCCATCTTATTACCTGTAACAGACGTAGACGTCCGCCTCGATCATGACGCCGTCCTTTAAAAAGTGGTGGATGAAGTATAGGTTCCTCTCCTGGTCCATGGTAGGCTCGGCCGCGAAGGAGGAAAGGACCAGCTCCGGTCCGGTCCATTCCCCGCCCACCTTCAAGGAGCGCCACACCGCCGGTGATCCCATGTAGACCCTGGTGAACCACAGCTCCTTACCATCCTGACTGAGGAATGGCCATCCTTCGCTCTCTGCCGAATTCACTGCCCACAGGTTCACCGGTTCCTGCCATTCACCATCTTCGTGGCTGGACACCCATATGTCGTACCCTCCCGATCCCCCCGGGCGTCCGGAATGGAAATAGAGCTGTTTTCCGCCCTGGCTGAGATGCATCTCTCCGACCTGATACTCCTTGTTCAGGAGATCACCAGCGTAGGTCCATTCCCCCCAACGGCCGTTCTTGTACGTAGCGATGAATAGACTCATGTCCACGTGTCCTTCGCGGGCCGAGGCAAACCACATCTTGTCGTTCAAAACGAAGGCCGCACCGTCCAACGCCAACTTGTTGGGCGATTGCAACCACACCCTCTGGGGCTCGCTCCATGCGGTGCCGTTCCAATCCGAGCGCCAGATGCCTGTGACCTGGTCCGTGAGCTGCTCATTGGCCGGGACCTGGGCGTCCGGGGTGAAGAAGAAGTACATGGTCTTACCGTCCGAGGTGATGAACGCGGAATCCTCTGCCCCGGCGGTGTTTATGGGACCGGCCAGGGGTACTGGGTCATACCACAGATCGAGATGCAGTATGGGCGGATAGAGGTCGTCTGCTGGTAGCATCTTCGTCGCCCCCAGCGGAATGGCCTCTTCCCTGGTCCTGGACGGGTATTCGTTAGAGGGGAAGAGGGCCTGGCCCAGCACCAGACCTATGAATAGAACGGCCACGATGGACGCAGCGATCGCCAGAACCCTCGAGGTTCCCTTCCTCATCGAAATACTATTCTCGGAGGGGATAATAAAGGTCCGCGGGAATTGGACATTATGGACTATGAAAAAGGAGCGCCTGGCGACAGAGCAACGTGGATAAAAAGAAAGTGGATCGCGGGTGTTCTCCTCACTGAGAAGGCCCCGCTCAGGCTCTTATCATTATGAGCAGCATCTTGAAGGCCTTGACCCCGTAGAGAGTGTGCGGCTGATTCGCCGGGATGATGAGGACCTCCCCCGTCCTCACCAGCTGCTTCTTGCCCGATATTGTTATCTCAACCTCTCCGTCCAGTATCTCCACCATGGCATCGAAGGGGGCGGTATGTTCGCTGAGCCCCTGCCCCTGGTCGAAAGAGAAGATGGTGACTGTGCCTACGTTCTTATTTATTAGAGTACGGCTGACCACCGCCCCGTCCTGGTAGGCCACTAGGTCCTTGGCCGTCATTACCTTGCCCCTGAGGTCATCATTTTTCACCCCATCTGGATCCATCGTTTCCATGACCATATCAATCCCTCCCGATCATAGGACCTTGGTCGACTCGGCCGGCTTAAAGGTGATGATCGCCGCCTGGCCGTGATCTCGGTCGAAGATCATGCGCACATTCACCCGGTGAGGTGTGCCGCCTTCCAGAAATTCTGTGTACTTGGTTGTCTTCATTTACCTTGCCCTCCTTTGGAATATGATAAAGAATCCTTATGACAGGTGTCTATGCACCTGCCGCATAGATAGCATTCCGCTCCGCTCCTTTCTGTCAGGACCTGGGCCGGACAAACCTTCTCGCAACGTCCGCATTCCACGCAACCGTCCTTCCTCCGCACGCCCAGAAGGCTTCTGCCCGAGAATAGCGAGGACAGCGCCCCGAAGGGACAGAACAGACGACAGAATGGACGGTATACGACCATGGAGGTCAGGATAATGACCAGGAAGACCACGAACGCGGGTGTCAACGTCAAGGTGAACAGGTCGTGCAGGCCTAGCACCTTGGTGAGATTGACCGATAGGGCCATCGACCCGGCCAGGATGATCACGAACATGACCCAGCGTACCCTGGTGGTCATTGAGCTGGACAGTCTGATCTTCTTCAGTGGTACCAGATAGGCCAGCTCCTGTACTGCGCCCGGTGGGCACACGTGCCCGCAGAAGACCCTGCCTATCAGCAATGAGGACAGGACCACCACGGCGGTGACGATCAGGACCATGGGCAGGTTGGG
>CAZXTA010000091.1:0-6972 GCA_964642865.1 uncultured Methanomassiliicoccus sp. | reverse complement strand
CTTACCGGGCCCACGTCCTCGTAGCCCTGGCGCAATCCCCGTCCGGCGTTCTTGATCAGCCGTTCAGGTTTGAATATCATGTCGTAGGCGTTGCGGGCGTGCTCCCTCGCTCGTCGCTCCATGAGCCAGGCCAGCTTGCCCTCCTCCGCCTCGTCCTCGTGCACGAAGACCTCGATGATGTGCTTGTTCGTCATGAGCTGCGCGGCTATGATACCCGTCGACGCCTCGTGCGCGCACATCTTGTCTGTCGGCTTGCTCCCAGGCATGCCCATTGCAATGACGATATCACAGCCCTCGTCAAGCAGCTTCTTGGCCGCGACCGGAAGGTCCTTTATCCCGGGCACGGTGCGCCTGATGACCTTGTACCCGGTGCCGTAGCTCTTCAGCTCGTCGATGGCCGCCGCCCCCATGTCCGTGCGGGCGAAGGTGGTGTCCACGATGCCGATGGTCCTCATCAGTCCCCCTTAACTACCGACTTGTTCGCCGAATACCAGTCGATTATCTTCCCGATGATCTTTCGCGTACCGTTCAAATCCTCGCCGTGCTTGGATAGCCGGACCACCCTGACCTTGATGCCCCTTTTGGCCAGTGTGTCCTCGATCCTGCTCTCGTCGAAATCCTGGTCGTATCCCAGGGCGATGATGTCCGGACGTATTCGCTCCACCACCCCGAACATGTCCCCATCGCTGCCCAGCACGGCCTTGTCCACCATCTTCAGCGCGGAGACCAGCTCCAGGCGCATGTTCTCCGGGGTGATCGGCTCGTGCTTCCTGCGCCGCACGGTCGCGTCGATGGCGACGACCACCACAAGCTCGTCCCCCAGGTCCTTGGCCTCCTGCAGATAGCGCAGGTGGCCCGGATGCAGGATGTCGAACACTCCGCTGGCCATGACCCGGGTCATTTTCCGTTACCGCCCCTCTTCCAGAAGTCGATGATGTCCTTTCCTTCCAGGAAGCAAAGGTCAAAACGGTCCGCGTACCTTTTAGCCTTTTCTTTGCTGAGGGCGTTCCCATCGTCGCCCATCATCTCGCAGATTGTGGCGCTCGGCGTCACCCCTGCTAGCACCATCATGGCCGTGGCCAGCTCGGTGTGTCCCTTCCGATCGCTCAACAGTTTAGGCGTGGAATTGAGCAGGTGGATGTGACCGGGGGAGCGGAAATGCTTCCCGAACTCCACCCGAGCCTCCTCCTCGCTCAGGGAGTAGGAGCTCTTGGCCAGCTTGGCGAACTCCGAGACCGTCAGCGCCCTGTCCTTGTCGGTGATGCCGGTGAAGGTCCTGCGGTGATTGATGGTGATGGAGAATGCCGACTTGGTGTCGTAGGGAATGTCGTTGGGGGTCAGGTTCTGCAGGACCGGGTGCTGGTCGTGATTGCAGGCCAGCACGTCTACCAAAAAGGGCATGTCCAGCTTGCCGCATATGTCGTTGTGCGCGGTGGTGCAGATGAGCCCACCGGCGTTCTTGCGCATCTCCCTTATGGAGGCGGGGGTCACGAACTGGGAGGCGATGGTCATGTCCGTCTCCATCTCCCGGTCATCGGCGTCGAAGATGAGGACCATCTTCCCCTCGCGGATGTCCTTAAGCGCTCTCAAGATCTCTTCATCGCTCATGATGGCCTCTCCAAGCAGGGGGTAGTTGTATATTTTTTGCGTTTCTACAACCATATTGGTACATAAAAGATCCAGATGATGAATGGGTCAAAATCATATATACGCTGTCCATTACTCGTATGAATGGTTAGAAGACTGGACGATCTGACGGTCATGAAGACCTGTGACCCCTCGGACATGATGTCCCAGATCACCTCCTTCCCGGACCAGCTGGAATGGGGCCGTGGTCTGCAGATGGAAGAGTTCTCAGGGGTCGGCAACGTGGTCATCTGCGGCATCGGCGGCTCGGCCATCGCCGGGGACATCATAACCGACCTTCTGACCCCCACTTGCAAGAACCCCATCATCACCTCCCGCAGCGTGACCCTGCCGGGATTCGCCGACGCCAGCACCCTGGCCTTGGCGATCAGCTATTCAGGCAACACCGCGGAGAGCCTAAGCCTCTACGAGGACGCCATGCGCCGGGGATGCCGCGTAATGGTCATCACCTCCGGGGGAGAGCTGGAGAGGCTAGCATTAAAGAATTCGCAACCCCTGCTGAAGGTCCCTGGGGGCAACCAGCCCCGGGCCTCGCTGGGATATCTGCTGGGGGCATCGGCCCTGGCCTTGCAGAAGGCCGGGCTGTGCCATCTGCACCGTGATATACTGGCGGCAGTGCCCGACCTACGCTCTTACCTGCAGGGGCTGGCGGCGGAGGAGCCGGCCAACCATAACCAGGCCAAGAAGATCGCCCTGGCCTTGCGTGAGGGGGTGGCGGCCATCTACGCTCCCCGGAACGTGAGGTCGGTGGCCCTGCGCTGGCAGAACCAGATCAACGAGAACTCCAAGGCGGTGGCCTTCTGCGGGGAGATACCGGAGCTGAACCACAACCAGTTGGTCGGTTGGTTGGAGGGGGGGAGGGGATGCTCCTGCCGACCGGTGTTCCTGCTGCCTAGCGACCTGCACCCCACGATGCGGAAGATGACCGAAGTGACCCTGCAGATGTTCAACGAACGGGGGCTTGACCCCCTCATGGTGCAGTTGCCCGGGGACAGCGTCCTGGACAACATGCTCCAAGGGGTCGTCCTAGGCGACATGGTCAGCTACTACCTGGCGGTGCTGAAAGGCGTGGACCCCGCACCGGTCGCCGCCATCAAGGAGTTCAAATCGCGCATCTGCTTCTAGGTGATGTTCAGAGAACGCAGGGCCTCCTCGATCCTCTCCAGCTCGCCCTGGGGATTGCGAAACCATTCCACGCTCCACACCCGGTGCAGCTTCCATCCCAGACTCTCCAGCTGCCTCTGCCGGATGCGCTCCCGGTCCCTCACCGTCCTACCGGACAGATAATGCGCCCCGTCACATTCGATGCCCAGCAGGAAGCGCCCCGGCTCCCGCGGGTCCTCTACAGCCAGGTCCACCCGGTAATCGGACGTTCCCACGTCCCTTCTGACCCGATGGCCTCGGGCCTCCAACATCTTCATAAGTTGCTCCTCGAAGGGCGAGCTCTCCTCCCATCCTTTTCCGGCCGGCAGCGGCAGCGCCCGGCGGTCCCCGCCGGCCTCGGCGAAGGCCAGGTACTCCTTCAACAGGCGGGCCCCATTACTCTTCGACCCCTTTAGGTCCATGTCCTCGGACCGGACGGAGGAAACGATGTCCAGGGACCGCCTGGCCCGTGTGATCGCCACGTTCAACCGACGTTCCCCACCGTCCTTGTTCAGCGGCCCCAGGTTCAGTAGGAACTTGCCGTTCTCGTCCCTCCCGTAGCCGACACTGAGTATGATGCGGTCACGCTCGTGCCCCTGCACGTTCTCCAGGTTGTAGAGCAGGAACGGCTCCCCCTCTTCGGAGACCAGCACCTCGTCCAGTTCCCGGTCCTTCCGGCGCAGCTCGTCGAGGGCTTGGTCCACGGCCTCCATCTGGGCCTCGGAGAAGGCGATGACCCCTAGTGAACGCCCGTCCCGGCGGGCGTAGTGCTCCTGGACCATCCTGGCCACGACCAGTGCCTCTTCCCGGTTGGTCCTGCTCCTGCCCCGGTCGAAGACCCCGTTGGGCACCAGCACCTGACGGACGCCGTACCCCTCCCTGCCGAAAAGGGGACTGGGGAAGGTGTTCAGCCGGCCACCGTAGAACTGATGGTTGGAGAAAGCGATGAGCGATTCGTCCCTTGACCGGTAATGCCACATCAACATGCGGCGGGGCATTCCGCACGTTTCACATTCATCCAATATGCTCTCCAGGTCAGGCTCCTCGTCCTCTTCCTCGGCGGAGAGAGCGAAGAAGGAGGTGGGGGGCATCTGCTTACTATCTCCCACCACGATGACCTGCTTCCCCCTGGCAATTGAACCAATGGCGTCCTCCGGGCAGATCTGCGAGGCCTCGTCGAAGATCACCACGTCGAACCTGGTCCGCTCCCGGTCTAGGAACTGGCTCACGGAGAGGGGGCTCATGAGTATGCACGGCTTGACCAGGCCAATGAGGTCCCAGCATTCATTTAGCATGGTCCGCACCGCCTTCCGCTGCCTTTTCAGCTTGGACAGGCGGGCGATCTCCCGCTCCTGCCTCTGCAGAACGGTCATATCCGGGCCGGTCCTTCGCCTCAGGAGGTTCTCCTCCAGGCGCACCTGGACCCGCTGCCTGCTCCTCTCGACGTAAAGTCGGTCCAGCTCGTTGAACCGTTCGATCAGCCCCATCTGATGGTCCCGGCGGAAGCGGTGCAGCGCCGGCTCAGAGGCCAGGGCCTCCTCCGTCCACAGCCGGCGGAACCTTCTCTGGAAGGAGGGCAGCATATCCTGCGCCTGGACGCGCTTGTCCCGCAGCTCCCTTATGAAATCGGAAAGTCCCAATCCCTCCATTCCACCGATCAAGGATGCCAGGTCCAGCCATTCCTGATAGCGGTACCGCTGGTCCCAGGCTAGGTCGGTCCAGGCCGTGATGTCCCCTAGCGTCGCGTCCCGCAACGGTCTTCCATTCGAACGGTGGTCGGGGACGAAGCGGGCGGACAGCACGCTCAGGGCGGAATCGAAGCGGTCCAGACAGAGCTCGAGCTCCGCCGAGGTGTCCACCACCACCTGCGGAACGGTCTCGGAGGTCAGCGCGTCCAGCACCGTCCCGTTCATGAGCACCGCGTGTGCGGAACGGAAATTCCGGGTCCAGTTGAGCCGGTCCACCAGACCCTGCATCTCGGCTCCCTCGCCGCCGAAGGAACCTTTTAAGGCGGTCAGCAGGCCGTCACGTTTGACCTTCCAGTTCGCCAGGGCCTGCTGGTAGCGATACACGGCGCCGACCATATGCCTCGCTTCCGGATACGTCATTTGGCGTCCAGAGATGCCCTGCAGTATCTTCATGTCCCGGCGAAAGCCGCCCTTGAGCACGCGCAGTCCACCAGAATACTCCACCTCGAAGCGGTACTTGAAGGTCTTCCCGTCAATGTCCAGTATGTCCCTGGAACCCATGCCCAGGAGCCCATTTTCATGTTCCATGACATCCTGGTGGGACGCCAGACCCTCCTCGGCCATCCGGGCGAGCAGGTCGAGGTCTCCTTCCAGCCATTCCCGGCGGACCGTGAGCCGCTCGGTCAGGTCTCGGTACAGCTGGCGAATCCGACGGATGTCTGGCAGGGCCTTCGGAACGTCCAGGTCCAAGGTCTTGACCACGGAGGGCAGAACGTTCGTGAGCTTGTCGCGGGCCTCGATGGCCGACCACAACTCCTCCTGGACCTTGGCCTGCAGCCGATCGCTCCATTCCGAGACCACCGCTCCTGACCACGGGTGGGAAGCGTCGTAGAACGCACCGACCATCTGGGAGAGGCGATGCACGGCCCCCTCCATCCTGCTCAAGCGCTCGTCGTCCACCTCCAGCACGGCCGGGATACGGAATTTCATGTCCGGGACGTGGAAGAACGAGGAGTACGATCCGATCATGCGGAATGCGTTCATCCCCTGCAGCCGCCCACGGGGGGCATGCAACGCTCGAACGTAATCGGCCAGCTCCTGGCGCACCGCGGCCAGGTCCCTGACCTCGGGCGGAGTTTGGACCACGACGGAGTTCTCCAGCGAGGCTGCTATCTCCTTTACGATTTCAGCCCGGTTACGCTTGGGGTCGTGCAGTTCCAGGCAGCGGTCGCCCAGTCCGCACTTGACCAGGTTCCCCTTGACCACGTCCAAGGCGGCCATCTTCTGTGAGACGAAAAGGACTCTCCTGCCATGGGCCATCAGTTCAGTCATCATGTTGGTGATGGTCTGGCTCTTGCCAGTGCCAGGCGGTCCTTGCAGCACGAAACTGACCCCAGCCAAAGCCGTCTGGATGGCCTCCTGCTGGCTGGAATCGGCGTCCAGGACCTGGAAGGAATCCTCAGGACGCAGCCTGACGTCGTAATCCTGCGGGACGGGCAGGTCGGAAGGCTCGGCAGGCAAGGCCGACGGGTCACCGGCCAGGGCGCGGATCACCGGTGAGGAGGTCAGGTCGGCAATCCCATTGTCTAGGTCGGCGTACATCAGCAGCTTGGAGAAGTGGAACAACCCCAGGTAGGAGGCGGCGGTGACCTGCCATCCGGAGCTGGGGGGAAGGGAGGAACGCAAGGTCTCCAGGGCGGAAGACAGATCGAAGCCGTCGTTCAGGTCGAAGTCCGGCAGCTTCAGACGGTAGTCCATCTCCAGCCTCTTACGCAGGCTGGGATTGAACACCGCATCCTCGTCGACCGGGACCAGACGATATGGGGAGAAGGAGTTCTGCCGTTCCAGGCCGACCGGCACCATGAACAGCGGCGACTCGTTTAGGTCCTGGCACCCATCCTCTTTCCACATCAATGAGCCGAGGGCCACGAACAGTATCCCCACCCCGTGGTCGGTCCGGTAGGTACGGGACCTGCTCCTCAGGTTGTACAGCACCTTCTCCGCGGACTGTTCGGGGGTGTGGGCGGTGACCAGCAACCTGGTGCCTGCCATGTCGGCCTGGACCTGCGGGTCTGTCGCGACGGTGTACTCCCGGCCCTGTTCCAGATCGCGGTAGAGGGTGACGGGATCGGGCAGCGCTATGGTCAGGGTGGAGGCCTTATGCTTGCGGAACCTGATAAGGGGGTTACGGTTGGAAACGTCCAGCAATCTGTTCTTCCACAGCTCTACCTTCTCGGCCACCAGTTGCTCCGTCTCGATCATACCGTTCCAACTCAGGCAAGGTGTGCCAGCTATTAAATGATTGGAAGATCGACCAAGGACCGGAAAAATCGAGGAGGCCAACATTTTTAATATCGTCTATTTATGAGGGTTCAAGTGACCCCATGAAAGAGGACGCGTACTGGATACGGGACCAGGTGCAGAAGCACAATAAGTGGTTCGAGGAATCGCTGCCGATGATAGCCTCCGAGAACCTTATGAGCCCATTGGCCAA
>CAZXTA010000090.1:0-7079 GCA_964642865.1 uncultured Methanomassiliicoccus sp. | reverse complement strand
TCGGAGGATATGCCTCCTAGGATGCCGTCCTGATCCCGTCCGAGCACCTTCTGGCCGCTCTGCCGTTCCACGAACGAGCACACCCTCTCCATCCTATCGTCGCTTCGGTGGAACAGGTTCACCTCCAAAGGGGCTCCGGTAACACGGGACAGTTCCCCCAGCTCCCTGGCCGCCAGGGCGGCCACGTTCCCGTTCACGGTGATGACCGGTTTCTGGGCCAGCAGCAGCAACGCCGCGGCGGCGGCCTCCGCCGCCTCCGCCTCGGGAAGGGTCCCCTCCCCTAACAGATAATCGAAGGCCTCTCCTCGACCGTGGGCGATCAGTCCGGTGATGGAGACTATCCCCTCGGCCACCAGGGCGGACAGGCGCTCCCTTGTGACCAGCGAGCGGTATCTGGGATGATCCTCGGAAATCTGCATATGCGGTACAAAGCATGCTCTGACATAAATTGTATGCCAATACGTATCAGTATAACGAACTTTGGTCCTTATGATAGGGTTAAATAATCCTACAAAGGCCTGTTTTAACAAAGGTTATAACTCTTGAGCGGTCGATTAAATATACCTTTGCGTAATGCTTTTATACTATATTCATAATCCTATTTCTCAACATCGGTTAATAAACGGTGAACATGGTGAACCATGCAATTTCTTGGGAACGTGCAGGAAGTGACCGTGGACGGCAAGCTGGTGGTCCGCGCGGCCCTCACCCCCAAGCTCCGCGACAAGGTCTGGGACAATCGCAAGAGATTGATCGGACACGTTGTCCGTATCTTTGGGCCAGTGGGCTCACCTTATGTGACCGTTGAACCTACCGGGGACGCCGGCCTGTTATCCGTAACTGGAAAGCAGGTCTACATTAACGGGGTCGATGACCATGGAAAAGAAAAAAGAAGGGGCAGAGGAGATAACCCGGTGCCCGGAGTGCAAGAGCGGGCATCTGGTCAGGGACTATGAGAGGGGCGAGCTGATCTGCGAAGAGTGCGGATTGGTGATCGACGACCAGTTCATAGACCTGGGCCCGGAGTGGAGGGCCTTTGATGTGGAGCAAGGGGAAAAGAGGGCCAGGACCGGTGCCCCCATGACCTACACCATCCACGACAAGGGACTTTCCACCGAGATATCCTGGAAGAACAAGGATTCCTATGGCAAGAGCATCCCCACCCGGAACCGCGCGCAGCTCTACCGCCTGAGGAAGTGGCAGCGGCGCATACGCGTCTCCAACGCCACAGAGCGCAACTTGGCCTTCGCCCTGAGCGAGCTGGACCGTATGGCCTCGGCCATGGGGCTGCCCCGCAATGTTCGCGAGACGGCGGCCATGGTCTATCGCAAGGCGGTCAACAAGAATCTTATCCGTGGAAGGAGCATCGAGGGAGTGGTGGCCGCTTCGCTGTACGCGGCCTGCCGCCAGTGCAACGTACCGAGGACGCTTGACGAGGTGGCCGGCTCCAGCCGGGTCGGCCGTAAGGAGATCGGGCGTACCTATCGCTTCATGACCAGGGAGCTCTCCCTCAAGCTCATGCCCACCAAGCCCCAGGACTATGTGCAGAGGTTCTGCTCGGAGCTGAAGCTCAGCGGGGAGGTGCAGGCCAAGGCCGCGGACATACTCAAGGACGCCAACAAGAAGGAGCTGACCTCCGGTCGCGGCCCTACGGGTGTGGCCGCGGCGGCCATCTACATCGCCAGCATCCTGTGCAACGAACGACGCACTCAGCGGGAGGTGGCGGACATCGCCGGGGTGACGGAGGTCACCATCAGGAACCGCTATAAAGAGCTGACCGACAAGTTGGGCATAGAGATCCAGCTCTGACCCATAAACCTCTTATCTTCATAATATTTTATGAGTTAGCACTTGGGTGCCGAGCGAGGTGTGTCGTTTGAACGTTAAAAAGCCAATTCTGCTATTGCCGTCGGTTGGCACGATCTTCGCCGGCCTCATACTGATCATATCCCCCGTCATGGCCATTTTCGCCTTCCAGACACTGAACGCGATCACCGGCATCGTGTTCATGCTCCTCTACACCGTCGTGGGGGTCTGGGAGATGTCCATCTCCAGGGCGATCGTTGGTACGCAGGTGGGGGAATGGCCTGGCATCGTCAAGACCCTGATCTTGTCCATGGTCCTACGCCTGGTCATGCTGCTGTTGATCGGGGACCTGATATTCCTGCTCAACCTGGCCGCATTTGGACTTGAAGGATCGGCGCTGCTCCTGGTCTATGTGAACCGGGAGGCCTTCATGCCTACCGAGGAGGAGGTGCAGGCCTCTCTGAAGCGCTTCGCCCGGATTGCGGTCAAGACCGTTTCTCGGTGCCCCAAGTGCTCCGCGGTGGTAGAGGCTGACTGGGTCCATTGCCCGAACTGCGGGACCCGTCTGCCGCGCTTCTGCATCAAGTGCGGCACGGAGATAAAAGAGGGGGAGGTGGTCTGCTGCAAGTGCGGTACGGTCGTGGAGGCCCCCCAGTCCCTGCTGTACATGGTGGACACCTTGCGCAAGACCGCCGAACTGGAGGCCGCCCCGGAGACCCGTTCGGCCAGGTACGCCCGGCTGGGCGAGAGTCTGCTCAAGGTCGGCCTCCTGGACGAGGCGGTGGAGGCCTTCAAGATCGCCATCAGCCATACCAAGTTCGAACGCAAGCGCACCAATTTCATGGTCAAGTTGGCCGTGGTCATGGCCAACAAGGGTCAGCTTCAGGAGGCGGACCGGCTATTGATCGAGGCCGTGCGCCTGGACCCGAAGGACGTGGCCGGGGCCACGAAGGTCATGGAGGAACTGCGCAGGGGACCGAGCTGCCCCGCCTAGGGTCTCACTCTGGTCAACATAACGTAGCGTAGGTGTTCCCCGGAGCTAGCGAACAGTATCTCCTTTTTCACTCCGTGGGCCAGGCGCACCGCGCGGGAGATCTCCGCCCAGACGGTTGAATAATCGTCCGGGACCACGTGGACCAGATAGCGGGAGTGGTGCTTCGAAGGGTTCCCTTCGTACACTCGGAAGTGCGTGCCGTACTTGAAGCCGGTCTTGACCACCATGCCCCGGGAGCGCAGGTCCTGGTAGGCCCTCATGCGCAGGGAGAAGTCCGGCTGGGAACGCTTGGCGTTGCTCAGGAAGCCCTTCTTCCCCATCTTCTGCCCGGAGCGTAAGGAGCGCACTTCCAAACGGTCCTTTTCCATCAGGTAGGCGGCCTCCAGGAGCGACAGCTGCAGCATGGGACCGATCTTCTTGCCGTAGAACCCGTTCTCGTAAAGACGGTCAGCCTGCCCCCCCAGCACGATGACCGCATCGCCGATGAGCGCCCCCTCGGCGACGGTGGGCGTCTCCTCGGTCAGGCCCCGGGGCTCCGCCCCTTCGACGGTGTAGTAGGTGATGTCCCCCTCCTCGTCGACCACCCCCAGCAGTAGGTCCTTGCGCGTGCGCTGTGATGTCTCGCTCTTCTCCAGCAGGGCGGCGATATTGAACACGTCCCTTTCCGATATGGCCAGCACCCAGTACTTGGCCTGGGAGTTGTGCGGGCTGGACCCCCTGGAAAAAACCCGGAAGTTGAAATCCCCCTGGTCCAGCTTGACGATGTACCCCCTTTGCCTCAGGTCCCGATAGACGACGTAACGGGATTGCAGGGCCTCCACCGAACGGGCCACCCGCCGGTACAAGGTGGCGTGGTCCAGATCCCTGCCGCCCACCTGCACTCTGAGCTTATCGCATTCCAGAAGGTACAGCGCCTCCAGCAGGTCCAGCTCCAGCCCACCGCCTGGCCGGGGGTAGCCGTAATAACCCTTGTTGTATACCTGGCTGCCCTCCGCCATGTCGGAGACAATCACGCTCTCGCCCACCAGCTCGCCGGCCATGTCTCTTGAACGATGTCCCTTAGTTAAAGATTCCTCGCATCAGGATATATTATATATACAGGATGTTATCAATTCATTGATGTTTACATTTAGTTACGTAGTTGGTGGACCATGGACGAACTGGACATGCTGCTATCGGTCATAGAGAACCCCACCCGTCGCAGGATACTGGAGGCACTGGTGCGCGAGCCGCACTATCCCCTGCAGCTGTCGCGGGAGCTGGGATTAAGCCAGCAGGGCATAATGAAGCATTTGAGGATGTTGGAGGAGCTGGACCTGGTGCGCTCCTTCTCTGAGGAGAGCGATCAGGGGGGTCCATCCCGCCGACGATATTTCCCGACCACCGGTTTCACCATGGTGGTGGACATCGGACCGGGGCTTTTCAACACCGAGATAGCCACTCGCCCCTTTGAAGAGCCTTCCTCCATACCTCTGATGAGAGAGGGCGGCCGGCGGCTCATGGACCTGAGAAGGGAATTGGGGGTAATCGACCGGGAGCTGCAAGGGCTAAAGGAGCGCCGGACGCAGCTGATCGCCCAGAAGAAGGTCTTGCTGGAGGAGGCCGGACACCTGGTGGAGGCGGATTTTGACGATTACGGTCAACGGCGGGTGATCTATGAGTACATCAAGCACCCGGAGTTGAGCAGGAGGGACCTGGCCAGGGGGCTTGGTCTGCGTGATGACTTGGTCGAGAGGATAGTGGGGATGTTGGAGGGAGAGGAGAATGGGTCCTGAAGGGAGCGAGCTGGATAAGTGCCTACGGGAGATCAAGCGGATAGGGGCCGACCTGGAAAAGGCCATGCGCAGCGCGGCCTCGGACATGGACCGGCTGGGCCGGGAGGCCTTGAACGGGGCGGTGGAGAGCGCCAAAGTGGGCGGAAAGGAGGCGGAGCAGGCCCTGCTGCGCCTAGAGCAGGAGCTGAGGCAGGGCGGGCCGAACATCAAGAAGGAGCTGGAGGACCTGCAGCACCGTATGAACGAGGCGGTGACCAGGGTCGAGCGAGAGATTAAGAAGTCCCTGTAATAATCTTTATATAGAAGGGCAAACAATATACTATATCACTAGGAGTATACAACTCTTAGTTAATATGTCAAGAGTTGATTGGAGATGAGGGAAAAGAAGAAGGAAAGCGTGGACCTGGTTCCCCAGTACTGGACCTGGAGCCCGGCCTCGATGTTCGAGGACATGGAACGCTTTTTCGCCGACCTTCGTTCCGGGTTCGTGTTCCCTGGACGGGCCGTGCTGAAGGCGGAAGGTACCAGGATGCCGATGGTGGACCTGAGGGAAGAGAATGACCGCTATGTGGTTCAGGCGGAGCTACCGGGCATGAACAAGGAGGATGTCTCCATCGAGTTGGATGGGGACGTGCTGCAGATCACCGCGCATAAGGAGCATGAGGTCGAGGAGAAGGATGAAGGGTACCTGAGGAAGGAGAGGGGCAGCATGCGTTTCTACCGGCAGGTGCGCATCCCGGAGAACGTGAACCAGGAGAACGTCAAGGCCAGGATGGAGAACGGAGTCCTGGAGATCTCCTTGCCCAAGATGCTTGTGACCGAAGAGAAGAAGAGCAGGATCGAGGTGGAGTGAACCGCTCCCCTCAACAACCATTGAGTGAAACAGATGAGTTCGTCAGATAAGGTATTGAAGGTCGCCGAGGCCAAGTCCAAGGACGCTGGACGAGGGATCGCCAGAGTGGACCCCGCGGTCATGGAGGCATTGGGCCTGGCCGCCGGCGACGTGGTGCAGATAGAAGGTAAGAAGAAGACCGTGGCGTTGGTATGGCCGGGATATAACGAGGACGCTAACCGGGGGGTCATACGTATTGATGGCACCCAGCGGAGGAACGCCCAGGCCAGCATAGATGAGAAGGTCTCCATACGAAAGGTGACTGTCAAGCAGGCCCAGAAGATCATCTTCGCCCCCACGGAGGAATTGCGCATCATGGGCGGGGAGGAGTATCTAGGCCAGATGATGGAGGGGAGGGTCTTCTCCCGCGGTGACATAGTGGAGCTGAACGTCATGGGACGGCGCATCGACCTGGTGGTCATGTCGCACCATCCCAGCGCGGACGCCATACTGCTGACCAAAGGAACGGAAATAAAGATCAACGAGAAGCCCACCAAGGAGGCCGCCACCGGCGTGCCCAAGGTCACCTACGAGGACATCGGGGGACTAGGGGACGAGGTGAAGAAGGTCCGGGAGATGATCGAGCTGCCGCTTAGGCACCCCGAGCTCTTCGAGCGCCTGGGTGTGGAGGCCCCCAAGGGCGTGCTGTTACATGGACCTCCAGGAACGGGCAAGACCCTGCTGGCCAAGGCCGTCGCTGGCGAGACCAGCGCCAACTTCCTGTCCATTGGCGGGCCGGAGATCATGAGCAAGTTCTATGGCGAGAGCGAGGAGCGGCTACGGGAGATCCTCAAGCAGGCCGAGGAGAACGCCCCCTCGATCATCTTCATCGACGAGATCGATTCCATCGCCCCCAAGCGGGACGAGGTCAGTGGGGAGATGGAACGGAGGATCGTAGCGCAGCTCCTGGCCCTCATGGACGGACTGGAGTCCCGCGGGAAGGTGGTCGTCATCGGTGCCACCAACCGGCCCAACGCGCTCGACCCGGCTTTGCGCCGTCCGGGGCGGTTCGACCGCGAGATAGAGATCAACATCCCCAACCGCGGAGGACGCCTGGACATATTGCAGATACACACGCGCGGGATGCCCCTGACCGAGGACGTGGACCTTGAGCGGCTGGCGGACCTCACCCACGGGTACGCCGGAGCCGATCTGGCAGCCCTGTGCAAGGAAGCCGCCATGCACTCCCTGAGGCGCATACTCCCGGACCTGGACATGGAGGAGGAGAACATACCGGTGGAGGTATTGAATCGTATTAACGTAACCAAGGACGACTTCTTCTCCGCCCTGCGGGAGATGTCCCCGTCCAGTATGCGCGAGGTGCTGGTCGAGTCCCCCAACCTGCATTGGGATGACATCGGTGGGCTGGAGGAGGTCAAGGCCGAGCTGAAGGAGGCGGTCGAGTGGCCGCTGAAGTACGCTGACCTGTTCGAGCACATGAGCGCCGAGCCCCCCAAAGGGGTGCTGCTGTACGGCCCCCCGGGAACCGGGAAGACCATGCTGGCGAAAGCTGTGGCGACCGAGTCTGAGAGCAACTTCATCAGTATCAAGGGGCCGGAGTTCCTGAGCAAGTGGGTGGGCGAGAGCGAGAAGGCGGTGCGGGAGACGTTCC
>CAZXTA010000089.1:0-7194 GCA_964642865.1 uncultured Methanomassiliicoccus sp. | reverse complement strand
TCAACAAGGCCATTTTAGCCGAATATCTGTGCGAGACGTAGTAGAAAACGCCCGAGGATGGGCGTTTTCGATGAGGTTCAGGACCTCGAGATCCATGTGTCAAATTCTAAAACCAGTGAAATTTCGGGCGATCAAGTGTCAAAGTCGGGTTGCATGGAGGGAGAGCGTTTTCACAATTTCTATCGCTTCCTCAACGACTATGATGCCTCGTTGGTGTCCATCCTCAGGAACGATGTTGATGGGAATAATCGATACCGTGTCATGATCATTCGCTTGGATCCCTACTCCATAGCACATTTGGACCCTGGACGGTAACCTCATATTCGACCACAGATTGCGACCATTGGGAGACTGCATTGGGGTACCTCAGGAAACAGTTAGTCCTGCACATTGAAGCCGATGAATTGCGGGCCAAGGTGCTGGACAAGGTGAACGCCCTGCAGGGACAGGTCGACGCGGTCTTCCTCGGCTACGCCGTTTGCCAGTCCTTGTCCGGAATAACCTCTCATCTCAAAGTGCCAACGGTCATGCTGGAAGGCGACGATTGCATCGCCGCCATCCTGGGTCCGGTGGAGTATGAGAGGCAGAAGCGATCGTGCGGGGGCACCTGGTTCAACACCCCGGGGTGGGCTTTAAGGGGCATCGAAGGGGCGATCAAGGAGCTTCATTTGGATTCCATGATCGATCAGGGGTACGAACCAAGGTACTTCTTGGACATGCTTTTTGAGAACTACGAATTGTGCGTTTACGTGGACACCGACGTGGGGGAGACGGAGAGGTATGAGGAGATGTCCCGTAAGTTCGCGGAGGAGCTGGGGTTGAGGCACGAGAACCGCCCTTGCGGCACTGCCAATCTGGAAAGGCTCCTCAAACGTGCTCGTGAACTGGCCCGGAGTACCCGAACGAAACGGCTCAACAATCCTTTTGAACCAGAAAACCGTTCCTGCGGCCTGTAAGAAGATGAACGACGACTTCAAGGTCACCCCCTGGGAGGTCACCGGGGACATCGACTACGATCAGCTCATCACCCGGTTCGGCACCAAGAAGATCGACCGCGAGCTGCTGGACCGCCTGTCAGGATACGGCGAACTGCACCCCATGCTGCGTCGCGGGGTTGTGTACTCGCAGAGGGACCTGGGGTGGCTGCTGGACCTTTACGACAAGGGGCAGAAGTTCTTCCTCTACACCGGCCGGGGTCCTTCCGGAAGCACTCACCTGGGTCACCTCATGCCCTGGATGTTCACCAAGTACCTGCAGGACCTCTTCGATGTCAACCTGTATTTCCAGATGACCGACGACGAGAAGTATCTGTTTAACGAGAACCTTAGCCTTGAGGATACCAGGCGCGCGGCTTACGAGAACGTGCTGGACTTCATCGCATTGGGTTTTGAACCGCAGAGGACCAAGGTCATCATCGATACCGAGCATATCAAGCTGTTGTACCCTCTGGCGTTGAAGGTGGCCAAACGCGTCACCTTCTCCACGGCCAAGGCCGTCTTCGGTTTCGACAACAGCAACAACATCGGTAGCATCTTCTATACCAGCATCCAGGCCGCCCCCTGCTTCATCGAGGACGCGCTGTATGGCAGGAACACCCCCTGCCTGATCCCCTGCGGCATCGACCAGGACGCCCACTTCCGGGTGGCCAGGGACGTGGCCCCGCTGCTGGGGTATCACAAACCGTCCCTCATACACAACAAGATGTTCCCAGGGCTGACCGGGAACGATAAGATGTCCTCCTCCCAGCCCCAGACCACCGTCTTCACGACCGATAGACCTAAGGAGGTCAAGAAGAAGATCGGCAACGCCTTCACCGGCGGGCAGGTATCAGTGGAGGAGCAGCGCAAGCTGGGCGGAAGGCCGGAGGTGTGCTCGGTGTTCAAGTATCAGTACTACCTGTTCGAGAGGGACGACCAGGCCTTGGACGATCTGGCGGACAGGTGTCGCAAGGGGGAGATTCTGTGCGGAGAGTGCAAACAGCTGCTGACCCAGAGGATCAACGCGTTCCTGGAGGAGCATCAGAGGAAGAGGGAGGAGGCCAAGGAGCGCCTCAACGAGTTCTTGCTGCCCCCTACCTGCTGAGGCCCATCGGAACGGTGTCCTCGGTCGAGGACTACGGCATCTCGGTGATCGAGGTATATCCGGAGTTCGAGCCGGGGCTGTACCACATCGAACAGATGGCCGAGCTGGACGTCATGTTCGTCTTCGATCGCAGCCAGGGCTACGAATTCCTGGTGCACCCGCGTGGTGACCCGGTCAACCCCGAGATGGGTGTGTTCTGTACCCGCAGCCCCCGCCGGCCGAATCCCCTGGGCCTCAGCCGGGTGCGGCTGCTGGAACGGAAAGGGCGGTTCCTGAGGGTGCAGGGCCTGGACGCCCTAGTGGACACCCCGGTCCTGGACATAAAGGGAGTACCAGGTAAAAGCTTCGATTGGCGACGGACGGATCGGACGGGCGATCGTTGATGAGCGAGAACGGGCTATTCCATGGTTACCTGGGGAGGGTCATGCTGGTGGCCTGCATCGGCTCCCTGATGGGGACCCTGGACAGTACCATCGTCAGTGTGTCCCTGCCGAACATCACCCGGGACCTGGGCATGGACGGTACCGCGGCCCTGTGGGTGCCGGCCGCCTACCTGGTGACCATGGCGGTGCTCCTCCTCACCGTTGGAAGGTACTCCGACATGCACGGGCGGAAAAAGGTC
Organism: uncultured Methanomassiliicoccus sp.; assembly: GCA_964642865.1. Taxonomy (GTDB): domain Archaea; phylum Thermoplasmatota; class Thermoplasmata; order Methanomassiliicoccales; family UBA472; genus UBA472. The sequence continues at coordinate 4,490 of CAZXTA010000089.1, read as the reverse complement.
TTCACCGCCGGCTTCGCCATCTTCACCCTGGGCTCTTTGCTTTGCAGTATGGCCTCCAGCGGGGAGCAGCTCATCGCCTTCCGGATCTTACAGGGGGTGGGCGGGGCCTTCATCACCGCCACCTCCACCGCCATCATCACCAACACCGTCCCCTCCAGCATACGGGGACGAGCCCTGGGTATCAATACCATGTCCATTTATACCGGCCTATCCCTGGGACCGGCCTTGGGCGGCGTACTGACGGAGGCCTTCGGTTGGCGCTCCATATTCATGGTCAACCTGCCAATAGGGTTGGTGGTGGTGAGCCTGGCCCTGTTCTGGCTCAAGGAGGGCAAGACCCCGCAGGAGCGGAAACCCTTCGATCTGGCCGGGACATCGACCTTCTCCGTGACGTTGGTCTCCCTGATGGTTGCCCTGACCCTGGGTGGGAGACAGGGGTGGGACGACCCCCTGGCCCTGGTATTGCTGGCGGTGGCCCTGTTGGTCATGCCGGCGTTCCTGGTCATCGAGCGGAGGAGGGGCGAGGCAGCCATGTTCGACCTGTCCCTGGTGCTGCGGAACCGCCTCTTCGCCGCCGCCAACCTCTCGGCCTTCCTGAACTACATGGCCTACTACAATGTCAGCTTCATGATGTCCTTCTACATGCAGAGCGTGCTGGGCCTGTCCATCCTCTCCACCGGTTTCGTCCTGCTGGTCATGCCAGTGACCATGGCGGCGATCTCTCCCCTCAGCGGCTGGACCTCGGACCGCCTTGGCTCCCGGGTGCTGGCCACGGGGGGGATGCTCCTGGTGGCCATGAGCCTGCTGTCCATGCTGACCCTGGACATTGATTCCGGCACGCTGCACATAGTACTGTTGCTGGGGCTATTGGGGGTGGGCATGGGGGCCTTCTCCACCCCCAACACCAGTGCGGTGATGGGTTGCGTGAAGAGGAGCCAGCTGGGGCTGGCCAGCGGGACCATCTCCCTCATGAGGATCGTGGGCATGTCCCTGAGCCTGGTGATCATGGGCATGGCCATTTCGATTTTCGGCTCCCCGGAGGTTATGACCGCCCTGGGCGGAGGCGACCCCGCGGAGCTGGACCCCCAGCTGTTCATTTCCGGGATGCACGCCTCCCTCCTGATCTCGTCGGCCATTTCTCTGGTGGGGGTTGTGACATCCTCACTGAGGCCCTCGGGCTGCGGCAGTGAGGGAGGGCGGTGAGCATCCCATAAGTGTCTAATATGAAGGATAAAATCTCCTCTGATGATGAAGGCCACCGAGGTGTTGGAAGGTCTCAGTTATTCCGAGAAGAAAGTGCTGGTGACCCTGCGGGAACTGGAAGGCGGGGCACCGCCGGAGAGGGTCTTCGAGGAGGGAGGGTTCCAGCAGTTGGTGGAGGTCATGAACGCCGCTTCGTGGCTGCAGTCAAAGGGCGCGCTGGAGATGGAGGAGAGCGCCCGCAAGGCCTACTGCCTTAGGGACCGCTCCCTGGTGGAAAAGGGGGTCCCGGAGAGAAGGGCCTTGACCGCCATCTCCCAGAAGGGAGGGAGCCTGGGGGTCAAGGACCTGGAGTCCTACATGGGCAAGGAGGAGTCCTCCATGGCCATCGGCTGGCTGATGAAGAAGAAGCTGGCCAGGTTGGACAAGTCCGGGGCCGAGCCGATGCTGCATCTGACCGAGGAGGGGCGGCGCTACCAGGATGCGGAGATGCCGGACGAGGCATTGCTGCAGAAGCTCAGCACCAAGGACCTGGGAGAGGCCGAGGTGGAGCCGGCGGCCCTGGGACTGCTCAAGGCCCGTAAGGGGGTGCTGCAGGAGAAGCTGGTGGTGTCCCGGTTCCTGCGCCTGAACAAGCTCGGCAGCGATATACTCTCGCTGGGCGTGGAGCTGACCGAGGAAGTGGCCCAGTTGACCCCGGAACTTCTACAGACCGGCAGGTGGAAGGAGGTCAGCTTCCGTAAGTACGACATCAGAACTTTCGCCCCCTGTCACTACCCGGCCAAGAAGCATCCCCTGACCAGGGTGGCCGACGAGGTTCGCCGCATATTTATTCAGATGGGGTTCACGGAGATCGACGACGAATACGTGCAGCCGGCATTTTGGAACATGGACGCGCTCTTCACCCCTCAGGACCATCCAGCCCGCGACATGCAGGATACCTTCTACCTCAAGAACCCCAGCAGGTTGCCGCTGGAGGACGAAGAGGTGGTGCGCCGGGTCAAGGCCGTGCACGAGGACGGGGGTGACACCGGTTCCATGGGATGGCGTTACGCCTGGTCCAGAGAGGAGGCGGAGAGGGCACTGCTCAGAACGCACACCACGGTCAACACCATCCGCTATCTGTCCAAGCATCCGGACCCACCCTTGAAGGTCTTCTCCATCTCGCGCATCTTCCGCAACGAGAGCATCGACATGACCCACCTGCCGGAGTTCATGCAGATCGAGGGGATCATCATGGAGGAAGGTGCCAGCTTCGACATGCTGGTCAGTGTGTTGAAGGAGTTCTACAATCGTATGGGCTTCGACAGGGTAAGAGTTAGGCCAGGGCCGTTCCCCTATACCGAGCCTTCCCTGGAAGTGGACATCTACTACAACGGTTCCTGGATGGAGCTTGGAGGAGCGGGGGTCTTCCGCCCGGAGGTCACCGGCCCTCTGGGGATCAAGCACCCGGTGCTGGCCTGGGGACTGGGCTTCGAGCGCCTGGCCATGCTAAAATGGAAGCTGAACGATATCAGGGAGCTGTACATCACCGACCTGGACCTGCTCAGGCAGAGTCCGATCTTTTAAAGGCCGCCTTTTTGGAATATTCCCGGGCCTTGTCCCGCATGTCCATGGCCTCGTAGCAGGCGGCCATGGCCCTATAGATGTCGCGTTTGTCACCCGGTCGGGCAAGCCCCAGGGCCTTGCTGTAGTTGGCTATGGCCTCCTCCCTGCGCTCTAGGAAGGACAGCACTTCACCCTTACGGGCGTAGACCTCTTCCAGCACATCGGGGTCGCTGATCCCGCCCTTGCGGCCAATGGATTCCAGCAGGCGCGTCGCATCCCCCTTCTGCCCCAGATGACCCATGCACATGGCCACGTCGCAATCGAGCAGGGGGGAGGACCTCTCTCTCCGGACCTGATCGAGGTTCTCCAGGGCCTCCCGGGCCTTTCCCTCCGCCAGCAGCACCCTTCCCTTGAGGGCCAGTCCATCCAGGACCTCTTCGGTATCACCGGTGAGCATCATCTCCTGCACCACATTGAGCCCGTAGGCCAGATCGCCGTGGCGAAGGGCCGATTCGCCCCTTATTCTGCGGATCTCGCGGGCATGGCGGGTCGTTGGTTGGACCATTGCCTTCAGCGATTCCAGTAATTCCGGTCCGGAGGAGCGGGCCATCTGCCAGCCTCGACTGGCCAGGAGCATCTGGGCTTCCATCGAACGGTTGGCCTCCAGGAGGTGGTGCAACCTCTCCACGTAATCGCCTTCGCTCAGCCAATAATCGGCGGCAAAGCTGTGCGCCTCCCTTAGGACCGCTTTCTCCATCAAGGTGAGGATGGAACTGCGCAGGGCCAGCGGCAGGTCCACCATGCCCTTGCGGTCCTCAGGGAGCAGGTTTATGTTGGCCTGCGGGAGCGCGGCGCGCTTGAAGGGCTTCCGGAACACCACTGCCTTGGCCAGCAACGAACGCAGCTCGGGATTGAGCTGGGTCCAGAGTTCCTCGCCCTTACACTTCCTCAGGTCCAGCAATGGCAGGATCTCGATGCCCTGCCGGGTAGCGAAGTCCTTGAGGTTACGTGCCTTTTCTTCTCCGGACGAGGTCAGGAAATATACCTTGCGCTTGACCGCCCCGGCCCTGATGTGGGAGATCCTTTCCACCACAGTATTCGCCTCCTTGAGCTTCTTGAGCTCTATGGCAGCGTGGGCCCTGGATATGCGCAATGCCTCGCCGATGCCGTCCTGACTCACCTCGAAAGGGGCGTCGAAATCGTTCTGGTTCTTAGAATATTGATCCAGATGCAGTACTATCCTTTCCCCGACCGTGATTGGCGTCGCCATATCAATCTAGGTGTCTAACGACCGCTGACCTTAAACCCCATGCGGTTACATGTAGCATTTTTGATAATCAGACCGGAACGGGTCGATAGGCCACCAATACGGTGATGACCGCCGCAATGGTAATATGTCTACAGTCGTTTGGCTGGTCATGCGACTCCTAGTGGCCTGCATCCCCGACGTGGCCAGCATCAACCTGCGCGACCGATTGCTGGAATCATCAGAGTGGAAGGAGACCGGTCTGTTCCAGGGACGGCCGTTGTTCCGGCTGGGGGACATGTGCATGGTGACCACCGACACCCTGCACCTGCAGCTGGACCACTTCGACCGCCTGGTGAATGAGAAGACCGGGTTGGTGGTCGATGAGGTGATCTTCCTATCCAAGCACCGGGCCGCCTCCGGGAAGCCTACCCTGACCATGCACCCTATCGGCAATTTCGGGAAGGCGGACTATGGAGGGAGGGAGAAGGCTCTC
>CAZXTA010000088.1:0-7281 GCA_964642865.1 uncultured Methanomassiliicoccus sp. | reverse complement strand
TACGGTAGGAACAACCGCATCACCCTGGTCCCCTCGTCAGGGATGGAGGTGAGGGAGGCTCGGCTGGAGGTGATCAAGCTGTTCTTCCGCAACTTCGGGGCGTTCACCGCAGAGAACCTGTCCCGCTACATGCGCTTCGAACTGCCCATGCGTGAGCTGCGCGCGCTTCTGAGCCAGCTGACAGAGGACGGCTTCCTGGCCAAGGGATTCCTGGAGCGGGGCGGGGACGCGGTCTACTGGGTGCTCAAGGAGGACCTGGGCTCCATCGACAAGAAGGTGGCCGACCGGGAGCTGGTGCTCTACCAGTTCGACAACATGGCCCATTACCTTTACGATCTGATAAGGGAGAAATGCGGGGGCATGTGCAGTCTGATAATGCGCGGGCCGCAGGTGATCGGCAGCTTCCGCTCCCGGCACAGCGGGAAGGACATGTCCATCGTGGACATGCAGGGAGATAGGGACGCCAAGAAGGTGCTCAAGGAGTTCGTCACCGGAATGGGTTGGACAATAAGGGAGAAAAGGTCCAAGGCCATCCCGGACTGGGAGATCCAGGAGTTCCTAGGGAAGGTGATGGGGGAGGAGGAGTGATTCACTTCCTCTTCTTATCGTTCTTCTTTTCCCGGGCGATGATCATCTCCGCGACCTTTTTTCCGGAAAGCAGCATGCCACCGAAGATGGGGCCCATGCGCGGAGCGCCCATGACCGCGTTGCAGGCCATCCCCGTAACGTACAGGTTGTTGTAGACCTCGGAGGTGTTATCCACGGTCAACTGCTCGGCCAATTCGGCCCACATGCTCTTCTCCCCCTCGATCTTACCGGTGGGGGTATTAAGGCGCCCGACCTTGCGCTGCACCACGTGCACCACCTCCGCGGGATGCCCTGTGCCGTCGATGACGTACTTGGCCCTTACGGCCAGCGGATCGACATGTAGCCCGGCCACCTCCACCGCGGAGGAGTTGATGACCACTCCGCAGATCCGGTCCTGGCGGATCATGACGTCCTCCACGAACACGGTGTTGTATAGCCGCGCCCCGGCACTTACCGCCGCGGCGATGAGCTTGGCCGAGGCCTCGACCGAATCGGCGGTGTAATAACCGTCCTTGGCGTCGCGAAGGCGCACCCCGATCTCCTCCAGGAGGCCCTTGCTGCCCTCCTGTACCACGATGATGGGAAAGGTCATGCCTCCGCCCCACATGCCGCCGCCGGGGGTCAGCTTGCGCTCGAAGATGACCACCCTCAGGCCCGCTTGGGCCAGGTACCGCGCGGCGGTCAGGGAGGATGGTCCGGCACCAGCGATGACCACGTCCACGTCGATGTTCTCCAAGAACTCCTCGGTGTACCTCTCCACTATCTTGCGGGTGACTAGAATCTCATCGATCTCCATGGGCATTCCTCGGACATTATTGACCAGATGAATGAGATAAAGGACATTTTTTATTTATATCATGCCCGAAGGACGCCCGTCGGAACGGGCCCATCGAGATCAAGGGTCAGAACAGGAGGCCGAGCGAGCGCCCCCGATCTCTCCAGCGAGGCCAGCAGAACGATATCTTTAAGAATCGTTAAGTTGTTGAACGCACGATGAAGATACCCTGCGAGCTGATCGTCTGGTACGTACTGCCCTCCATACGTCGTGAGCTGTCCCGGGAGCTCGTACAGAAGCACCATCTTAGCCAGGCGGAAGTGGCTCGCAAGTTCGGGGTGACCGATGCGGCCATCTCCCAGTATCTCAAGGCCAAGAGGGGCACCAACAAGGAGATGGAGAACAGCGACAAGTACGAGGACTTCAAGAAGGAGGTGGAGACCTCGGCCATACGCATCATCAACGGCTCGGACATCGTTATGGAGACCTGCCGCATCTGTGACATGGTCAAGAGGAGCGGCATGCTGGTCGGGATATACGAAACGCAGACCGGGCTGAAGGCCCCGGCATGCGTGTGCCCGCCGCTCCCCTGATTCAGCGTCCGAAGGCGTAGTAGATGTACTCCTGAGCATAGCCTGCCCAGGGTCCGAACCTCTCTCTGGCGAGGGCGCTTACCTGCCGATAGTTGCCCTCTATTCCGTACAGCTCGGCCAGAGCCCGCCTGATCCGCACGTCAACCGGGAAAGCCTCCAGGTGGTCCAGGCAGAACAGGGAGGCGCAGTCGGCCACCTTAGGTCCCACCCCCGGCAGTTTGACCAGCTCCCTGGCGCAATCCCGGTACTCCATTTCCCGCAATGCCTCGAAGTCGATCTCCTGACGATAGGCCATGCGCGCCAGATCGATGAATCGCTTGGTCCGGTACCCCAGACCGCAACCGTCCATCCTCTGGCAGCGGTCCAGCAGCTGCCCCGGGGTGGGAAAGGCGTGCTCACCGTCCTCCAGCTCGGTCCCGGAGATGCGGCAGACCCGCTCGATCATGCCTCGGATGCGGGGGATGTTGGCGTTGGTGGCCAGCACATAGGAGGCGATGCACTCCCAAGGGTCCTGACGGACCAGCCGCAGCCCCCGGAACCTTTGGAAGTACCGCCGCAGCACCGGGTCCCCGCCCAGCCCTCGGTAGAGCCGTTCCAGGTCGTCCTCGGCGCGGAAATAGCGGTCAAAGGAGCTCCGGTCCATCCCGGACATCGACCGCACCTCCGGACCCTCCTGCCTCAGCACAACCCTGCGGCCGCCGACCACGCCCTTCCAGAGGCCGTCCTCCTTCCTCCAGCGGAAGACCTGGCCGCAGCCCAGGGTATGGTCCAGGTCCAGGTTCATGAGGACCGCTTGGCCACGAAGACCATCAGGTCGCTGTTCTTATCGAAGGGGCCGAAGTTCCAGTCTCCGAAGGTCTCCACCACCTCCAGCCCGGAGGACCCCATGAGCTCCAGCACCTCCTGGTATGACATGTAGCGGATGGTGAAGCAGGCGGTGACCCGCCGCATCTCCCGGTCCTGCTTGGAGATGTCGATGAAGTAGTGCACGGTGGTCCGGTGCATGGGCCGATCGAAGGTCTGGGCCTCGAACTTGGAGACGATCTCCATGTTGACCATTGTCCGGGTGCCGCGATGGCGCACCAGCTCCTCCGGGCGGTCCAGACGGGGGTTGAAAATGCCCATGACGAAGCGCCCCCCCTCCTCCAGATGCTCGGCCACGTTCCTCAGCGCGGTCTCCTGCCCCTCCCTCTCCAGCAGATGCAGGAAGGCATTGAAGGGAACGATGATGAGCCGGTAGCGCTTGGAACACCGGAAGGCACGCATGTCCGCGTGCTCCACCCTTACCCGGTGCTGCAGCTCCTCGTCCATCTGCTCCATCTTGGCCGTCAGGCGTTCCAGCATGGTGTGGCTGCGGTCAAAGCCCCAGACCTCGAAGCCGTCCTCGGCCAGAGGTATAAGGGTTCGTCCGGTACCGCACATGCATTCCAGGATCGGACCCCCGGTCTGCTCGGCCAACTGCCGGTAGAACTGCACGTCCTGGTCCTGGTCCTCGTACCAGATGTCGTAGTACTTGCCCAGCGACTCGTACAGGTCCGGCTCCTCATAGCTTGTATCCGATCTTGCGGAGGAAACCTCTTCTTTTCTGGACGTCCTCATCCTTTTCCACCCCCACGGGCGGCTGCCCGTCGATTACCCCGATTATCCCGCGGCCCAGGGCGCTCTCCGCCACCACGACCTCCATCTCGTTGGCCGTGGCGCAGAACACCCCGCACACCTCCGGGACCTCCTTGACCCGCCCCAGCACGTTGACGGGGTAGGCATCCCGCATGACGATGAAGAATGTGTGCCCCGCGCCCACCTTAAGGGCGTTGCCCCGGGCGCACTCCTTCAGCTCCTCGTCGTTGCCCTCCACCCGGACCAGGCGGTCCCCGGAGGCCTCGCAGAAGGCCAGGCCGAACCTGGCCTGAGGGACGGAGTTGACCATGGCCTCGTACAGGTCCTCGGCGGTCTTGATGAAATGCGCCTGCCCCACGATGATATTGCAGTCCGCGGGCTTATCCACCGGCACGTTATATTGCTTCATTCACATGCCCGCGTTTACAATCCTCGGGCGGATATTTACATTATACGCCGCAGTAAATTGTTTACCCCGAAGCGACCATGGGCCGGGCATGATCCGTATCGGTCCGGCCGGCTATCCGGAAGGTTCGCGCTCCCCCGCGGACGGTATCCGCCGGATACGTCGGGCCGGCCTGGACGCCCTGGAGCTGCAGTTCGTGCGCAACGTACAGTTCAACCTGCAGAAAGCGGAGGAGGCCCGCTCAGTGGCCAAGGAGATGGACGTCCTGCTGAGCGCCCACGCCCCTTACTACATCAACCTGAACTCGCCCTCCGCTGACACCCGGGAGAAGAGCGAGGAATGGGTGTTGAGGACACTGCGCGCCGCGCAGGCCTACGGGGCATGGATCGTGGTGGTGCACGCCGCGGTGTACGATAATGAAGGACCGGCCAAGGCGACAGCCAGTGTGATCTCCGCGCTGGAAAGGGTCAGGAAGAGGGCCGAGGAGGAGCGCCTGGGGGCGGTCATAGGGCTGGAGACCATGGGCAGGCGGTCCGCCTGGGGCACCGTGCCGGAGATACTGACGGTCATGGAGAAGGTAGGGGGAGTTATACCGGTGCTGGACTTCGCCCACATGCAGGCCAGGGGCCTCGCGCCGCTGGGCGAGGAAGGCCTGCGGAAGCTGTTCGCTAGCCTTTCCGGCCAGGAACGCCTGCATTGCCATATCAGCGGCATCGAGTTCAGCGAGGCGGGGGAAAGGAGACACCTGCGACTGGGCGAGGGCCTGGACCACCGGATGGTGCTGTCCTCCCTAGTGGAGAGCGCCCTGCCGGCCACGGTCATCTGCGAGTCCACCGCCCCTCTAGAGGACGCCCAGTCCATGCGCCGGTTCCTCGACACAGGCATATAATAAACACATTGAAATAATCTTAAACCAATCAACTTCTGGTCCAGGTGGGTCATATGCCAGACAAGCGGGAAGAGGAGAAGGGCGAAGAAATTTTCGAGTTCGACTGTCCTGAGTGTGGCACACATATAGTGGGCGAAGTGACCAAGTGCCCCAATTGCGGCACGGAGTTCGTCATAGAGGAGGTGCCCATGATCGAGTGCCCTTTCTGCGGCGAATCGGTGCCCATGGAGGTTACGACCTGCCCCTCCTGCGGAAGGTCCCTGGTGGAAGATGGTGAGGATGAGCTGCGCCAGGAATTCCCGCTGCTGGTGACCGAGGTCAAGCCCCTGCTCATGCTCTCCAAGGACTACGCCGTGGAGGTGGGGGAGGGCCGCCGGCTCATCGACAAGGCGGTGCACGCTGGCAAGCAGAGGGACCTGGCCAAGGCGGTGCAGATGGTCAAGGAGGCCCGTTCCTCCATCAAGGCCGCGCTCGAGGCCCGCGTGGACGGGGACATTCACAACCTGAAACGACTGGCCGAGGTGACCGCCCGTTCCGGCAACGATCCCACGGAGATCAACGAGTCCATATCCGCCCTGCTCAAGCTGCGGGAAGAGGGGGACTTCGAGGGTGCCTTGCAGTCCGCGGCCAGGGGTCGTAAGGCCGCCGAGCGTTCGAGCGGAAAATACCTGGAGGCCAACGACATGACCGAATCGCTGGCCCACCTCATCGAGGTGTGCGACCACTTCTACCTGGACGTGAGGGAGGCCAAGCGCATGCTCAGGGAGGCCCAGGACGCGGGGGAGCACGGTGACTGGGGCATGATGGGCATACTGGCCCGCAAGGGCCGGGAGCAGTTGTCGAGGGGTCTCCCGGAGGCCACCCGCACGGAGATGCACAAGGCCAAGAACCAGCTGCTCGACGCCAAGGCGGAAGGGAAGGACGTGCACACCCTGGTCAAGGTCATGAAGGATGCCGGGGTGGCCATGAACCGGGAGAGGTTCGATCAGGCCTTGGGCATGCTCTCCGACTTCAAGGAAGAGCTGAAGCACCTCTGATCAGCGCTCGCGCACCAGGCGCATCTCCCTCTCCAATATGGAACGCTCCTGCTGGCTGAGGCTGGTCGGGTCGATGGACAATAGGAAGAACGAAGAGCGCTCGCTGATGCGGTCCACCAGGGAGCGGATGAAGCGCAGGGCGCCCTCGAAGGAGTTGCTGCTGATCAGGTACTGCAGGTCGTCGATGAGGATGATGCACTTGTCCCGCCGGGCCATGAACTCCTCCAGCACCACCACGATCTTCTCCAGTGAAGGGGCGATGGTCCTCTCCGATTCGGACTCGTGGTCCGTGAGCCAGATGAGCTCAGCGTCGATCTCGTTATACGAACGGCGAAGCATACGCGGATTGGTGCGGGAGATGGCCAGCCCGGCGTAGCCTTTGCCCAGGTAGGCCACGAATATCCCGTGGGAGAAGTCCCGGGTCTGCTCCTCCACCAGATAGCTCTCCCCCTCGTCCAGCTCCAGCTCCACATCCTTGAGCCCCCTCTTCTCCGAGAGCTCCAGGGACTTCTCGCGGTGGTACTTCATGATGGCCTGCTTCAGCTCCAGGATGCTGGCCCCCTCGCCCAGCCCTTCTCCCAGGCTCTCCGTGCGCAGGTTGTCGCGGTAGAAGTGCGTGATGAAGTCGGTGAGGTCCGGGGCGCGTTCCTGCCGGTAGTCCTCGATCAGCGCATCCAAGGCCTGGCGGTCGGTGACCCTCATCAGGCTGATGGAGGTGTCCGGGAAGATGGAGTCGCCCAGGGTGAACTCGGCCGCCCGTTCCCCGCGGTACATCATCTCCACACTGTTATTTCCCGCTGGCTTGAAGCTGTAGAGCGCCACGCTCGGCGCCCCCTGGTCGAAGACCAGCACACCGTTGGACACGTCCCCCTCCAGGGCCAACGTGGTCCGAAGGTATCCGGTGAACTCCGCCCTCTTGATGGTGTCCAGGACATCCCGCAGGGACGCCTGCCCCCCTTTCCTTTCCTCCTCCCTCTCCCCCTCCGGGAGACGCAGCTCCGATATCAAATGATCCCCGAATGCTAAGGGTGATGCCAGATAATATAATTGTCTGAATCGGGAAAACAACAAATTTTAAATGGGCGTAGCCATTGATGCTGCCCTGAGGCCACTGTAGCTCAGCGGTAGCCCCGGTCAGGGGTCGCTAAAGAGCGGCGGTTTCGTAAACCGCAGGCCGGGGGTTCAAAACCCTCCAGTGGCTCCACTCACTTTTTCAGGTACTCCTGCACCATGTGGATGGCGCAGACGTCCCCGCACATCGAGCAGCCCTCGTCCTCGGCGGTCACCCCGCGCTTGCGATAGCGGCGGGCCTTCTCCGGGTCCAGGGACTCACGGAACATGCCCTCCCAGTCCAGTTTCTTCCTGGCAACTGCCAT
>CAZXTA010000087.1:5952-7404 GCA_964642865.1 uncultured Methanomassiliicoccus sp. | reverse complement strand
GCTCCCTTCTCGAGCGGTATGGCGTCCGTCCGTCCAAGTCCAAGGGACAGAACTACCTCATCGACCGCCGCGTCGCCGAAAGGGAGGTGGAGTACCTGGACATCAATCCACAGGACCGAGTCCTGGAGGTCGGCCCCGGGTTCGGCATCTTGACCTCGGCCTTGCTCCAGAGGACGCAGAACGTCACCGCGGTGGAGCTGGAGGAAGGCGCGGTCAACTACCTCAAGGAAGTCCATCCGCAGGTCAACGTCATCCAGGGCGATTTCCTGAAGCTGCAGGTCCCCCCGTTCGACCTCTTCATCTCCAACGTGCCGTACAGCATCTCCTCCCCCCTGATCTTCCATCTGCTGGAGTTGGACTTCGAACGGGCGGTGGTCATGGTGCAACGGGAGTTCGCCGAGCGCATGGCCGCCACCGCCGGGGAGAAGGAGTATTCACGTCTGTCGGTGAACGTGAACTACCGGGCGGAGTGCAGGCTGATGGAGAACGTGCCACGCTCCCGCTTCTGGCCGGAACCGGAGGTGGATTCCACGGTGGTCCTGCTCACCCCGCGCCCCGCGCCCTTCAAGGTCATGGACGAAGTGCATTTCATGAGATTGGTGGACATGCTCTTCCAACAGCGCCGCAAGAAGATCGGCACCGTCTTGAAGATGAAGCGGATGATCCCTGACGGCGCCCGGGACCGCATACCGTACATGGACGAGAGGGTGGAGCGTTTGAGCCCGCGGCAGATCGGGGAACTCTCCGACGCCTTGAAAAAAGATCGATCCCCCCCTTCCCCGCAGTTAGCTTGATTACGTCAACGGCGAATTGATGCTGAGGGAACATGTCCGAGCACGAAGGAAGATCGTCGGTAACCCACATGGGCAAGATGTTGAGCGAGGGGGCGCACCTGGAGCTGAGGCCCCTGTGCGTCTTCGAGAGCAAGGAGGTGCCGGAAGGGAGCCGACCGTTCGGGTCCGTGGACCGTTGCCTGGCCAAAGCGATGTACCTATGCGCCAAGGGTGAGGAGAGGCTCATGCACATCGGAGCGGAGGCCAGATCGAACGTGTGCCCCGGGGGACAGGTCTGGACCGGCATTACGGAGATGGCCGAGGGCCTTAAGTACTTCATCTCGACCGGGTCCCCATCCTTCAGGCACGGAGAGGCCGAGTACCTGAAGCGGGATCCAGAGATGGTCATGGCCAGCCGGAGCAGGATCGGACGCATCAGGGCGCCGGACCGCTACCTGTGCGTAACCCCCTGCCAGGATTTCCAGGGGGAGATGGGCGTAGCTCGGGCCATCCTGCTATTCGCCGAGGCGGAGCAGGCACGGAACCTGCTGGCGCTGCATCATTTCGGCACCCCCGAGGTGTTCACTTCCACCGGAGCGCCATGGGGGCCCAGCTGCGCGTCCTTCCTCAGCTATCCCGCCGGGCTCACCACCAACTGCCCGGACCATATGCTGGTCAT
>CAZXTA010000087.1:0-5942 GCA_964642865.1 uncultured Methanomassiliicoccus sp. | reverse complement strand
TGGACCCCACCGGTAATGAATGGATGCCCCCCGGAACGATATCCCTTGGGATACCGCTGAAGGTGGCGGAACGCATGGTCTCGGACCTATCCAGCTCCTTCTTGGCCAAACGGGCTCAGGTGGCCTTCCCCGGCGGTAGATGATCTCGCCGCCCGCGCCGGTCCCGAAGGCCGAGAAGGTCCCGGGCAATCATTTTTTACCTCGGCCACCTTATGGATGGAGGGAGAGAAGATGCTGATCGGTATCGTAGGGAAGCCCAACGTGGGAAAGTCCACATTCTTTTCGGCGGCCACCATGGCCACCGCCGAGATAGCCAATTACCCTTTCACCACCATCAAGCCCAACAAGGGTGTGGGCTATGTGCGCTCCAGATGCCCCCACCTGGACTTCAATGTGCAGTGCCAGCCTCGGAACTCGGCCTGCGAGAACGGGGTGCGCCTGGTGCCCATCGAACTTCTGGACGTGGCTGGCCTGGTCCCCGACGCCTGCCAGGGAAAAGGGCTAGGGAACCAGTTCCTGGACGACCTGCGGCAGGCCGACGCCTTCGTGCACGTCATCGATGCCAGCGGGGCCACCGACTGCGAGGGCAATGCCGTTATACCTGGAAGTCACGACCCAGTGGAGGACCTGGTGTTCCTGGAACGGGAGATCGTGCAGTGGATAAAAGGTATCATGGAGAAGGGCTTCGACAAGCTGGCCAGGTCCGCCCACCTGGAGGGCACGAAGGTCGAGCAGGTCATTCACGAACGTCTTACCGGACTAGGGGTCACGGAGGTCCAGGTCGCCACCGCCGTCCGGGCCTCGGCCATGCCGGCCAAGATAATCGACTGGAAGGAGGAGGACCTCTTCCGCCTGGCACAGCACATCCGCCAGCAGAGCAAGCCCATGATCATAGCTCTGAACAAAGCGGACGTGGCCAACCCGGCGCTCATCGAGCGGCTGAGCAAGCTGGAGGGGTATGTGACCGTGCCCACCTGCGCCGAGACGGAGCTGGCGTTGCGCCGCGCTGTCAAGGCCGGCCTCGTCAGCTACGTCCCAGGGGACCAGGGGTTCAAGGTCAACGACACCTCCAAGCTCAATCCCAACCAGAAGAAGGCCCTGGACTACATGGCCCAGGTCATGCAGAGGTACGGCGGCACCGGAGTGCAGAAGTGCCTGGAGAAGGTGGCCTACGAGATGCTCGAGCTCATCGTGGTCTACCCGGTGGAGGACGAGGGCCGCCTGACCGACCACGACGGCAACGTGCTGCCGGACGCCTTCCTGCTCAAGAAGGGCAGTACCGCGAAGGACCTGGCGTACAAGGTGCACACCGACCTGGGGGATCATTTCATCCGCGCTATCAACGCCCGCACCCATCGCGTCGTGGGACATGACCACCTGCTGGAGAACGAGGACGTGATGACCATAGTGGCAAAGAGGTAATAGATGGGAGAATGGGACGTTAGATTGCTCACAGCATCCTATTCCAGGGGGGAGAACGACAACATCGTCATCGAGCTGTACGGCAAGACCAGGGACGGCCGATCCATCACCATGCGCAAGACCGGCTTCCGCCCCTACTTCCACGTGGCCGCCTCGCCGGAGGAGGTCGCGCCGTACGTCCAGGGAAAGGACGATTTCCTTGCCATCGACCCGGTTGACTTATACCTAATCAACAAGGGGAAGGCCCTGAGATGCTCCAAGGTCATCATTAAGTTCCCCTGGGTGGTGCCGCAGTACCGCAACGAGCTGAAGCGCCAGGGGTTCGAGGTGTACGCGGCCGACATACCTTTCCATCACCGCTTCATCTATGACAACGACATCCCGGCCTGCTTCACCGCCCGGGGGGATGAGGTCAAGGGCGATTACACCACGGACATCGTCATCAACCTGCGCGGTTTCACCGAGATCCAGCCGTTCACCCCCAAGCTCAAGGTGCTGAGCTTCGACATCGAGAACTCGATCAAGGACGAGACCATCTACACCATCTGCTACGTCATCAAGGACGAGGGCGGCACACGCAACGGAGAGCCGCTGACCGGAAGCGAGAAGGAGATCATCGAAGCCTTCACCGAGGTCATCCAGATGGAGGACCCGGACATCATCACCGGGTACAACATCGATGGATACGACATCCCCTTCCTGATGGAAAGGGCCAAGAAGCTGGGGCTGGAGGACATCAGGTGGGGGAGGGACCGTTCCACTCCCCGCCGGGTGATGAACCGTTTCTGGCGCTGCACCGGGCGATTGGTCGCCGACGCCTGGTGGGCGGTGAAGGTGGAGATACGGCCAAAGCAGGAGACCCTCAACGCGGTGTCCAAGTCCCTCCTGGGCGAGGAGAAGCTGGACGTGGACATGAAGATGAAGGTGGGCGAGGACTACGATCCGCGGGCCATCGACAAGGAGTGGCAGAACAACCAGGAGAAGGTGCTGGCCTACTGCCTGAGGGACGCCGAGCTGGCGCTGAAGATACTTGGCAAAGTGGGCCGTATACGGAAGGGCATGGACCTGGCGGCCGTCTCGCGCATGCCGGTGGACGACGTGCTGAACTCCGGCTCCTCGCAGCTCATCGACGCCATCCTGATAAGGGCGGCAGATCGCCACGTGCCGCAGGTGGCCGTGCCGCTCACCGGCGATTTCGGGGACGACGAGGAGACCATCGAGGGCGGGTACGTGCACGAGATATCCCCCGGAGTATACCATTGGGTCTGCGTGCTGGACTTCAAGTCCATGTACCCCAGTCTCATCATCTCCCGTAACATCTGCTTCACCACCAGGGACGATGCGGGGGAGGTCGTTTCCCCCATAGGGGTGCACTTCCTGAGCAGGGAGCAGCGCCCTGGCATATTGCCCACCATCCTGGCCGACCTTATGCGTCGCAGGGACGAGACGAAGATGCTCATGAAGCAGGCAAAGGACGCCGAGGAGGCTCACTATTATGACGGTCTGCAGGGGGCCATCAAGATCCTAAT
The DNA here is from genome assembly GCA_964642865.1 of uncultured Methanomassiliicoccus sp. Lineage (GTDB taxonomy): Archaea > Thermoplasmatota > Thermoplasmata > Methanomassiliicoccales > UBA472 > UBA472. The sequence goes on along the minus strand of CAZXTA010000087.1, from coordinate 2,991 downwards.
GAACTCCTTCTACGGGGTCTTCGCCTCCTCCTTCTACCGCTTCACCGACCGCAGCATCGGCGGCAGCATCACCGCCTTCGCCAGGGAGACCACCAAGGGTATAATCAGGTCCCTGGAGGGGGAGGGGACCAGCGTCATCTACTCCGACACCGACTCGGTGTTCGTGCAATCTCCGTCCCCCGAACTGCAGGGCTCCATCGCCTTCGGCAAGGACCTGGCGGCACGCTTCTCCAGCGAGGGGGGGTCCCTGGAGTTCGAGAAGATCATGGAGCCGCTGTTCTCCCACGGCAAGAAGAAGAGGTACGTGGGGAGGATGGTCTGGCCCAAGGAGGAGCTGATCATCCGGGGGTACGAGGTGCGGCGCACCGACGCCTTCGACCTGCAGTCGGAATCGCTCATGACCGTGTTCGAGTTCATCATGGACGGCAAGACCGACGAGGCGATCAAGGCCGCCCGCAACTACGTCCAGGACACCCTGGTCGGCAAGGTGCCCCTGGAGAAGCTGATCATCTCCAAAGGCTGTCGCGATTTCAAAAAGTACGCCAACCCCGACACCCAGGCCACGGTGCAGACCGCCAAGAAGCTCATGGCCATGGGCTACGAGTTCGTACCGGGGATGAAGGTGTCATGGATCGTGACGAACTCGCGCAAGAAGCCGCAGGAGGTACAGCCCTACATCTCCGGACAGGAATTCTCCTATACCCCCGACCACCGCTACTACGCGGAACGCCTGGCCCAGACGCTTTCCCGCGCCACGGAGGTGTTCGGCTGGGGGGACCGGGACCTGATGAACGGGAACCAGCAGGCCAATCTATTCGACGCGTCCTTCACCGGGGAGAAAAAGCCAGCGGTCAAGCTGGAGCAGGTCAAGAAGACGGACAAGAAGCTCTCACTAGATGATTTCATGTAATATATCATAAATTAAAATTAATATGAATCATTGTGAGAAATTCACAAAAATATAATTTAACTAAGTTGTCATGGAATATTATGCTCCTCGAGTTCACTGTTGAGAACTTCAGATCTTTCCGCGATAAAGCGACCTTGAGCATGCTCACATCGTCCGACGACAGCCATCCGGGCAATATGTTCAATGATGAAATCATTTGATAACAATATCAAAACGATGGCGCTATGACATCTTTCTCTATTGCCCGACAAATCGTTTAAATATGGCTATATTATCAGTGGGTTCCGTAGCGAGACGAGTCTCGTCGGAGCTGTACCCCGGAAGGGGCGAATCCCGAAGCGCCGCCACTGGTGGCACTGGTGATACAAATGGTAGATAAGAAGGTGGACGATAACGAGGACGGACCCCGCCCGGTGAACGGCAAGAGCATGTACTCTTACATCTCCGACGCCTGGGACCGCCCCGAGGATTCTTACGTCAAGGCCCTGCAATGGGAACGCCTCATCACTTGGAGGCGGGAGAGGAACTTCGGTCGCATCGAGCGGCCGACCCGTCTGGACCGCGCCCGAGCCTTGGGCTACAAGGCCAAACAGGGCATCATCATGGTCCGCGGCCGGGTCCGCAAGGGCGGGCTGCAGAAGCGCAAGATACGGAAGGGACGCCGGGCCAAGCGTAAGGGTATGACGAAGATCACCATGGGCAAGAGCCTGAAGAGGATCGCCGAGGAGAGGGCGGCCAAGCGCTACCCCAACATGGAGGTCCTCAACTCCTATTGGGTGGGAGAGGACGGTAAGAGCGTCTGGTACGAGATGATCATGGTGGACAAGCACCACCCCTCGGTCAAGGCCGACAAGAACCTGAACTGGATCTGCGGCCGGGCCCACAAGAACAGGGTGTTCCGCGGCAAGACCTCCGCCGGGCGGAAGGGCCGCGGACTGCACTGGAAGGGCAAGGGGGCCGAGAAGGCCAGACCGTCCGTGCACGCCCACGACAATCAGATAAAGTAGGCGGACCGCCTAGGAGGAGATATCTTTCAAACGCCTTTCCACTTCTTCTTTGTCCATGCCGATCAGCGGATGGTATATCGGAACGTCGACCTCCAAACGCCCCTCCCCGGCCAGCTCCTCCAGGGACCAGCCCACCACCACGCCCATGACCCGGTGAAGGTGGACCTGCTTGCCCAGGCTGCCGCTGATCCGCCGGGGCTCAGGGTCCCAACGCTCGATGATGCGCATCGCTTCATCGTTCTCCCCTAACAACAGCACCCGGCAGCCCCGCTTCATCATCATCCAGGCGGCCAGGGCGTCCCTCTTCTCGTTGACCAGGACCACTACCTTGCCCTGGCTGCCCATGGGCAGCCCTCCCGGTCCTTCCAAGTACTCGCTGAAGACATAGGCGCGATTGTTCCGCACCTCCACGTAAACGGTCAGGTCCGGATGGTGCAGGTCGACCCTCACTCCCCTGTGCCGGTGGGCCTCGAAGATCTCCTCCCCGGCCTGCGCGGCCAGCTGCATGCTGGTGTAGGGATGCGTTCCGTTGCGGCGGGCCTCCACCCGAAAGCTGGAACCGTCCCTTAGCAACGGGGTGGCCACCTCCAGGGCTAGCTTCCTTATCTCCTCCAGCCCGGCGCCGCACTCCCGCACCACGCTCAGCGAGGATACGCCGAAGACCCGCCGCAGGACCGCCGAAGCGTCCTCCGTTCGATCGGTTGTCACGAACAGGCGTCCGTACTGGCATTCGATGAGGGCCTCGACCCCTTCCATGGCCAGGGCGGCCATCATGTTGTGGGTCAGCACCCTCTCAAAATATCTGCGGACGCCCCGGCTCTTCAGTCCCATCTCAGCGTACCTGACCAGCAGCAGGCCCATGCCCCTTCCATGCCGGGCGGGGTAATTAACCGTTCTCCCACTAGCATTATGTCTTTCCGAGGTCATGGGGGGGCAATGGACGTGCTGATCCTACTGGCAATCGCCATCACGTGCGTCAGTGCTGGCGCCTTCGGCGCATTGATGGGGCTAGGCGGCGGACTGATCATCATTCCCCTGCTGACCCTGGGCTTCGGGGTGTCCATGCAGGAGGCC
>CAZXTA010000086.1:0-7472 GCA_964642865.1 uncultured Methanomassiliicoccus sp. | reverse complement strand
CAGTTGTTCAACAGCAGCAAACGCACGGTGGAATTGGGTGCCGGGGAGGTCAGGGTCACGGTGAACTGGAAGGTGTCACCAGGTAGCCCGTGCGACGGGGATACCGTCCCCTGGACCAGGGAGCTGTCCGCAGAGCTGACCGCCTCCACCTCGTAATTGGCGATGGTGGTGTAGAGGGCAGACCCCAAGGCCAGGCCGATGACCAGGAACAGTCCCAGGCCGAAGATGACCATTTTCTTGCGGTCCTTAAAACCAAAATAAGTGGGTATCCCGTAGGCCAGCAGGGCCACGAGCATGGGCAGGAAACACAGTATCTGCGACACCCAGAGATATGATATCATGGTCAGGAGCACCGTGACCACCACGGTCAAGGTCAGTCCCAGGGGCACGGCCATCTTGGACTGACGGATCCCCTTCATCTTTTCGTTGAACCGGTCAAGGGCCGACATCGACCCGCCATAAATATAGTATCTTTAAATCCTTTCGTTCGGACACAGAGCACAGATGCGATGACCGGGACGGGCTTGGCAGTGGTGGCCCTTGGCGGCAACACCATCCTCAGGGCGGGGGAGGAGGCATCCGAACAGGTCCAGATGACGAATCTGGAGGCAGCTTTTAAGTGCATACTACCGCTCCTGTCAACCTACCCCCGCCTGGTCCTGACCCATGGAAATGGGCCGCAGGTCGGCAACATCCTTCTACGCAACCAGATGTGCCACCTGGACATCCCGTCCATGCCCCTGGACGTCTGTGTGGCGGAATCGCAGGGTCAGATCGCCTATCTGGCCATGCAGGCCTGGGAGCGCGTCAGCGCGCAATACAAGGTCAAGGCCCCCATGCTCTCGGTGGTCACCCGGACCGTGGTGGCCGCGGAGGACCCCAGTTTCCAGAAGCCGAGCAAGCCCATCGGACCATACTACAATGAGCGCAGGATGAGGGAGCTGGAGCGGGAGAAGGGCTGGGCGTTCGCTCCCGATACCAAGCGAGGGGGTTTCCGCAGGGTGGTACCCTCACCGGACGTGATAAGGTTGGCCGAGGAGGAGGGGTTGAGGGAGCTGTGCGATTCCCTGCGGCCGCCGTTCGTCCTGCTGTGCAACGGAGGCGGGGGGGTGCCAGTGGTCTCCACCGAAAAGGGCCACCAGGGAGTGGAGGCGGTGGTGGACAAGGACCTGGCCTCGGCCAGGTTGGCCCAGGTGCTACAGGCCGATATTTTAATAATGGTGACCGATGTTGAGGCCGTCTATCTGGATTTCAACAGCGAAAGTCAGCTGCCACTGAAGGAGACCACCGTCGCCGAGATGCGCCAACACACCGCGAACGGGCATTTCGCTCCCGGGTCCATGGGGCCTAAGGTGGAGGCGGCAATGCGCTTCGTGACCTCGTCCCGACACAAGGCGATAATAACCTCGGCGGAAGGAATGATGGACGCTCTGAAAGGGAATGCAGGCACCACGGTGGAGCGAGGATAAAGCTAGATGGCCCTGACTATAGAAGAACAGATCAAGCAGATCCAGGAAGAGATCGACAAGACGCAGAAGAACAAGGCCACCGAGTACCATATCGGCAAGCTCAAGGCCAAGCTGGCCAAGCTGCGCGACGACGTGGAGAAGCGGAGGGCCTCCAGCGGAGGCCCTGCAAGGGGCTATTCGGTCAAGAAGAGCGGTAACGCCACCGTGGCCTTGGTCGGTTTCCCCAGCGTCGGCAAGTCCACCCTCTTGAACACCCTCACCGGGGCCAAGAGCGAGGTCGGTGCCTATGACTTCACTACCCTGGACGTGGTGCCCGGAGCGTACGAGTACCAGGGGGCCAAGATACAGGTGCTGGACATGCCCGGCCTGATACGCGATGCGGCGAAGGGCAAGGGCCGCGGCCGGGAGGTGATCTCTGTGGTCCGTGCCTCAGACCTCATCCTCTTCATCCTGGACTTCTACGACACCAACCTGCAGGTACTGGTGCGGGAACTGGAGAATGCTGGCATGCGCATCAACACCCGTCCCCCAGACGTGGTCATATCCAGGCGGGAGATCGGGGGCGTAGATGTCAAGAGCACGGTCAAGCTGACCAAGCTGGACATGGAACTGGCCAAGGCCATGATAATGGAGTTCGGCCTGGTCAACGCCGATGTGGTCATTCGTGAGGACATCGACCAGGACCAGTTGGTGGACGTGCTGGCCGGGAACCGAATATATATCAACGCGGTGCTGTCCATCAACAAGATCGACATCTCCGACGAGACCTACCTCAAGGAGATACGCAAGAAGTTCAAGCATTGGGACCCGGTGTTCGTCTCCGCGGCCAAAGAGATCGGCATCGACGAGCTCAAGGCCAAGATATTCCATAAGCTGGAGCTCATCAGGGTATACATGAAGAAGCAGGGGGAGGAGGCCGATCTGGACGAGCCGCTCATCGCCAAGAAGGGCAGCACCGTGGGGGACGTGTGCGATTCACTGCACCGGGTCTTCCGGCAGAACTTCCGCTACGCCTTGGTGTGGGGGAAGAGCGCTCGCTTCCCCGGGCAGATGGTGGGCCTGGAGCACAAGTTGGCCGACGCAGACGTCCTCTCGGTCATAATAAAACGCACCGGCGAGTGAGGGGAATGATTATACCGTCCCTGAGGGATTCCCGAGGGATCCGAATGAAAGGATTGTCCACACGTTCCGTTCACGCCGGAGACCGGTCCATGCGTTACGAGGGGGCCATCAATACCCCCATCTTCCAGAGCAGCACCTTCGCCTTCCCCACGGACGATCCACGGACCTGGGAAGGGGAGGTGCCCGAGGGAACGTACATATACAGCCGCTACAGCAATCCCACTCTCAGGGCGGTGGAGGACAAGCTCGCTTCCCTGGAAGGAGGGGAGGCGGCCCTGGCCTTCTCCTCGGGCATGGGAGCCATATCGGCCACCCTGCTCTCATTTCTGCAGAATGGCGACCGGATGGTGGCCATGCAGGACATTTACGGCGGCACCTACGCCCTGCTGAAGAACGAGATGCCCCGCCTGGGGGTGGAGGTGGAGTTCGTCCCCGGCACTTCCGTTCAGGAGCTGTGCGCCGCGTTGAATGGCCGCACTAAAGTGCTGTACCTGGAAAGCCCCACCAATCCTTTGCTGAAGCTGATCGACGTTCGCGAGACGTGCCGCATGGCCAGAGAGAAGGGGTGCAAGGTCATCATCGACAACACCTTCGCCACCCCGATCCTGCAGCGCCCTCTGTCAATGGGGGTGGACCTGGTACTGCACAGTGCCACCAAGTACCTGAACGGGCATTCCGACGTCATCGCCGGTTTCGCCGTGGGCACCAAGGAGGACATGGACCGGGTACATGTGCGGCGCAAGCTGTACGGGGCGGTGCTAGACCCCCTGCCGGCGTATCTTCTAGGTCGAGGGATGAGGACCCTGGAACTAAGGGTCAGGCGTCACGAGTCCAACGCCCGGAGGGTGGCGGACTTCCTGGAATCCCACCCGCAGGTCTCCCGGTGCATATATCCCGGTCTTTGCTCCCACCCGGACCACGCCCTGGCCATAAGGCAGATGGACGGCTTCGGAGGTATGGTCACCTTCGAGGTCAAGGGCGGGCGGAAGGCGGCGGAAAAGGTCATCAAGCATTTCGAGATCATCGCCATGGCTGCCAGCCTGGGCGGGGTGGAGTCATTGGCCAGCATGCCGGTGAACACCTCTCACGTCTCCTTCAACCGGGAAGAGCGGAAGAAGCTTGGGATCGGGGAGGGCATGATCCGGCTGTCGGTGGGCATCGAGGACGCGGAGGACATCATCGGGGACCTGGAACGATCCCTGGGGCAGGATCGAGTGTGATGGAACGTAACGCTACAGTGACCGACATGCAAACGGTAAGGGGGGACTCGTTCTCATAAGGGGCTGAAGGTTAGCATTGATAGTGGCCGTGGCAGGACCGACCGTTTATTGTTCGGACTGTTCATTCCGACCATCTCCAGTGACGGCGGAGGGAGCGGGGGGTCGGAGACGGTCATAACATCATATTCGTTGGACAACGTGGTCATCATCATGATCGGCACCTTCATCCCGGTGGTCGGTATGTCCTTTTAGACGTTCAAGGAGGAGGGACCCGCCGTTCCCGACGAGCCGGAAGGACCGCGACCGTCCTTATGAGGAGAGGACATGCTGAGGGACGGTTCCTGCAGTGACAGCAATGGCCCAGGATCGGACGGGCTATCTAATGGTACGTGCTCGATGGACCAGATCAGGCTCGGGATCCAGGAGCAGCAGGGGGCCATGTACGGTGATGCCTTCGGAGAATATGCCCACCAGCAGATGCTCAAAGATATACCCCCTCGAAGGTCGACCTCGTAAACATCAAACCCTTTCCCTAATTTTATCCTAATTTTATAATTAATGAAGGGTCTCGTACACTCAATCGAAGATCCCTTGAACGAAGACCTCGGAGGACAGTCCCCACTCCCTCACCAGCTGTTCCGCCTCCTCCAGACAGTCAAAGGGGACCAGTAGCATGACCACGTCCCCCCGGTAGACGTAGCTCATGGCCCGGGAGAACAGGTCCTGCCCGGCGTCGATGGATTCGCAAAACCAGATCTCCCCGATCAGCCGGCGACCGTCCCGCCGGCGGGCCACGATGTCCGGCACATACGTATCGAAGCCCTCCGGCTTCAGGGGGAACGCCTCCAGGTTGACCCGCAGATCAAGGAAGCCCTTGCGGTCCAGGTCGTCCGCCCAGGCCCGCAGCAGGCGCTCCCTCCGTTCCACGTTCTCATCCTCCAAGTTCACATGCGCTTCATGGTGCCAGGAGGTAATTATTGATTATGTTCTTCAGCCTCCTCGCAATGTTTATTATCGACCGCTCCATCTCACGCCACATGATCCAAAGGCCCCGGGGGACCAGAGATTTCGGCCCGGAGGAGATGGAGGTACGCCGGTTCTTCGAGGGCATAATGCGCCAGGAGGCCGTGCTGCACGGTTTCAGGGAGGTCGCCACACCTATATTCGAGCACACCGAGCTCTTCACCCTCAAGTCCGGCCCGGAGGTGGTGGAGGAAATATACGCCTTCCAGGACAAGGGCGGGCGGGAGATATGCCTGCGACCGGAGCTGACCGCCTCGGTGATGCGCTTCTTCCTCAACGACTTGACCACCCTGCCCCGCCCGCTGAAGATGTTCTACTTCGGCCAATGCTTCAGGTACGAAAGGCCCCAGGCCGGGCGCTACCGTGAGTTCTTCCAGTTCGGGGTGGAGATCATCGGCAACCCCACGCCTGAGACAGACGCCGAGGTCATCGGCCTGGCGGCGGCCATACTGGAAAGGACAGGGTTGAAGGACTACCGCATCCGCATCGGGCACATCGGCATCCTAAGGGAGTTGCTGGCCCGAGAGGGGGTGCAGGGCGATCGAGCACTTCCCATACTTCAGAAGCTGGACAAGAAGATGTATCCGGAGGCGGAGGAGCTTATGACCCAGGCCGGGGTCGGGGCGAAAAGGTTGGGGGAAATAGTGGAGACCACCAGAATAACCGGTCCGGTCTCGGTCCTGGACTCCTTCGAGTGTCCGGCCCGAGATTATATCCGACAGGTGTGCGAGGTCCTCCAGACCATGGGCTTCGGCAACGTCAGCGTGGACCTGGGAGTGGTGCGCGGTTTGGCGTACTACACCGGCATGGTGTTCGAGGTGGACGCCCCCAAACTGGGGGCGGAGAAGCAGATCTGCGGGGGCGGTTCCTACTCTTTGACCGAACTGTTCGGCGGGGAGAGGGTGTTCTCCACCGGCTTCGCCATCGGCTTCGACCGCACCCTGCTGGCCCTGCAGACCGAGGGGGTGGACTTCCCGCAGCCCCGGCTGACCGCCTATGTGGTGCCGGTGAACGACAAGGTGAGAGAAAGGGCAATCCACCTGGTCTCTGAACTGAGGAGAGCGGGGGTCTCAGCGGACATGGACCTCATGCGCAGGAGCGTGGGCAAGAACCTGAAGTACGCCGACGCGGTCAATGCGCGTTACGCCATCATCATAGGCGAAAAGGAGATGGAAAGCTGTTCCGTCACAATACGGGACCTATCCAGCGGGGAGCAGGTCCTGGTCAACATGGCCGACGTTGTGACGAAATTGATGAAATGAGGCGTTTCGGGGCCGGAGATAGGGGAGAATTACAAGAGAACGAATTAATAGGAGGAAAATCGCCTCCGGTCCCTAACGCTTGGAAGGGTGGAAGAACCATTTGGTATATAAGTTTACGCTTACCACATTCCCGCCTTTCCGATGAATCGTCAACGACGCAGCTGACGGGCCAAAGCGTGCTGGTCCAACATCCAGTTTACCATGACGTCCGCCTTGGTGATGAGATCGTTCTCCCGGCGCACGTGGGTGACCTTGGTCGTGACCAGCCCCTCCAGGATCTCCACCGCTTCCTTGTATAGCGGAAGGAGATTAGGGGACCTGACCCGGTACTGCCCCTTCAACTGCTTGATGATCAGCTCGGAGTCCATGAACACATCCACTTCCGTCGCTCCCCTCCTCTTCAGCTCCTTCAGTCCGGCCAGCAATCCGTGGTACTCCGCCTCGTTGTTGGTCATTACCCCTAGGTAGTTCGATCCTGAACCGACCTCCCGCCCCTGCTCGTCGCAGATCACGAAGGCGTAGGCCGAGTGTCCGGGGTTGCCCCGGGAGCCCCCGTCACTGTACAACCGAAATTTCATCAGCGGATGTATGGTCTTGGATATTAATCCCTCGTGGTATGCGAAACCTTGACAATCTGCTATAATATACCTTGTGCGCCGGACGCCGGCACGGACTTAGATAGCATGGACCAAGAGATCATCGCCAGAGTGGCCAGGGTGGCCAGGCTCAAGCTTACCGAGGAGGAGATGGAGCGCTACGTCAAGGACCTGGACGACATCCTGAACAGCTTCTCGATATTGGACGAGGCGCCCATGACCGAGGTCTACACCTTCAACCCCATACCGGTGGTGGACGTACTGCGGGAGGACGAGCCGGGCCTGGACATCGACCCTCTACTGCTGAGACAGCAGATGGGCACCTACGAGAACTATGTCAGGGGGCCGCGATTGTCTTGAGCGCCACCACCTACGAACTGATCCGCTTCGCCCAGCAGAGGCACCAAGCGTTCACTGAGGTGGCAGATTCCCTGGACGGCTCCCGGTTCCACTTCTCTGCCAAGGACAACCTATGCGCCGACGGTTTCCAGGCCCGGGCCGGCTCGGCGGTGCTGGAGGGATACTTCCCCCCGTTCGACGCCACGCCCATTAGGAGGCTGAAGGCCTCCGGGGGGCAGCTGGTGGGCAAGACCACCATGGACGAGTTCGGCTTTGGCACCTTCAGTGTCAATTCCGCCCACGGTGTGCCGCTGAACCCCTTCGACGTGACGCGCAGCTGCGGGGGATCATCCGGCGGGGCGGGGGCGGCGGCCTGCCTCATCCCCGGCCACGTGTCCCTAGGGGTCTCCACCGGAGGCTCCATCTCCGGTCCGGCCAGTT
>CAZXTA010000085.1:0-7501 GCA_964642865.1 uncultured Methanomassiliicoccus sp. | reverse complement strand
CGGCCACGGCCTCGAACTCCACGTTGACGTACGTCGCCGTCTCGGGAATATCGACATCGTAGACCCAGTTCAGGTTGAGGAGCACGTTCTTGGTGGCGCTCACGCGCTTGGTGGCGAACTCCTGCTCTTCGTCCTGATAGTTGATGACGAAGAACACATCTACGTTGTTCTGCCCGTTTATGGTGTCCAAGGTCTTGTATTCCATGATGGTGACCCGGAGGACCGCGTCGCCCATGTAACGGTCGATGTTGTCGTTGTATCCATCGTCGTCAGTGTCGCTTCGAGTAGGGTCTGTTGCAGAGCCGCATAGTGTGTTGCCTAATATCTCGTTCCTATCTGTGACCCCATCGCTGTCGCTATCGGAAGCCCTTGGATTCGTACACCAACCATCGGTTCCGAACTCAACTTCCTCACCGTCGAGTATTAGGTCGTCATCGGAATCGCTGTCCAAGGGATTTGTGGTCCCATTCACCTGCAATCTTGCATATTCGACACGACCTTGCGTACCCGCCGTGACATCCCTCACATAAATGTGCCATACATTGGCTGACGTCAGGTCGCTGGCGGTGTATGGTGAGGATATTGTGAACAGGTTCTTGAGGCTGAAATAGTTCGCACCTGTACCGGTGTTGGCGGCCTTGATCACCTTCTGCGTCCCCGTTCCCTTGGCTATCTTTATCTCCAGCTGATACTGCGAGCCGTGCATTATGCCCAGCACCAGGCATAAAGACGATATGGATGACGTTCCACCTTGAATTGCTGGCAATGACAGGTCGATGGTGAGCGTCGCCCCGTTGTCAGGAATAAGGTAGGAATCGTCCGTCGACCAAGTGTACGAGTACTTCTCTGAGCCGTCGAGCAACCCATCTGAATCGGTATCAGGGTTGCAGGGGTTGGTGCCGTACGAGGAGACCTCCACGTTGTCGTTCAAGCCATCCGAATCGCTATCGGCCGAAAATGGATCTAGGTCGTATACGTGCGTGCCAACATCGGCGATGGTCGTCCTCAGCGCCTCGTATGCGTCGCTGTACGAATCGCCATCGCTGTCAGCGCATACATTGATCGAATCGACCGTCACTGGCGTGCCCGATGTGACCTCGAACAGCACATTCAGTTGCCCTCCAGCTACGTAATCGAACATCTCTGACGACAGTGTGCTGAACGTTATCGTGTTCCATTGGCCGTTACATGTTAGCGCGCCGAGCTGATAGTAACCGAGCGCACTTCCCCTCCACTGTCTGATTACCGCATATGGGGATGTGGTCTTGTAGGTCAAGGTTATGCGATAGGATCGGTCGCTGAGCGCGCCGTTGAGATAGAAATTGGCATATTGTCCGGACATAGTGCTACGAACGGCCCTCCCGTCAACTATCTTCGGAGCGGACCATTCGCTGCACTCAAGAATGCTTATCCCTGGCAGACGCGCATTGATATCGGAATCACCGGTAGTACCGACATCGGTCGTTGATTGCGAGGTCCAGAGCACGATGCGGGAGAGGTTGACCAGCGGAGATGTCAACCGTATCCGCAGGTTCGTTCCCGGGTCATTCGAGCTAACATCGTAATAGGAAGCAGGATCCAGCTGGATGACCGCGGAGGTCCCCCAACTCTCCAAGGTGCCGATGTTATCGTAGGCGGAGCCGTCCCACTGCTGCACTCCGACGCCTGAGCAGGAGCCCAGGTTCAAGAACTCCAGGAAGTAGGTGAGGTCGGTGCGCGGCAGCGACGCGATCAACGTGGCGAAGGCGGTGCCGTTGACCACCGCGTTCCCGATCTGCCAGTTGTTCTCCAGCATTACCCCGGGGTACCCTTGGGTCCCCTCGAAGAAATCAGAGGCGTAGGCGATGGGGATGACATCGATGGAATCGACTATCACCTGGTGGTCGAAGCGCAATCTTACGTTGGACGCGAACAGCGATGCGGAGTAGTCGGATAGCATGTCGCTCTTCAGTATGAAACTGTAGGTCCAAGCAGTGGTTCTGCCGGGGAGCATGGCGACCGTGGCCCAGGAATCACCTATCATCACGGAGACGTCGACGTCGGCGGAGGATGTGTAGGCGATCGACACTTCGTAATAGGTAATCGATTGGTAGGTGCCTTCATACACGTTCAGGAGGAAACTGCCGTTGACCGAGGTCTCCCTCGCGCCGCCCGATGCGGCGTACCAACCGGTCCCATCCATTATGGCCAACCCCGGGGTGTGCTCTAGGACGTTATTGTCCCCTGTCGCCCCCACGTCCAAGGAATAGCGTTCCCAGCCGCTTAGCACCTGCATGTCCAGTCCGTACAGGCCCTGACCGGTACCTGACTGATGGAACACCCGCACCTTCCATACCCCGTTCGTGTTTATTGTGTACTGGATATTCTCATCGATCCCTACACCATTGATCGATGATGTGACCAAGGTTCCTGAAGGATTGTAGAGATACAAGTGATAATCAAAGCTGGAAGGGACGTCCAACACTAGTTTTAATGTCTCTCCACTTAACAATGGCAAGGAGTAGTAATCGTTCGTATCCAATGAACTGTCCAGATAGCCTGTGTAGGAACCGGGCGGGAGCAGTGAGGCGGAGCCGATGACATCCCCCGCGTCTGTTCCGAGAGTGGCGTCCCCGGTGTTCTTGGTGTTGAATGTGTAATCGGAACTCCATGCTAATGCATTGGGATCGGTGGTGGACACCGACTTTACCTTGTAATGATAAAAGGTGTCCTCTAACAATCCGTTCATGTCCACGGTATGCGAGGTACCGCTACTGCCAGTGGCTACGGAGCCGTATGCTGTTGTGGTACCGAAATGCACCTCGCTGGTGGCGGCCACATTCGTCGTCCAGGTGATACGCACGGCGTTGAGATCGGTGAGAACGGAGGTTACCGAGGAAATGGACACGGCTACCTGCCCGGATGTGAAGGTGTGGTCGGATGTGACCGCGCTGAGCGAGAAGCCCGTGGTGGAGTAGGCGGAGCTGATCTTGTAGTGGTAGAGGGTATTGGTAGCGAGATCGCTGATGGTCATGGAATGTACGGAGACCAGCGTGCTGGATGATACGTAGCTTCCATATGACGTGGTGGTGCCATAGTCCACGCGGGAGTTGGACATGCCGTCCGTGGTCCACGATATGGTGGCGGTACCAGGAGATTGAGAAACGGTGATCGAATATATGTGCAGAGTGCTCGGATAGGTCCTGATCTGGGTGAACATCGAACCATAATTCCTGGCGCCATCGACGATATGGCCTTCGGCATAGTACGTAGAATTGGGGCTCATGCCCGTGATAGTGGCGCTGAACGTTTCAAAGAAGATCCGGGCGCCGTCCACCCTGTTGGAGAGGTCATGAACGGATGTACCCCACAGTACATAACCTGAATCGGAACCTGAATGGGAATAATGCCAGGTTGCCAAGGCTGCGGTGTTTGTTATTTGAGAAATGCTTAGAGATACGACGAAGCCGCCCCCGGGAGGGAGGCTCATGACCATTACGCCATCGGCACCCTCGTCCTCCTCCACTGAATCCAGGTTCTTCTTGATCTTGTCCTTGGTCCTCTCCACACTGTCCAGGTCCGCGTAGGGTGCGTACACGAAGTAGGTTTCTATTATTGCCTTCAACGACAATGCTTCCGCCAGCGCGGCGGTCTCGTTCTTCTCCTCTAGGTGGGAGATCACCTTATCGATTTTCTCTAGGAGCTTGGTTATCGAGGCATTTCCCTCGGCGAGCATGGCCGGATCGAGGGATTCTATGTATTTCTTCAATCTGGGAAGGTCGGGGATGACGAAGTCCATATCATATTTCAAGAATAATTCCTGTGAATTATAATGCTCCTCCACGTAAACGCAGGAGATCACCCCAGGAGCCGTGGAGAACAGTATTGGAGAATATCCATTTAAGCCAGGAGTGGATATTGATGCGGAGCCCGTCACCTTGTGGTCCTGCAGTTCGAAATCGAAACAGTACACCATTGTTCCATTGGAATTTTCGATGGCGTACGCTATGCGGATCAAGTCTCCTACGAGTGACATGGAAGCTCCAATGATGATATCGCAGGATTCGAACGGGGAACAGGTCGTCCAGTCCTCTGGATCTCCTAGGCAGCGGGCCAGTCGGATCGACCCGACCTCAATGAATAAAACCTGCACCTCGCCGTTCACGATCTGCATATCAAGCCCTTCAAATCTTGAGCCTGGCAGACCATCGTGGGGGAGGTGACAACCGTTCCATCGCCAGAGAGTTGCATGAAGAGCAACGAGTTTGAAATACCATAGCTAAAGACGATATCGATCAGCCCATCGATGAAGATCATGTCCACGGCATCGGCCGCGATGGGGAGCGTGGCGATGATGGTCGCATTGATCTCGTTTTCCTGCCATTTTATCGACACGACGGAAAGGCGCCTCTCCCCCTCGATGAACGTGTTCATTCCCAGGTATTGACCGTCTTCACTTGCAAATAACACCGGGGAATCGCCCTGCGTAACCGAGTAGACCGAGCTCCATTCTTCACCATCAGTGGAGTAGAGGAAATAGACGATGGACGGGGAGCTTTCGGTGATCTTTGCTTCGAAGGCTGCAGCTATGCAGTCATCGGAAACGCTCAATGAAATGTCGGTGATGGAATAGAAATTCGATGTTAGAATAGTATCGGGGGTGAAAGTGCTGAGCGAGTCGTTCGAGCATTTCCATGCAAGTCTTTGGGAACCTTCCTTCCCATCCACCCAGAATAGATGCGTAACTTTTCCATCGATTACGACTTGTGGTTTTGAAGCTCCGTTATCAGATATCGTCAATCTTCGATCCAAATGTTCCACGATCGATGTCTGCTCCTCTGAATCATCAGGTACATCTTCGATCGATTCCGCACGGACATCTGACGCTACTATGTAGAAGGTCGCTATGACCATCAGGTAGACACAAGCTAAGCTAATCCATTTCCTAGTTGAAGAATTCGTCCAATCCTCCCCCCGAACTTCCCGTGAAAAATACTTTCGGGAGCTATATTTGATAATTTGTTTTCGAGTTGTTTTTTAGAAAAATTGATGCTAAAAATGGTTGCTGTTGACGCCTCAATCGGTCCGCTTTTGAATGCGCCCCGTTTCGCTGATTCGGATGGACCGCGCCTTCATTTTCACCGACCTCTCCCTATCAGCCCTTTATACCCTCAAGGCGACGTTGCTCTGGTGAACAGATGTACCACTCTATGCCGGAAACGGTGACCGAACTGATGGTCCATGACCTCCATTCCCAGCCGGACGGAGTGCTGGCCACCACCGCCATACCCCCGGTGGACGAGCTGCTCGGCGGGTTGGGATCGGGAACGGTCACCACCATCGACAGCTCCGACCGCCTGCTGTTCACCCTGGTCAACATGCTCAGCGTGAACTTCGTGCGGGAATGGCACCGTGACGTGGTATGGATGGACGGGGGGAACTCCGTCAACCCCTACGACCTCACATATGTGTGCAAGCGTTTCCGGATGAGGCCGGAGGAGGTGCTCTCCAGCATAAACATCTCCAGGGCCTTCACCGCCTACCAGATGTCCACCCTGGTGGAGGAGTCCCTGGAGGAGGAGCTGAGGCGCAGCAGGGGCGGTCTGGTCGTCGTATCCTGCTATCCGGACCTCTTCCAGGACGCGGACATGGACTGGGAGGAATCGCTCAAGCTCATGGAAAGGGGGATGGGCAAGCTGCGCTCCCTCACCGCCCGGCACCGCACCGTGACGGTCGTAACGAACTATGGGCTGGCCAAGCTGATGTATCGTAAAGGTCTGCGCCCGCTGTTCTACGAAAGCGTGGACCGGGTGGTGAGCGTGGAGCACCGCTCCGGCTACGTGCGCATCTCCTTGCCGAGAGAGGAGAAGGAGATCATGTACCGTCCCGTCCCTCCGAACCAGACCACCTTGGACGAGTACCGGAGGCGGTTCTGATGGGGCGAACGGTCCCGACCTACCGCATGGCATCGGAAATCACCTTCCGCAACTGGAACGGCTTCCGGCGTGCGCTTTCGCAGGAGGACCGCGAGGCCTTCGACCGTCTTTTAGATAAGGTCAGGATGCACGCCTCGGCCGCTTCAGTGGCCGCCTTCCTGGACCCGCTGGAGGGGGCGTTGCTCTCCATCCTCCTGGAGCAGGAGAAGGAACTGGAGCGTTTGAGGAAGAAGGAAAGATAGGATGCGCGGATGGATACTGGACTGCTATGCGGACGATGTCAACAACGAGATGGTCATCTGGGTCAAGACCTCCGGCGGCATCGAGCGCATCGCCGACCGGGAGTACCGGCCCTCGTTCTACGTCAAGCCTTCCCTGGACCGGAGGCAGACGCTGCTGCTGGGCCTCAAGGAGGCGGGGGTGGAGCACCGCTGGGAGAAGCACCGCACCTGGCTCACCGGTCCGCTTGAGGAGGTGTTGAGGGTGATGCCGAGGGGCTATCGCAACCTCATGCCCCTGGCGAAGACCGTTGATAGGTGGGGGTGTCATCGTGACCACACCCTGTTCAACGTGGATCTGCGAATGGATACGCGTTACTTCCTGCACCGCAAGGTCTTCCCCATGGGACTGATGGACCTGGAGGGATGGAAGAACCTGGACACCCCGTTCCGTCTGGACTACCCGATGCCGGACCTGAGCGTTTGCGAACTAAAACTGGAGACCTCCGCCCGGCGGGGGATGCCGACCTTGGAGGACCGTTTGAAGCGGGTCGTCCTGGACGATGTAGTGCTGGACGGGAAGGAGGCGGACATACTGGAGCAGTTGCAATGCCTACTGCAGGAAAAGGACCCGGACGTGCTGCTGACCGACGGAGGCGACAGCTTTCACCTGCCATTCCTGGAGAAGTGCGCCGAGCGCAACGAGATGGACCTGGAGCTGGGAAGGGAGGGGGGAAAGCGCCGCGGCAAGGGTAAGAGCTACTTCACTTACGGCCGCATACTCTACAAACCTCCCGCGTACAAGTTGCGCGGCCGGATTCACCTAGATAAAGGATCTTCGTTCATATTTCAGGAGGGGGGAATGGCCGGTCTCATTGACCTTTGCCGCCTTTCCCGCATCTCCCTGCAGGACATGGCCAGGATGTCCCCGGGCAGCGCCATCAGTGCCATGCAGGTGAACGAGGCCATGAAGATGGGCTCGCTGATCATGTGGAAGAAGAACCTGCCCGAGGATTTCAAGACCGCCGCCGATCTGGTGGCCTCGGACCGCGGCGGCCTCATCTACGAGCCGAAGGTGGGTCTGTACGAGCGCATCCAGGAGGTGGACTTCACCTCCCTTTACCCGAGCATCATGGTCCGGCACAACATCTCCCCGGAGACGCTCAACTGCCAGTGCTGCCCGGACAGCGGGGAGCCGGTGCCTGGGTTGGGGTACTGGACCTGCTCCAAGAGGGTGGGCATGCTCTCCCGGGTGCTGGAGCCCATCGTCCGCCGCCGCATATCCTTCAAGCGCCTGAAGAAGGAGGGCGGGCGCAATAGCGATATGTACGAACAAAGGGCGAAGGTGCTCAAGTGGGTGCTGGTGAC
>CAZXTA010000084.1:0-7555 GCA_964642865.1 uncultured Methanomassiliicoccus sp. | reverse complement strand
TCCGCGCTACGACCCCTACGGCGAGGCGGTGCTGCTCGCGTCCACCGTCGAGCAGAGCCACATGCTCTTCGAGAACTATTTGCTCGGGGAACCGGAGGACGTCATGTCCAAGGTCGGCAACGAACGGATACTGCGCGGGCACGTGCTGGCCCTCATCGCCAGCGACACCGTCAGCACCCGCAAGGGGCTGGTGGGGTTCCTGCACAGAACGTTCTTCTGCCATCAGCGCGGGGAGGAGGGGGTGGAGCAGGCGGTGGAGAGCATCGTGCAGTACCTGTTCAAGGAGGGCATGATACGCTGCCCCGGGATCGATTCCCTTGCCCTGGAGGCGGAGGCGGACCTCCGGGCCACCTTCTTCGGCAAGCGGGTCTCCGACCTGTACATCGATCCGGTCTCCGCGGTGAAGCTGAGGGACGCCCTGCTGACATACACCCCCTGCAAAAGGGACCTGGGCCTCATGCACGCGGTGTGCGCCACCCCGGACATGCTGAACCTTTTCCTGAGGAGGGACGACCCGGACATCATCTCGGACCTGCTGCTGGAGAGGAAGGAGGAGCTGCTCTTTCCCGTACCGGAGCTCGATTCCCCGGACCATGAATACTTCCTATCCGAGGTCAAGACCGCCCTGGTCCTGGACTCCTGGGTCGAGGAGAGGGAGGAGGACGAGCTGCTGAAGGCCTTCTCCATTGGTCCCGGAGACCTTCACAACAAGGTGGAGGTGGGCGAGTGGCTGCTATACTCCATGCGCGAGATGAGCAACATCTTCAACAAGGACTGCTACCCCGTTCTCACCAAGCTCATGACCCGCATGAGGTATGGGGTGAAGGAGGATCTGCTCGAGCTGGTGACCTTGAAGGGCGTGGGACGCGTCCGCGCCCGTTCCCTCTTCAAGAAGGGATATACCTCGCTGGAGCTTCTGAAGGGGGCGCCGGTGACCGACATCGCCCGGGTCATCGGCATCGGTGACCTGCTCGCCCAGAGGATAAAGGGGCAGGTGGACCCTCTGTTCGTGCCGGAGAAGAGGAGCGGGAATGAGGATAAGGTGTCCTTAAAGGAGAAGATACCGGAGAAGGAGCGCGGGCAGACCAAGCTGTTCCAGTTCGAATGATCTGGTCGATGGGATGGTGAGACCAGATATGAACTTTCCACTATAGTCCCTGAGGCGTTCCACAAAGGAACGGTTGAAGTGAAGGAGGATGGGGAACGAACGGCCAGAGCGGGCATTGTGATGCACTGGACCAGGGTCGACCCGGTCTTTTTGAAAAGTTAAAAAAGGCATTATATCTACAGGCGCGTCAGCGCACATGGAAGGAGGTCCTCGATCAGAGCGGTCATTTCCTTTTGAGAATGGATATGCCCGTTACGTTACCGCCCTGTACCGCACCGGCATTCTCATCCTCCTTCCAGGACCGGAGAGGACTGGGGAGATCGGGATGGATGGAAATGAGCGTCCTGTACCATCCCAAGGACATCTGCAAGGGACGTTCGCATACGATGAGGGGCAGGTCGACAGTAGAATGCGACAGGGGTCCGCTCAGCTTCAGCCCGGAGAGAGACGGGATGGACACTGGAAGATCTTCTCATACACTTCGTGACTCGGCTTGAAACGACCGGTCATGTGAGCCATGACCGCTATGACGGCAATGCTCTGTGGTCGTTCGGTCCGTACATGCCATGTTCGGGTCCCGGCCTCAGTAAGCTCGTTCCGGTCGGCCACTGGTCTCGGGCCAGTGGAAGAATGGAAGTGAGCGCGCATCGCTCAGGCAATAGGCTCAGAGAATGGGTGGCGCGTTCAACGGTGAGCCCAGGCATTTGTGTTCCATCCTTCTTTGGGTCGATACCAGAGAACGGTGGGCCAATGAACAACCGTGCATCCTGAACCCTGACATTCCCGCCGAACCGGTCCTGACCGAAGGACCGCCCGATGGACCGGAAAAAGGTGATCGAAAGAGGTTGACGCCATACCGCGCTCAGAAGTCGGTGATGGCCCTGGTCACGAAGAACGTCCCTTCCTTGAAGTAGAAGGAGAAATGGCTGCTGGAATGGTCCGTCTCGCGCATCTTGACCACGCGCAGACGCCTCTGCACTTCGATCTCTCCAACCTCCACCATCTTCAGGTGGATGATGCCGTCCGCCAAGAAATCGGTGTCCCCGGAGCCGTAGTACTGGAATGAACCGACCGGCATCTCGGCGATCATGAAGGTCGTCACCTCCGTTGAGCGCAGCCACTCGAACAGGCGGAAGATCTCCTCCCGGGGATGTTCGAACTTCGCTATGAGCTCCAGTGCTCCGAGCGAATCGATCACCAGCACATCGTAGTCGATGCGCTTCTTGCTCTCCTCCACTGCGAAGCGGAAGGTATCGAACCACCCGCCG
Organism: uncultured Methanomassiliicoccus sp.; assembly: GCA_964642865.1. Taxonomy (GTDB): domain Archaea; phylum Thermoplasmatota; class Thermoplasmata; order Methanomassiliicoccales; family UBA472; genus UBA472. Next base: position 5,179 of record CAZXTA010000084.1, on the reverse strand, counting down.
CTCTGGGCCTGCAATCTTATCTCGCCCAGGTCCAGCACCTCCACCAGACCGTCAGTGTCACCGGGCATGTGCAGATAGTTCATCTGCCGCATCAGCGAGGGCTTGTTCTGCTCCAGGGAGATGTAGAGACCGCGTACGCCCTCGCGCACCGCGTTCATGTGCAGGAAATAGTAGGCCAGGGAGGACTTCATGGTGCCGGCCGCCCCGGAGATCAGGATGATGTTACCCTTCGGTATCCCACCGGACAGGTTCTCGTCCAGGCCGTTGACGAACGTTCTGACCCTAGCCCTCTCCACGTCTCTCCCCGTACCTAATGATTATTCCACGATTTATATATTGGCCAGCTTCAAAGGGAGAGGGCCCGGCGGACGTCCTCGGCCGTGGCCTTGGTCCTGAGCACCTTGCCGCAGTTGGCCATGACCGTGTCGGGGTCCTTGAGCACGTGCCCGGTACACACGCAGACGATCCTCTCCCTTCGGGATATCTTCCCCTCGTCCAGCAATTTCCTCACCCCGGCCAGGGAGGCGGCCGAGGCCGGTTCGACGCCTACGCCCTCGCTGCGGCCCAGCAGGAACTGCGCCTCGATGATCTCCTGGTCGGAGACGGCGGTCATCACCCCGCCGGTGTCGTAGACCGCTCTCAAAGCCTTCTTTCCGGAGGCGGGGTTGCCGATTCGTATCGCCGTTGCCACCGTCTCCGGGTCCTGTACCGGCGTGAAGTCCTCCCGCCCCTGGGCGAAGGAGCTGATCAGCGGAGCGCTTCCGCTGGCCTGCACGCCGGTGAACTTGGGCAGCTGGTCGATCCATCCCAGCGACTGCCATTCCTTGAGCGCCTTGTACCCCGCCCAGATGTTGGCCGCGTTGCCCACCGGATATACTATGCGGTCAGGGAGCCGGAACTCCAGCTGGTCCAGTATCTCGAAGGCCAACGTCTTCTGCCCCTCCGGCCTGAACGGGTTCACGGAGTTCAGCATGTACAGGTCGCCGCTGTGCGAGAGCTCCCTGACCACGCGCAGGGCGTCGTCGAAGTTGCCGTCCACGGTAATGACCTTGGCGCCGAAGAACATGGCCTGGGCCAATTTCCCCAGCGCCACCTTGCCGGAGGGCAGCAGCACCACGCACTTGAGACCGGCCCTGGCCGCGTATGCCGCCAGGGAAGCGGATGTGTTCCCGGTCGAAGCGCAGCCCACCACCTTGCACCCCAGCTCCACCGCTCTGGTGACCCCGACGGTCATGCCGCGGTCCTTGAAGGAGCCCGTGGGGTTCGCCCCCTCGAACTTGATGTGCAGGGAGCGCAGCCCGTACTCCTCGCCCAGCTTCCTGCAGTCATAGAGAGGGGTGCCGCCCTCCTGCAAAGTGACCGGCTCGGTCCTCACCGGCAGGAAGTGCGCGTAGCGCCAGACGCCTATCGGCCGGGAACGCAGGTCCTGCGGAAAGGTGCCCTCCAGGTGGGACAGGTCCATCTGCACGGTCAGGGAGCCGTTGCAGACGGGGCAGGCGTCCAGGAAGGGGTCCTCGACCTCCTTCCCGCACTCCCAGCATCTGACGGCGTACCTCATCGGTCCACCAGCTTGCAGCCTTCGCCCCAGGTGGTGACCCAGCAGAAGCATTCGACGCCGTGCCCCTCGTAGAACCTCTGCATGGCGCCGGCGATCTGCATCCCGTCCGTCCTGTCCATATCGAAGAAGGCCGCGATGCAGGGACCGGAACCGCCAAGGAAGGAGGCGAAGGCCCCGGCCTCGATGGCCGTCCTCTCCGCCTCCTTGAGGAAGGGCACCAGCGGCGCGCGGGCCGGCTCCACGATGACGTCGTGTATGCTACGGGCGATCATGTCCAGGTCCCCCATGGCCATGCCGGCGACGAGCGCCGAGGCGTGCCCTATCTGCCGGGTCACGTCGGCCATGGGCACCTTCTGGGGCACCTTCAGCCGCGCCTCCCGGGTTGGCACCGCGAACTCTGGCAAGGAGGCGACGATGCCCAGGTTCCTGGGCGGCTCTAGGCGTATGACGTCCATCGGCTCGTAGGAGCGGATGATGGTGAAACCGCCCATCAGCGCCGGGGCGGCGTTGTCGGCGTGCCGGCTACCCGAGGACGCCTCCTCACCGAAGGAGGCGCAGCAGATCAGCTGGTTCATTTCCAGGGGTTCGTCGAGCAGCCTGTTGGCGGCGTAGGCGCCGCCGGCGGCCGAGGCCCCGGAGGAGCCCATGCCGGAGGCCGGCCGTATGCCCTTGTCTATCTTCATGACGATGCCGAAGTCCGCCTTGGCGGTCCTCAGCACCTTGTTCGCGGCCACCGCCGCGGTGTTCTTGGTGTTGTCCAGGGTGACGGCGTAGGACCCCACCCCGGATATCGATTCGACGTGCACGCCGGGCTCGCTGGTCCTGCGCACCTCGATGCGGTCGCAAGGCTCTTTAAGGGCGATGCCGAAGACGTCGAAGCCGGGTCCGACGTTAGCTATGGTGGAAGGCGCTCTGACGGTCGCGCGGTCTAAGGACATGAGATTGAACGCTCCTTTTCATCTGGTCGACACCTCATATGCTGAACGGGTTTAAACCTTTTTTAGAGCCACCCATCTCCTTTCGCTACAACGCCCATTGAGAACGATGACGGGCAATGGTTTAATCTCCCCCGGGGAGATGACCTGGACATGTCATGCCGGTGCGCCGGGGCGGTGCTGGAGAAGGGGGGGAGCAACGCCCTGCTGAAGTGGGCCTCGGCCCTCGAGGCGGAGGTGGTGCTCATGGACGCCGACAAGGTGTGCGGCGCTGACCATCTCGCTTCGGCCGAGTTCCACGCCCGCCGGGCCTTCGAGAGCGGTTCGAACGCCGCCAACACCCTGGGCATGGAGGTCATCCTGTACGCTTCGGGAGAGCGCCAGATCTCCAAGGCCAAGAAGAAGATGGGGCTGCATCAGGGGACGGAACGGGTGGCCATGGTCCTGCTGGGACCGCCGGAGGCGGAGCTGGACGAGGTGCTGGAGGAGCTGGGGCTGCAGAGGGACGACACCCTGCTGGAATGCACCTTGGAGAAGGGCGAGTCGTACGGCATCGATCCCGCCGAGCTGCGTACCTTGGGCCCGGAGCACCTGCAGGAGCTGGTGCTGGAGAAGGTGGCCTTCGTTGACCTTTTAAAGCGCTGAGGCCGAGGAAACCATTTAATGGTCAGGTAATTATCTCTTCTGTTCGATCGAGGATGGTTCCAGTTGTCCGGTGACTTCGTTAGGCAGCTGCAGATGGCCAAGCAATTGGAGCAGAAGGCCAAGGAGGCTGCCCGGGGACGCGAGACGGCGGAGGAGAGGATCAAGGAGGCGACGGCGCTGCTAGCCAAGCTGAAGGAGATGAGCGCCTCGGCCGTGGAGACGGAGAAGATGCTGACCCTGGCCTCCCAGAGCTACGCGGACAAGGATTACAAGGAGGCGTTGTCGTACGCCGTCAAGAGCGTGGAGGCGGCCGGCCGTTCCAGCAGGGAACGTTTGCAGGACATGCTGAGGGAGGCCTCCGGCCTGCTGGAGATAGTGTCCTCCCTGGGAAAGGCGGAGGAGGAGACCGGCAGGGCGCTGGAGAAGGCCTCCAAGGCGGTGGACTCCGGCGATCTGGATGAAGCGTACGAGCTGAGCAAGGAGGCCTGGGACGCGGCGGAGCGGAACGCCAACCGGGTGGTCTCCGAGGCCTTCGGAAGAGCGCAGTCCTCGCTGCTCTTCGTCGAAGGCCTGGGGCTGAAGGTGGACAAGCAGAAGACCGCCCTGCGCGCCTGCCGCGAGGCCCTGGATTCCGGCAATATGGTCAAGAGCGTGGAGCTGATCCAGTCCTTGCTCGGCGTCCTGACGGACATCATCATGGACCGCTTCGTGGAGCGCACCGGGAAGATCGAGTCGTTGTTGGCCATGGAGAACAGGTTGCCCATGGACCTGGAGCGGTCCCGCGCTCACCTGGGCACCGCCCGGGAGCTCGTAGCAGAGGCCCGGACGGAGGAGGCCTTCTCCGCCCTGGACCAGGTCGAGGAATCCTTCTCTCAGGCCATGATCAAGGCGGTCGGGGGGCGCGTCGCCGAGCTGCGCCGCCGGGCCGAGGAGATGGCCGGCCACAAGCGCAAGCTGGACCTGGGGGACCTGGAAGGGAAGGCCGAGGTCCTGGAGCAAGAGGAAAAGTTCGTCGAGGCCATCGACCTGCTGGACGCCGCCCGGGAGAAGGTGCGGGCCGAGGAGAAGGAGGTGCTGCTGCACAAGATGGCCGAGGTGCAGCCGCGGCTCAAGCTGGCCCACCTGGTCAAGAAGGACGTGACCGCCGGGCTGCAGCGCATGGAGGAGACCAGACAGGCCCTCAAGGCCGACCGGTTCAGCGACGCTTACCGCATGGCCGGGGAGGCCCGGGACATCATTGAAGAGAGTTTGCAGGACTACGACCAGGTGGAGGAGGAGCTGCGGGTGGCCCAGGAGCTGCGCTCACGGTGCAAGGAGATGGAGCTATCGTGCTCCGAAGGACTGAGGTCCATGGGCGCGGCCAAGCGCCTCACCCTGCAGGGCGACTTCCCGGCGGCGACAGAATCGCTGAGGCAGTCCCAGCGCGCTTTCGTGCTCTCCCTGGAGAACCATTTCGCCACCGGCATCATGCGGCTGGAGATGAGGCTGACCACGGCCATGAGGCTGGGGGCGGAGGTCACGGAGGAGAGCGCGCTGCTGGAGGACCTGACCTCCAAGGTGAGGAAAGGGGACTTCGAGCTGGTGCATGGTTCGCTGATCACCATCGACGGGTCGGTGGAGGAGAAGACCGCGGCGGTGGTGCAGGAGGAGCTGCGGCAGGCCGAGGAGGTGCTCTCCCTCTATGCCAACAGCCCGGAGGCGGAGAACTCCAGGTCCGAACTGCTGGAGGCGCGGGAGCGCCTGCAGCGGAAGGAGTACCAGGCCGCCTGCGAACTTGCCAAGGCGGTGGTGGAGGGGCTGCAGGCCGAGCGGCGCAGGAACCTGGACCGCTCGCTCTCGGACGGAAGGACGTTGCTGGACAGGGCCAAGCAGCTGGGGGCGGAGAGCGTCACCCTGCGGGAGAAGCTGCAGCGGGCCGAGGAGCTGAGGACCCTGGGCCGGCTGGACGACGCCTCCATGCTGGCCGAGGAGGTGACGTCGTACGGCAGGAGCATCGTATCCTCGGAGGTGGACCGGCAGCTGACCGAGCTGATGCAGCATA
>CAZXTA010000083.1:0-7576 GCA_964642865.1 uncultured Methanomassiliicoccus sp. | reverse complement strand
GATCAGCCCGGCCTTCTTGCCTTCTGACCTCAGCTCGTCGACGGTGCGTCTGGCCAGCCCAGTGGCCGTTCCCAGGGTCAGCATGGCGAACTCGGAGTCCTCCATGCGGTACGTATCGATCAGACCGCCGTAGGAACGGCCGAAGGTCTTGGCGAACTCGTCGTCCAGCTCCTGGACCACCTCACGGGAGTGCTCCACAGCCCGGTCCAACTGGTAACGCATCTCCATGGCGTACTCGGGCGGCACGACGGGGTTGATGACCTTTGGTTCGGCCGGGTCCAGAAGGTTCAACGGATCGTACTTGGGCAGGAAGGCGTCCACCTGCTCCTGCTCCGGCAGTTCGACCTTTTCTACCGTGTGGGACAGGATGAAACCGTCCAGGCAGATCATGACCGGTAGGAGGACCCGGCGGTCCTCGGCCAATCGGAAGGCCATGAGCGTGGTGTCCAGAGCCTCCTGGTTGTCCTCCACGTACACCTGCAGCCACCCTGAATCGCGCTCGGCCATGGAGTCGTTGTACTCCACCCAGATGCCCGAGGCCGCGCCCAAACTGCGGTTCACGTTGACCATCACGATGGGCAAACGGTTCTGCGGGACCCCGTAGAGCATCTCGTGCATGAGGGCCAGTCCCTGTGAGGATGTGGCCGTGAACACTCTCACCCCGCCGGCGCTGGCGCCGATCGCTATGCTCATCACCGAGTGCTCACTGTCCGCGGGAATGAAGTCCGCGTCCAGTTCGCCGTCGTTGATGAACTCCGCCAGCTGCTCCACGATGAGGGTCTGCGGGGTGATGGGGAAGGAAGGCACGACCTCAGTTCTGGCCAGTTTTGCCGCGTAGGCCACGGCATGATCGCCGCTGATGACCCGGACCTTCATCGGGAAACCCCCTTGATCATTTCAATGGCGTTCACTGGACACACCTGGGAGCAGATGCCGCAGCCCTTGCAGTAGTTGAGGTCCCAGTTTACGGAGTCGTCCTCCTCCCGCTTGATGCAACCCTCCGGGCAGGAGAACCAGCAACGTAGGCAGCGCACGCATTTGTCATGGTCACAGCGGGGGGTCTGCACCCTCCAGCTGCCGGTGAGGTTCTGGTGGGCGCCGCCCGGTCCGATCAGCACTCCCTGCTTATAGTCTATCGCCAAGGTGGTCCCGATTGGCACCTCCCTCCACTCCGGGAGCCATTTCCGCTTGACCGGCAGCGGCCTCTGGCCCTGGCACTTTCCTACCGAGGCCTGTTCGAAGGCCTTCACGGCCGCCCCGATGTTCGCCTTTGCTGCCTCCGCACCGAACTTCTCCCCGAAGCGGTTCTCGATGGCCTGCCTCATGGAATCCATGGAGACCAGGTCGGTGACCTTGGCCACCGCGCCCAGTATGGCCGTGTTCACGATGGGTGCCTTCAGGAACTCCATGGCGATGACGTTGGCGTTCACGGTGGCGCATTCCACCTCCATGCCCAGGTCGATGTCCACAGGTAGTTTCCTGGTGTTGATGACCGCTTTGCCGTTCGCCTTCAGCCCACGAGAGACCGGTTCGATGTCCAGCAGGGACTCGTCCAGGACCACCAGAAGGTCCGGTTCGTACACCTGGGACTTTATGCTTATCTTCTTTTCGTCAATGCGGGCGAAGGCCATGATCGGAGCGCCGCGCCTCTCCGCCCCGAAGAACGGGAAAGCTTGAGCGTGCCATCCTTCGATGACCGCCGCTTCCGCCAATGTCTGCGCGCCCATGACCGCTCCCTGACCCCCTCGACCGTGGAACCGAACCTCGTACATGAAGCACCAGTTCATTATTCGAGGGTAGCGTATATAACGCTCCCCTTATCCTCAGCGGACTGGATGAACGAATATGCTATAGTTGATGATGAAAAATTAAAAAATAGGTTCGCGAAACGGTTTCTTCGGCTCACTTCACCAGGTCGAGCCACTGGGAGTATCGGAGGTCCTCACCCATGGCCGCGGCGCGGAAGGCCTTACCGATGCGCTTGGTGACGGCCCCGATGGACCCGTTACCGATGACCCGCCCGTCGATGGTGCGGATGGGCGATATCTCCGCGGCCGTGCCAGTCATGAAGGCCTCGTCGGACATGTACAGCTCGGACCGGGTGATCTCCTTCTCCACCACCTCGTAGCCAAGGTCCCGTCCGATGGTCATGATGCAGTCCCGGGTGATGCCCTCCAGTATCCCTGCCGAGACCGGTGGGGTGAAGAACTTCTCGTTCTTGACCATGAACAGGTTCTCCCCAGTGCCCTCCGCCACCGTGCCGTTGGCGTTGAGCATCAGGGCCTCGTCCGCCCCGAGCTGAACGGCCTCCAGCTTGGCTATGACAGAATTGACGTAGTGACCACATATCTTAGCGTTGAGGGCCGCGGCGCGGTTGGAGTACTTCTCCCAGGAGGAGGTGATGACCTTTACGCCTTGCTCCACCTGGTCCTTGCCCATGTAAACCCCCATGTGAGTGCAGATGATGCTGACGTTGACCCCAAGCTTGCTGGGGTTCAGCCCGATCTTGAACTCCGGGTGCAGGCCGTAGAAGGCGATCGGCCTGAGATAATCCCCTTCCAGATCGGCTGTGCGCACCACGTCACGGCACGCGTCGCACAGCTGGTCCAAGGAGTAGGGCATCTTCATCTGCAACACCTTGGCCGAGTTCAGGAAGCGTATCATGTGTTCCCTCAGGCGGAAGATGTTCTTTCCCTGGGGTGTGTGGTACACCCGGATCCCCTCGAAGACCCCTGTGCCGTAATGGAAGCCGTGGGTCAGCACGTGCACCTTGGCGTCCTCCCAGTCCACAAGCTGACCGTCCATCCAGATCTTGCTTTGCATGGTGGTCCCTCAGATGGCGTTGACCGCCCGGATGTACTTGTCCGGCTTGGTGGCCTGCACGATCCTCTCCACCTCGTCCCTGGAGCCGATCAGCCTGGCCTTGCCGAAGGAATTGGCCACCAAGGCATAGGCCTCCTGGCGGGTCTCGTCCACCAGCTCCGCATAGATGATGTCGTGCAGGCGCTGCAGGCTGTCCACGGCCCATTCCGCTTCCTTGCGGTCGGACACGCTAAGGACCACACGGGACTTGCCGGGTATCTCGCACTTTCCGACGACGATGGTGTCCACATTTATTTTCCGGCGGGTGAACTCGCCCATGACCCTCTGCATAACCCCGAACTCGTCGTTCACGACCATCGATATTACTTCCATCTCGATCCCCTGACCCTACTTCCTTTTGCCCTTTATCGGTACCTGATAGTTGCGCATAGTGTGATTCTTCTTGATAGGATGATAATATCCTTCATCGTTTCGCCCATTGTCCTGGCCATATGGATGCTTGGGGGTGGATAGCCAAGGAAGTTGGTGACATTCGCTGTCCTCCATGATCCTCTTGGGGCGACGCGCCCCTCCTCTGGTCACCCCCAGGACCGACAGACCGAGCAAGACCAAAGCGTTCATTAACCTACCATCCTATCAATGATCGGGTAAGCCAGAGGCTTCCATTTCAGATACCCAAGACGCGCTGGACCAAAACGATCACGGTCGAGATCATCAGCGCGTGCATGGTGCGTTTGTATTCCTGCTGGCATATTTAAGGATTGTCTTGGACCCTCCTTGAAAATATTATCTGCGCCCTACCTATCTCGCAAACGGTTCCAGACATCTATAAGGGCGTCGGCGGAGTCCCGCTCCAGGTCCTCCTTCACCCAGACTAAAAGGTTCGTCAATTGCTCAGGGTCGGCCACGCTCACGGCGGTGCTGTCACCCTTGGTCACCACTATCAGGCCGGCCGCGTGCATGCGTTTAAGATGGTAGGAAAGGGTGGACTTGGAGACGCCGGTCAGTTCTACCAGTTCCCCGAATCCTATCGACCCCCGGTCCAGGGCGTGCATGAGTATGGCCCGCGTGGAGTGGTTGCGCAGATATGATAGCACCTTCCGGTCCGTGAGGACGAAACCGTCGGAGGGGAAATAGCGAATGTGGTTGCCTTCCTGTTCCGTCCTTACCATACCCGCGTCGGTGAGCACGCGGAGATGATATGTCAGCATGCCCACCTGCATTTCCAGCTCCCTCTCCATCTCCCTCATGTAAGTACCCGGTCTGGAGCGGATGAAGTCGAACATCCTTCTTCGGCTCTCCAGGTCGAGGGCGCCGCTCATCCCGATCAACCCTTTAACAGTGCCAGGTAGTTGGCGCCGATAATGAGGACCAATAACATGACAACATGGTCTGGTATGGCCCAGGTTGGCTCCCCATTGAATTCACCTATCAGGGCAAGCCCGGAAAGGACCACGAAACCCATGAACGAGATGAGCACCCACAGCATCCTCCTGTCTCTGGCCCTACGGAAGGCCTGCACGCTAATGATCAGCATTATTACGCTCAGGCCCAGGAGTACTATCCTCAAGGCCAATTCCCACGGCTCCATGGTCACTCAATTCCCTGGGGAGGAATAAATCGTTGTGGTTCAACCTTCGAACGAGGGAAATTGTATATGCCGACCGACCCCTAGAAGTTCGATGAGCGACCTGGTCCTAGGCATGGGGTACATTGTCGCCTCCATAATCTCCATCATCGTCATATCGAACCCCATTTCCACTTCGGCCGTGTTCATCGCCTTGACCGAGGAACTTGGCCCCGAGGAGAAGAGGGCGGTGGCGACCAAGAGCATCAGGTATTCCATAGGTATTCTGTTGTTCTTCGCCATAACCGGTCTATTGGTCTTCCAGATATTCGGTTTCGGCATAGGGGCCTTCCGCATCGCAGGGGGGATACTGCTATTCAGCACCGCCGTGGGCATGCTGAACCCCAAGGGGAGCGGCCAGGCCGCGGAGGAACGTTCCAAGGACATTGCGCTGGTACCGTTGTCCATCCCCTTCACCAGCGGACCGGGGACCATAGTAACGGTGGTGGTGCTCGTGTCCGAGGCCATAAACGCGATCGACGCCCAGGGCCCACTGGTAGGGGGACTGGCGATCCTGGGAGTGTACTTGGGGATCGCTATCACCATCTTCGTTTCCTTCAACATGATGGTACAGTCCGAGCGCATCGACCGCTTCTTCGGGGAGGGGGGCAGGAACGTGATCACCAAGCTCATGGGACTGATGGTCATGGCCATTTCCATACAGTTCATCATCAACGGCATCAAGGACATCCTGCCGGAGTTCGTGCAGGTGCTACAGGACTCCGGATTGTTCATTTGAGTTCGAGGTCTGTACCATCCAGTTCGATGGGCGTACCAAAACCCTAATGACCCCGCCCCTGGGATGGGCATCTAGGTGAAAAAATGAGGATGTCAAAGGCTCTCAGCCTAATGTTGGGGGGCATGCTCCTGATCTCTGCGCTAACCGTGTTCGCCGTTCCGGCCTTGGCCGGCGGGGATAAGGCTAACGGGGGGGTCGGTAATGGCCCCTGGTCCGAGGATGGCGGTGAGACCCCGTCCAACTCCGGGCAGAACGTCAATGAGGACATGTACCAGAGGGGAGTGAACAAGTCCCTGATGGGCAAGATGAGCTATAGCTACGGATATGGCCATGGTGGGTTCGTCTTCTATACCATTGAGGAGGACACCGGCAATGTTACCGATTACGGTCTGATCACCCCTGAGGGCGATAAGGTCCTACTGGACAGGATCACGGTCGAGGGGTTCGTGCTTGACGAGGTCGACACGCACGGTTCCATCGCCAAGATAGTGGGCGAGAACACCACCGCAGTGGTGCACGACAATCCCACAGGGATGTATCACCTCTTCGTGGACCGGGCCACCAACGTGACCATAGTCCTCTCCGGGGACATGGTGGTCACCGAGAACAGGGTGCTGAACGAGTCAAGCAACCTGACGTACCAGCTGATCATCTTCGATGGCCTGTCCAAGGGAGTGATCGCCTCCGACGACCCCCTCGAGGTGACGGAGAATGGAACGGTGATAAAGTGCAACGTCACCGAGCATATGATGGTGCGTTTCCTGCCCCAGGTCCAGCATCGCCATCAGTGGATGGAGATGGTGCTGATGGAGGCCGTGCGGAATGGCCAAGTGGCTGCCGAGATCACCCTGGTAGGTAATGATGATGGCGGCATCTACGACGTTGTGTCCTATCGCCATGAGATGCAGGTGCAGGTCGAGCAGGTGATAAAGAACAAGTTCCAGATCAGGACCCAAGGTCAGAACGCCCCGGGCGCCCTGCTGCTGGTGCACACCGAGGAGGGCACCATGGACATGTCCCAGGAGCGCCTACGGGTGAGGCTGGACGACGTGGACATGCGCCAGACCGATGACCCCCTGGAACTGATATACGGGCAACCTGACGACGCTTGTTACTCGGTGATCGACGACGGCGAGGTGCAGCAGCTCCTGGTCTATCTCCCGGCCGACACCCTGGGCACGTTGACCGTGGAGGATGCGGACCCTCTGTCTGTACTGATGTCCCCTGTTGGTCTGGCGGTCATCATCGGCGCCATTGGCCTGGTGGCCTTGGCCGGCATACTGGCCTTCAAGAAAAAGTGAACCGCCCTCCCAAACCTCTTCCCCTTTTTTTATTTTGAGGATCTAAGGCTTCCGTTCAATTTCCTTAGTGCTTTCCACCACCTGCCATACGGCCGGGTCGCCCTTGTCCAGACGAACGTGCAGGGCGGCGTAGGCGCGGGCCCCGGCCTCCATGGACATGGCCACGGCCATCTTGACCGGATGGCCGACGTTGTCCTTCAAGAAGCTGAGCCAGGCGCTGAACAGGTAGCGCTTGTTCCAGGTAGGCACGTCATAGTCGAACCAGCGCTTCATGTACCGCTCGCCGATGTTGACCCTGGTGCGCTGAATGAAGAAGTCTCGCACCGTGCTAGGCCCCCGGTTGTAGATGAGAGCGGCCGGCTCGTACCTGATCTGGTATCCCCTGGCCTCCAGCTCCCGGCGGATGAGGTCCTCGTCACTGCCCATGCCGGTCGGTATCCTCAACCCCACGTTCCGGAAGGCCACGATCTCCCCTACCTTGGGATGGACGAGGGAAAGACGGTGGTGCATGTCCCAAAGCATGTGCACCGCGAAGCCCATGAAGGTCCCGCGGTCGTTCACCGGCACCGGGTGGCCGCCGACCATGCCTGTGACGGGATCTGAAAAATGTTCGGACATCAGCTCGAAGGTGTCCTCTCGCATCACGTTGTCGGCGTTGGCCAGGAAAAGGACTTCACCCCTGGCCTGCTCGATGAATACATTGACCGCGGAATTCTTGCCCTCGCGCCTCTCTTGCCTGATGAGCCGGACCCGGCCGTCCACGTTCCGAGAGTGTTCGAGCGCCAATTCCTCGGTACGGTCCGAGCTACCGCTGGAAATGACCAGTATCTCGATCAGCTCCTTTCCATGCAGGACCTGAGAGGTCAGGGAACGGAGGCAGCTCAGGATGTTCTTCTCCTCGTTGTAGGCACAGACCCCGGCAGACATGGTCAGCATCTAAATTTCAAGGAAGCCTTACCGATTATTTAATTTGCAAGCAGGACGACGTCGGATGCCCGGAGGGTTTTTTTTCGACAATCTATATATAGTCATGAGCTGTTCGAAGACATTCTTCCGAAGCTGGTCCAGATGAGCTTGGGAACGAGG
>CAZXTA010000082.1:0-7585 GCA_964642865.1 uncultured Methanomassiliicoccus sp. | reverse complement strand
GACCGATATCACTTCCGACGTACGGTTGACGATGCAGAACGCCGGGCACATTCTGGGTTCGGCGGTATGCCATTTCCACGTGGGGGATGGGCTTTACAACGTGGCCTTCACCGGGGACATGAAGTATGAGAGGAGCTGGCTGTTCAACGCCACCACCAACAAGTTCCCGAGGCTGGAGACGCTGGTCATCGAGTCCACCTACGGAGGGTTCAACGATATTCAGCCGAGCAGGATAGACGCTGCAACACAGCTCAGGGGCATCATCGAGAGGGCCATCATGCAGCGTAAGGGAAAGGTCGTGGTCCCGGTGTTCGCCGTGGGCCGTTCACAGGAGGTCATGTTGGTCATCGAGGAGCTGGCCCGCACGGGGAAGGTGGAGAAGGTGCCGGTGTACCTGGACGGCAGCATCTGGGAGGCAACCGCCATCCACACCGCCTACCCGGAATACCTCAACAGCCAGCTGCGCACCCAGATATTCCAGATGGGCCAGAATCCCTTTCTCAGCGACATGTTCAAGAGGGTCGACAGCCAGGAGATGCGGGAGAAGATCCTGCATGACCCCGAACCGTGCATCGTGCTGGCCACCAGCGGCATGATGAACGGCGGGCCGGTCATGGAGTATGTCAAGGCCTGGGCCAGCGACCCCAACCATACCCTGGTCTTCGTTGGATACCAGGCGGACGGCACCATCGGCCGTAAGATCCAGAGGGGGGTGAAGGAGCTGACCTTGGCGGACAAGGGCAAGAGCATCACCGTGGACTTCCGCATGAACGTGGAGGTGGTGGACGGATTCTCCGGTCACTCGGACCGCCGGCAGCTGATCAACTACATCGCTAGCCTGGACCCCAAGCCGGAAAGGATCATCATTGGGCACGGGGAGGAGCACAAGTGCTTGGAGCTCGCTTCCGCCCTGTACAAGAAGTTCAACGTGGAGACCAGGGCCCCGATGAACCTGGAGACCATACGCTTCAAGTGACCTGGCGGTCGGAACTTCTTCAGTTCCTTCATTTTTGAGGTTGATTTAGGATGAAAAGAGGGGGCGTGGTCCCCTGTACTTTAGAATCCGTAGATGCGGGACATCTTCCTCTCCAGGTACTTCATGAACGGAGAGATCGTCAGCTCCTTCCCGGTGACGATGCGCACCAGGTCCGCCGGGTCGTACAGGTCGCCCTTGGCATGCACGTTCTGCCGGAGCCACTGCAGCACCGGAGCGAACTCCCCCTGACGCAGCCCCTTGCGCCATTGCGGGAGGTCCCTCTGCATCTTCTCCAGGAACATGCCGGAGTAGATGTTGCCCAGGGCGTACGAGGGGAAATAACCGAAGCTACCGCCGGACCAGTGGGTGTCCTGCAGCACACCCTCGGCGTCGTTCTCTATCTTCACGCCCAGGTAATCAGCGTACTTCTGGTTCCACGCCTCCGGAAGCTCGTCCACCGTGATCCTGTGCGCGAATATGTCCTTCTCGATCTCGAAGCGTACTATGACGTGCAGGGCGTAGGTCACCTCGTCCGCCTCCACCCTGATCTTGGATGGATTCACCGCGTTCGCCGCGGCTATGATCTCCTTGTTCTTGATGCCCTTGAACGCCTTGGGCGATATCTTGCGGAAGCGCGGCAAAATGTAATTCAAAAACTCCGTGCTCCGGCCCACTATGTTCTCCACGAAGCGGCTCTGCGACTCGTGTATGCCGTAGGAGCAGGGCGTGCCCACCGGCTGGAACATCCATTCCCTAGGTATCCCTTGATCGTACAGCGCGTGTCCGCCCTCGTGCATCACGCTGAACATGCTGGAGAAGAACCGGTCCTCGTAATAGTGCGTGGTGATGCGCACGTCGTCGTAGGTGCCGATAGTGAAGGGGTGCTCAGTTTCGTCCAGGCGCCCACCGGCGCTCTCGCTGGTCGTATCGTACCCGATGAAGCTCATGACGTCGGTGGAGATCCTCTTCTGCACATCGATGGGCACCTTGTGGGATAGGATGGAAATGTCGGGATGGAAATCGGATGACTGTACCTTGGATATCAGTGTGATGAGCCCGTCGCGTAGGCCGGAGAAGACCTCGTCAATACGTTCCGATGTCATGTTCGGCTCGAACTGGTCCAGCAACGCGTCGTACGGAGTTCTGGTACCTTTCACCTGCATGAGTATGTCCGCAGCCCGCTCCCGTAGCTCGATCATCCTGGCCAGGTCGTTCCGGAAGAGTTTGAAGTCCTTGGCCGCCTTTGCCTTCTTCCAGGAACCGTTGCACACGGTGCGGTGCTTGGCGGTCTCCGTTACCAGGTCATCGGGCAATCGGGCGCTCTCGTCGTAGCTCTTACGGAAGAGGTGCAAGTTCCTTCGTTGTAATGGGCTGAAGGACCCCACGTCCCTTTCACATTCCTCCAGTAGCCTGGCGATCTCCGGATCGGTGCGTTTCTTGTGGATGAGCAGTTCCATGGCCGAGAGCTGCTCTCCGCGCATGCTCAGGGCCTTGGGGGGCATCTTGGTCTCCATGTCCCAGTACAGTATGTCCGCGGCGGAGCCGAGGACGAACATCTCCTTGGACCGTTCCAACAAGGTCGGGTATGGATTATGATCGATCATTGCCATGTGGATCAGGTGGCGATATAGGCATGTCTGAAATAACCTTTGCTCTAGCTTGACCACAGGACGGCTGGTTGTACAATATTCGACCGTTTGAACGGTTCATGATCTAAATCGTCATTTGACGAATGAAGGTCTGATGACCAGGGGGAAGTTTGATAATGGTACAATGCTAAATTCAATTTTATCGGTGGGTATTATTCTCGTCTTATCCGGTCCCGCCGGTGCATTGGGGGGAGTAAGGTTTGCGAGGAACCGGAACATCAGTGCGTGTAAATGGATATTTATATTTAATATTAATCAATAAAATGAAGACCTTGGCGGTCAGCATGATATTGTTGACGACCTTGTTGTCTGGTCTGGTCGGTCCTTCGGGGGAGGTGGAGGCCGCTTACTATAACATAACGGTCAACGACCCCAACGGCGGTGAGGAGCTCGTGGGGGCCACGGATTTTGATATCATCATCAGCACTACTATGACCAATGGGGTCATATTCCTCTACTATTCCACCGACGGAGGGGAGACCTATCCCAACGAGATTGGGGTCTACGATAATACGGGCGGCACGCAGCATATCCCCTGGAGGGTACCCAACAACGTCAACTCCACAAGTGCCAAGGTAAAAGCGGAATGGCGCACCCAGGAGGACTTTCCATCCCTACTGTTGGACACCGACGAGAGCAACGGCAACTTCACGATAACCCCCGGAGTGGTCCTGGAGTTCCTGGAGGTACCGGAGGTCATGAGCTACGGACGTTATTATCTGGTCCGATGGGGGCTTTGGGACGGGTTGCAGATAGTTGGAGGTCTGGACATGCAGGTGAGGTACCGGACCGGGGCCACCTGGGGGACGTGGACCGACCTCGGCGGCAAGTTCGCTGACATCGATCCCCTCGAAGGAGGCATATGGTTCATGCCCTATTACTACGAGAGCGCCTACGGACAGCTGAAGATTCGTGCCTACACCGCCATCCCAGGAGGCGAATTGATCACCGATACGGTGAGCGATGAGTTCGAGATCAGCTCTCCCTGGATCGAGCTGATCTACCCCATCGGGGGCGAGGCTCTGGTGGGCGGGAGCGTCTGCACCATAACCTGGGCCACCCCCATCGACGACGCCGGGGTGATCACCGGTGCCTTCCTTGAATATTCTATCAACAGTGGTGCGGACTGGCTTTTCATCCAAGCCAGTACGGCCAACGATTGGAGTTATGACTGGACGGTACCTTCCGGTGTTAACTACGATCACGTTCGGGTATTGGTCGGCCTCTATTGCATTGAGTTCACCATATTGGCCACGGACGAGAGCGACGCGGACATCCGTATCATAGAAAATGATGACATACCATCGGTCACCCTGATCACCCCCAATCCGCACATCGCTGGGAACATAGTCTATCGTCACGATGAGGTCAAGCAGATACAATGGAGCGCCACGTGTTACGAGGGAGGCATCTATGATTTCAGGATATTCCTGTCCTCGGACAATGGTAGCACTTATTCCCATCTGATGAACGCGGCGGCGACCGCCACCTCGAAATCCTGGATTATCCCTGCGCTTGACACTTTAGAGGCTAAAATAAGGATCGAGATGGAGCTCTCTGATATGTCGGTGATCCGTTCGGATAGCGCCAACCCATTCTACATCTTCACAGATACCATCTGGAACCGACCGCCGGTGGCCAGGGCCGCAGAGAATTTGGACGTGCTGGAAGGGGAGCTGGTGACCTTGGACGGTTCGGCCAGCTCCGACCCGGACGGGGACGACCTGACGTACCTCTGGGAGCAGGTCGATTCCTTAGGCTTCTCGGTGACGTTGTCCGGTGCCAACACCGCGGTGGCTACCTTCGTCCCTAATATCCGGGATTACGAGGTGAGCCTGATGTTCAGGCTCACGGTGAGTGATGGGCAAGAGATCAACGTGGAGCACTACACCGACAACATGAAGATCACCAGCGTGCGGGTGACCCCCACAGGACCTAGCATCACCGGGTTCACCCCGGCTGGCGGATTTGAGGGTACCTGGGTGTGCATCACCGGGGCCAACCTGATGGGGGGGCAGATCAAGATAGGCGGAACGCTTACGGCAACCGTCCCCACCGCTCCCACGCCTACCAATCCAAGCCCGGACACCCGATACAACTTCACCCTGGTCCCTGGCCTGGACTATGGACCGGCACCCATTACCGTCACCACCAGCGTGGGCACGGCCACCTCCACCGAGGATTTCGATGTCTATCCTGAACCATGGTATTGTCTGCAATACGGTTTCGATTGGAGCGGAGACCCCAACCCCAGCAAGGATTATCTATCCTATCCATGGTGGGTATGGGAGGATGGGGATTACCGCCGCACCTTCGGCAATGACGTCTATCTCAGCCTATGGATCTGCATCGGCATCCCTTACTGGACCCCTTGGACCGGTTGGGGCTGTCTGGGATATCTGATAGACGAACCGATATGTCCAGATCCCCTCGCCGCCCTGTGGTACGGGATAGCGTACTGCTATCTAGCGCAGAACGGTGAGTGCTTCGGTTGCAGCGCGGTCAGCCTGCAGTTCTATCATGACATCCTGGAGACCTATGAGGTCCAGTCCGGTGTCTACCATGTGGCGGACCTGGAGCTTTTAGGGGATCTCCGGGAGAGGATCGATTACATGCACGGCTCCCAGGTCTCCGCGGAGTGCCTACATTACTTCATCGGGGAGCATCTAGGTAATCTGATGCCATCTGTATATGGGTTTTCCGGTATGGGGGCGGTGCTTTTCGGGATCGAGGAATCGATAGACAGTGGGGACCTGGGGATCATATCCATCGTGGAGGGGTCTTCCGGGCACATTGTGGTACCTTATGAAGTGGTGGACGTCGACTCCACCCACACCAGGATATACGTATGGGACATCAATAAGCCTGAGTGGTCCACGCTGGCCAATGCCAAGGATGCTCTGAACGGTACGGACGAGCGGATGAACCATCCGCCCTACATCGAGATCGACAGGAGCGGCTACTATTGGGAATGGTCCTATTACATGGGGCCGGGTATCGGCTGGTGGGGCGGTGAGATGGGCATGACGTTCCTGGGGTCGGACGTGGTCCTGGGGGAGCGCTCCCTTCCGACCACCCTTGACGGTGCGTTCTCATTGGTGTTCGGTTGCGCCTCCGGTTCGGTGGAGGATGAGCAGGGCAATGAAATGGCCATCTTGGACAACGGGTCCTTCGTGATGGGGATAGAGAACGCCACCCCCATTTGGTTGTATGAGGGGGTCATCGATTCCCCCTATGCCGCCTACTATCTGCCCCTAGGCAACTACACCACTCACATCGTGGGGAGGGAAGCGGGGAGGTACAACTACAGCTTCTTCAGCGGGACCAGGGCGGCCTATGCGATAGAGAACGCACAGGGAGACGAGACCACCAGGGATACCTTGAGCATCGCTCAGTCGGAGGGAAATCCTTACCTGGGCATGATGACCTATCAGACCAACGACGAGGAGAAGGAATATTCCGCCACTCAGATCAAACGGTTTGAGGAAAGGGAAAGGGTCTATAAAATAATGAACGCCAGCTTGTTCGATGACTCGATCGCGGTCATCAACACCACTGCGGACTACGACAAGCTTGTCTTCTTCAACGACGGCCCGCATTCCTTTACCTTCGACGTGGAGTTCCGGAGCAATGTCCTGAGCGAGGAGGCGTGGGAGAGATTGAACGGAACGCTAACCGACATTCCGACCTGTGAGGCCTTTGGCATAGAGATCGGGCCGTACGAGACCTTGACCATGTATCCAAGCGATTGGCTGGACCTAGAGGGGGCCGTGGTGATCGTGGAGAGCGATGGAGGGGAAGGTGGCGTAGCCCCGCTGATAATCATCTTGGCCTTGGGAGTACTGGTGATGGCCGTAGCGGTCATATGGTACATGGTCGTCAGGAGGAGAAAGGGGAAGGGCTAGATGCTTAGACGCTGGGAGAACATCCCCACCAGGTCCAGGGCAGATCTTCCCCGTGGTGTGATGGAGTAATCCCCCCGGTTCCTAAGCTTGCTGACGTACCCCTCGTCCAGCAGGGGTCTCAGATGGAACTGCAGATGTCCTGTCCTCAGTTCCAGGTCCCTGCTCAGGTCGGTGAAGGCACGGTCCCTGAGGCTGAGCACCTGCAATATCTGCAGTCGGGAGGGGTGGGAGAGAGGGGTCATCATCCTGGCCGCACCGTTCAAGTCCTGTAGAGGGGCCTCATGAATGCTTAGCTTTTCCGGGGACGGACCGTTCATCCTTTCGAACATCCTATGTATGAAGTCCACCAGGGCCCTTACGTCCCGCACCATCTCTAGCTGGAGGTCCCGGCATTCCTTTCTCTGACAGGGGGAGTGCAGCCCGGCGATCATGGACTCTGCCCTATCCAACTCCTGCATGGATGTTTTAAAATCGTCCTTGAGGAAACGGGCGGAGATGCCTTGGAAGATGGTGTTCAGCTCCTTGCGGCAGTCCTTGCGGTTAGGACAAATGGAAACGCAGTCTATGCGGTCCAGGTTAGCCTCCAAATAGTGCTGGTAGTAGTCCGTGATGACGTATTGTATCTGGGTGAGGACCACCTTCTTGTAATCTTCGTAACGGACGCCCAGAACCGCTTTTTCCAGACCGCTGATCTCCGTTTTGAGCTTCTCAATGGATTGAACTAATTCGACCTGGTCTCTCATTTAGTCAAGTGATATATTAATTCATAATATTAATGTATTATCCTTCTCTTTAGCCACATAGGTGAAATGAATGGAGTTCAAGGATTTTGTACAGACCGCAAGCAAGGAGCAGTTGATCGCCCTGGGCACTCTGGGGATGTGGATGCAGGAGAAGGTGCCGTTGTACTGTAACTGCCCCTCAAAGTGCAATGAAACCTGCCAGCTGGCCAAGGAGCTTAACGAGGCTTTGATGCTGGCCGGTCAGCGCCTACAATCTCAGTGATGTTCGTTCAAATGAGCGTTAAGGCCGGGTAGGTTCGTGATGGTCTTCTG
>CAZXTA010000081.1:0-7753 GCA_964642865.1 uncultured Methanomassiliicoccus sp. | reverse complement strand
CCGACCAACCCTATGCTGGAGAAACCCTCGATGACCGTGGCCCCTTTCAGGTTGAACCTCTTCAGCTCGATGATGTCGAAATCATTCATCACCGTCGATATCCTTTTGATGCTATTAATCAACGTCCCCATCACCCTTATGTTGATGCCCGCGGATATCTCGTTCATGAGACCCAGGGTGATCGTCAATTGCGCCATGTCCCCAGACGGCAAGATCGCTGGGACGGAGCGGAGACAACTGCGCATCTCCTCTCCGGAGGACATGAATAGGGTGATGAGGCTGCGTTCCAAGTGCCAGGCCATACTGGTGGGTGCGGGGACAGTCCTGGCCGACGACCCGCACCTGACGGTAAAGGGATTTTCCCCGGAAAAGCAAGCCTTGCGGGTGGTGCTGGACCCCCGGGGCAAGGTGCCTGGGTCCGCGCTGGTGCTGGACGAAAGGGCTCGCACCCTGATGGTCACCACCCAGGAATGCTCCCGCCTGTACCCGGGGACCGAAGTGGTCCGCTTAGGACATGGGAACATAGACCTGAAGGGGTTGTTGGAACTGCTGGGGGAGCGGGGTGTGAGCACCCTTGTGGTGGAGGGCGGGGGTGAGACCATCTTCTCCTTCTTCAAGGCCGGGTTGGTGGACCTTTACTCGATCTACATCGGCGATTACATCATCGGAGGCCGGGAATCGCCAACCCCTGTGGACGGGGAGGGCTTCCGACCCGGGGAGCACGTCCCCCTTCACCTGCTCTCGGTGGAGCGTTTGGGAGGAGGGGTGCACCTCACCTATGAGGTCCGCAGGGATGTCTGAGCCCTCCTTCCTCCTGGACGGGATGCTCGGTTCGCTGGCCCGCTGGCTGCGGATCATGGGATACGACGCGCTGTACAAACGGGACCTTCCGGACCGGGACATGCTGGCCTTGCTGGAGGGAAATGAGCGCGTACTGCTGACCCGGGACCGGCAGCTGGCCGCACGAGCCGGGGCTCGTGGCCATTTCATTTCTGAGATGGACCTGGAGTCACAGCTCCTCGCCGTGGCCCGGGAGTTCCAGGTCCGACCGGACCGTTTGCCGCCACGCTGCACCGCCTGCAACGGACAGCTCCGTCAGGTGGAACGGGGATCGGTGAAGGGGGAGGTGGAGGAGGGCACTTTGAGCGAGCAGCATGAATTCTGGCGCTGCGCGGAGTGCGGAAAGGTATACTGGCAGGGAGCGCACTGGAAGAACATAAGGCGGATACTGGACGCGCTCAGCAAAGGTCTTGGAAGTAGTCCTCGCTGAGAACCTTGCCGGTGCTGGCATTGAGGATCATGACCCCTTTTGTGCCCTCCACGCACCAGATCGGTACGTAGATCAGGCCCAGCGGCCTCACCGACCCTTGGTCTAGGCGGGGCTGTACCATCACCCTCTCGGTCATGGTCACCTGACCGCTCTCCCTGATCATATCCCTTTCATAGGTGTGCTCCTTCTCAACCGCCGCCCGTACCAGGGAGGAGGCCTCTTCCTCTTCCAGGATGGGCTCCAGGCGCTTGTGCCCCTGCTCCAGGCGCGGTACGGTCTGCGGCACCTCGGCCCAGTGCTCCACCGCCTTGGTCAGGGCGTTGACGGCCAGCAATCCCTCCCTGTTCCCGATGCGGCCCTCTCCCACGAACAGGGGGGCGGAGTAGCTGAACAGGTAATGGGGGACCAGCTCCAGCCGGTGGCTGAAGCCGTTCACGGTCTTGGCCGATATCTCCACCACGTCCTGCAGGTCCAGTCGCGCGGGGGTGATGCGCTCGCTCTCGGCCAGATCTACCAATACACCCTGCGGTACCACCGGGAAGTCGTCAGCGTACAGGTCGTCGATCAGGCCATGGTCCTCCTCCCCCACCATCCTCTCGATCCTGGTGCGGCCGATCTCGTGCTCAACGGCCTCGCGGTCCCAGACCACTACTTCGGGGGGCAGGTTGGAAAGCACCGACTCGGCCAACGGGACCAGGGCGGCCAGGACCACTTTGCCCTTCAGACCGGGTATGGCCTTTTGGAACTCCTCTAGCGCTGCAGGGGATTGCCGGGGGTAGGGGAACAAGTTAAGCTCGATGCCCTCCCGGCGCCCATGGACGAACGGTCCGTGGTGGTCCACCAGAAAGCCCCTCGACTCGAGGATCTCCTTGAGTATTGCTGGCAGGTTGGTCATAAAGGTATGAGGGGGAGAATCTCCCCTGGAGATAAATAGGTTATCGGCCCTCCCACAGCTCCCGCCCGGTGCAGGCGCCGTTACCCATCAACCCCAGGAACTCGTTGGGGTAGGGCTCGAAGAACGCCTGACCCTGCAGGTAGGATTTGTCATGGCGCAGGGACCAGGACCTCAACATCATCAGCGGAGAGGTGAGGTTCACCTTGCCCTCCATATACCACTGCAGGATCTGCAGGAAATGCTCCTTCTCCTTGGGCTGCAGGACATCGGAGAAATGGCCCATGACGTGCATCATAACATTGTTCCAGGAATGACAGCGGGGCGGGCGGCGCAGGGCCTCCCGAAGCTCCCCCGAATACTTCTGGAATCGTTCTGGGAGGGGGGTTTTGGAGGCGGCGATCCTACCCATGCGCCTCATGGCCTCCTGATTGTAGCCCATGAGCAGAAGCTTGTGCTTGGCGTGGAACTCCATGAGGTCCTGGGAACCCCCAAGCTCCTGGGAACTGCGGAATCGGGCGAAGGTGAATATCTTGGTCAGGAAGTTATCTGCGATGCGTTCGTTGAGCAGTCTGACCTCGTCCTCCACTGCCAGGTCCGGAAAGGTCTTCAGCACCTCCCTGGTGAACATACCGGTGGCATTGCCGGTCAGGGTGGCATTGCCCCCTCCTGGTAGATACACCCGGACGTCATTGATGCCGCAGGACGGCGATCTGCCCTTGAGTATGAATCCGTCCAGGTCCTGAAGCTTGGACAGGTGGTCGCACGTGAAGCGCAACGCCTCCTCGGTCACGTCCCTTCCGGTGGCCGGCTGGACCAGGTGGTCCTTGCCATCGATGCGTACGATGCGCACCGGTTCACGGGGGACCCCCAGCCCCATGTCCGTTTCCACGCATACCGGAAGGAAGTCCACGTAGGGCATGAGCCTCAGCACGAGCTCGCTGGGTATCTTGTTACCGTTGTAACGGCAGGGATCGAACTCTATGCAGCGACTGATGACAACCCGGGGTCGCGGCATGGACATGCCGATGATTACGGAGAGGTAACTAAAAAAGGATATTGGACCATAGAGCCATCATGAGGCGCGGAGGGGGTTGGTTGGCCTTCGTGGCGCTGGTGACGGCCTCCGCGGTGCTTGGATATGTGGCGATGGGGAGGGGCGAGCTGGAGCTTTACCTGGTCCTCATCGTTCCGGTACTGCGCGCCAGCGGCTGGTGGGGGGCGGCCTCGATCCTGCTGGCCCTGGCTGCCCTGGTCGCCCTTTTCATCAACCTGCGTTCGGTGATGGTCCTGGAAGGAGAGAGCGGGGACAACAAGGTCTCGGCCGGAGGGGTGGTGCTCATCGGCCCCTTCCCCATCGTCTTCGGTACAGACCGCCGGGCGACCGTCCTGGCGCTCCTGGCAGCGGTGGCGGTGCTGGCCACGCTACTGTTCTTTCTGCTGCTCTGAGATCAGTTTGGCCAATTCCCACATGTCCAGCTTGTGCTTGCGGGCCTGCGAGCGGATCGTCTCCATGATATTCATGTAATCATGATAGGAGAGCCCGGCCCGGCGGACCTCCCGGCCCACCGCCCGCTCCAGAGAGTCGTCCCTGTGGCGCTTCTGGAGGGCCCTGGCCAGTGCCTTTACACATTCGGCGCTCAGCTCCGCCAATTCTCTACCACCTTCAGGAAATTGCGGAAGATGTCCACGCCGAAGTCGGTGTTCTCCACCTCGGGGTGGAACTGCAGGGCGTAGAACGGTCTCTCCAACGAGCGCATGGCCTCCACCAGGCATGTGTCGGAGCGGGCCAGTACCTGGAAGTTCTTCGGAACGGTCTTCACCTCGTCATTATGGGACTGCCAGACGTCGAACTCCCCGGGCAGGCCGGCGAAAAGATGGTCCGGCTCGTCCACGTACAGGCGGGTGCGCCCGAACTCCGCGCGGACCGCCGGTCCGGTGCTGCCTCCGAAGTGGGTGGCCATTAAATGCATACCGGCGCAGATGCCCAGGATGGGAAAATCGGCCCTGTCCAGATAATCGCCGTTGTTGCCCATGCGCCCGGCCTCGGAGGCCACGTCGGGCGATCCCCCGGACAGCACCAGAGCGTCCACTTGACCCAGTTCCTCGAAGGGCGTGGTGTTGGGTATGATCTTGGTCTCCACCTGCAGATATCTCAGTACGCGCCATTCGCGATGCGTCCACTGCCCCCCGTTGTCCACCACCAAGATCCGCATCAGGCTAGAATCGTCAATTCTCTGTATAAAAGGATTGGTCGGACTGGTGGAAGGGCATCGGGAAACGATTATGACCGTCCGGGTTCATGCAAGCATATGAAGGCCGTGATATTCGACCTGGGGCACACACTCATCGATTACTATCATGACTGGTCCGGACCCGAGGGCCGCACGGTGAGCCGCCTGTACAAGCTGGCCCAGGAGGCCGGAGGCCGCATGCAGGAGGCCGAGTTTCGGCGGTCGGTGCTGATCACGCTGCAGGACGACCGGGCCCGCAAGATGCGGGAGATGCTGGAGATCCCATTGGAACGGGTGCTGGCAATCATACTGGATAGGGCTGGCTGCCAAGTGGACGAGGAACTTATCCAGGACGGTCTGGAGCTCTTCTACGGCGCACTGCGGGAGGACCGTAACCTCATCCCCGGCACGGTGGAGATGCTGCAGCGGGTCCGGGATAGTGGATACGCCGTCGGCCTCATATCAGATGTGGCCTGGGGCCTTCCCTCGGAATACCCGCTGCGTGACATGAGGCATTACGGCCTGGATCGCTTCTTCGACGACATGATCTTCTCCAGCGACGTGGGGCTGCGCAAGCCCCATCCACGCATGTTCAAGATGGCCCTCTTCAACCTGGAGGCGGATAGGGAACGCTCCATGTATGTGGGCAACTCTCTGCAGGCGGACGTCAAGGGCGCCAAGACCGTGGGCATGAAGGCGGTGCTGAAGAAGAGCGGCTATTTCCAGCCGGACGAGAGCATCGTCCCCGACGACACCGTGGACGACTGGGAGGACCTGGACCAATTGCTGTGAGGTTCACTCCCACTCGATGGTGGCCGGGGGCTTGTGGGTGATGTCGTAGACCACACGGTTGATGTTGGCCTTCATCTCGTTGGTTATGCGCAGGGATATACGTTCCAGCACCTCGAAGGGGATGCGGGAGAAGGTCGCGGTCATTCCGTCCACGGATTCCACGGAGCGGATGGCCACCGTCCTGCCATAGGCCCGGCGGTCCCCCTGTACGCCCACGGACTGCACCGGTAGAAGGACCGCGAAGTACTGCCAGGGGCGGACCATCTGCCCCTTGTCCGAGGCGGCCTCCAGCTCCTCCTCGACGATTGTGCAGGCCTCCCGTACCACCTCCACCGACTCGGGGTTCGCCTCGCCGATCACCCGGATGGCCAAGGCCGGTCCGGGGAAGGGCTGCCTCTCCGAGACCTCGATTCCCAGGTAGCGTGCCACCAGGCGTACCTCGTCCTTGTACAGGTCCCACAGTGGCTCCACCAGTTTTAGGGCCATGTCCTTTGGTAAGCCCCCGACGTTGTGGTGGCTCTTTATGGTGTCCCGCACCTCGTCCCCGCTCTCGATCCAGTCCGGGGCGATGGTTCCCTGCACCAGGAATTCTGCACCGAAGGCGCGGGCCTCGCGTTCGAACACGCGTATGAAGCGCTCCCCGATGGCCTTCCTCTTTATCTCCGGGTCTGTCTGTCCCTTCAGGGCGGTGAAGAACTCGTCCTGGGCCTGCACCTGCCTGTAGTGCACTTCTAGCTTGTCGAACATGCCCCGGACGTATTCGGTCTCCCCCTTGCGCATCAGACCGGTGTCCACGTAGACCGTTAGCAGCCTCTCACCGATTGCCCGGTCCACCAGCACGGCGGCCACGGTACTGTCCACCCCGCCGGAGCAGGCGATGACCGCCTTCCCGGTGATCTTGGAGCTTAGCTCCTCGATCTTCTCTTCCACGAACGATTTGGGGTCGAACATCAGGCCTGCACCTCGTTGGAATCGCTTTCCACCTTTTCGGCCATATTCTGGCGGTAGGCCGCAAGCTTCTTCGCCATCCCATCGTCCCCAAGGGACAGGATGGATATGGCCAGCAGCGCGGCGTTGTCCCCCCGGTCCAGGCCCACGCAGGCCACCGGTACACCCGGTGGCATCTGCACGATGGAAAGTATGGAGTCCAGATTCACCTTGCCGGAGACCGGGACGCCGATGACCGGTTTGGGAGTGAAGGATGCCACCGTCCCTGGCAGTGCCGCGGCCAGTCCAGCCACGGCGATGAACACATCGGCCCCGCTCTGTTCCACCAGCCCTTTCACCCGGTCAGGGGTGCGGTGGGCCGAGGCCACTACCATCTTGGCTTCCACGCCGAAGCGCTTCAAAAGGTCGTGGGCCCCCCGGCCCACTTCCACGTCGCTCTTGCTCCCGAGAATGATAAGAACCGCAGGCATTGTGGCCACTGACAGAGTCCAAATAAAAAAGGATTTGCCTCCGGAGGAGACAAAAATGGTTTAGGAAAGGGTTCTTAGCTCTTCATGATAGCCAATAGGAATACGCCCACCGCGATCAAGGCACCGATCAGCGCGGCCATGATGTTCACGAAGGCGCTCCATATCACGTCGGACAGGTCCACCGCGATCTGGTCGGTGAAGCCGGTTAGATACCCCCAGACCAGTCCCACGATCAATCCCACCACCAATAAGACGACGCCTATTATCCTGCTCTTGCCGCTTCCGAAATACGCCGTGAAAACCCCAGCCAGCAGCATGAACAGGCTAAAGGTCAGCAGGAGCACCGTCAGGAAATCCATCAGTTCCATTCTTGATCACCTTTCGTTGAATATTTTTCCGGGATACTTGGTGCCGATGACCAGCGAGCGACGCCCGGCCTCACCCCCCGTGCATGACACGGCGAGGAAGGACAGGGACTCTCCCCCAGCCATTCGTTCACCTTGGGCGCCCTCTACGGTTTTTCACTTATTATAATTTTCCTTCTATCCCAATCTGAAAGAATACGTCCAGGCGTTGCCGAGGGCCTCACATCAGGCTCTCAGCCCTTTCCCTGACCTGGTCCCAACCGGGAATCCTGGTCAGCGAGCCTGGTGAGGCCACCACGAAGGAGGCCGCCGCGCAGCCCAGCACCCCGCACTCCATCCAGCCCATGCCCCGGTACAGTCCGGCGTAGAAGCCTGCCCGGAAGGCGTCCCCGGCCCCGGTGGGGTCCAGCACCTCCGCCCGGGCGGTCGGCACCTGAACCGTCTCGCTGCTGGTGTAGATACAGGCGCCCTTGGCTCCCAGGGTGCTCACCACCACCGGGATGAACTCCAGTAGGTCCTCGGGCTCCTTCCTTCCCACGTACCTGAGGGCCGTGGAAAGCTCGCTCTGGTTGCAGAAGAACACGTCCGAACCGCGCAGTGCTATGATGAACCTCTCCGCATCCCACACGTGGTGAATCTCCTGTGCCGGGTCCAGGGACTTCCTCTTGCGCAGCATGAAGGGCTGGGACAGCAGTTTGAGGTAGTAGTCCGGCGAGCCGGTCATCATGTGCACGGCCATGGCGTCCTTGGCCCCCCTGACCTGCAGCGGATAGGAGTGCATG
>CAZXTA010000080.1:0-7911 GCA_964642865.1 uncultured Methanomassiliicoccus sp. | reverse complement strand
CTGGAGGAAGGGCGCAAAGAGGTCGAGGAAGAACTCGGCTGAACCCCCGGGCTCCGGACCTGGAGAAGCATTACATACTTCTGTACGATTAACACACCGAATGGTCACCGGCATGAGGACGGCGGTGGTGGTCCACGGCCCGGAGGCGGTGGACAGCGGACTAGCACTGGAGGTCATCAGGAAGGCCCAGCTTCTCGGACCGGTCGAGGCTAGGGTGGGCGGGGCCACCGCAGTGGCCGCGGTCATCGATGCGGGTCTGGAGGACGTCATCGCCACTAGCTCCCGCGATCTGCCCTCGATGGCCATCAAGGAGATGGGGCAGAACGCCGACCTGGTGGTCCTTGTCAATCAAGCCAAGAACCGGGAGTCGGCGCTGGGCTTCGGCCGGTTGGTCATGGCCAAGGTCCTTCCCTCCTCCGTCACAACGGTCCAGGTGGATGACGGTCTTAGCATGATCTGGTCAGGGGACGATGCTTCGCTCTCCCCCGCCCTCGGCTTGCTGAAAGGAGAGGTCCTGGACATGCGAGGTGCGACCATTGAGATCGACATGGGCGTGCGCAGATTGAGCGGGGTCAGGTGGGGCGAGCCGGTCTCGATCAATGGCAACGTCATTGGCCGGGCGACCAGGGACCAGGTGATAATATCTCAGACCCCCAGCGGGGAACTGAAGGCCGATGGGCTCAAGATCAAAGCCGCCGGGGTGGAACGCCTGGGCAGGTTCAACGTGCGGACGGCGATCATACGCAGCGGACATGTGCGCCGGACCGGTTCCCGGCCCCGCAGCCTCAGTTCCAGGGCGGAGGCGGTTTGCCTGATCGACCATTGCGCCGAGGAGTCGGTCTTCCGTTGCCGGGACGCCGCGTACGTCGTCACCGTGGGGGACGACACCAGCAGGATCGCTTCGGCGCTGCTCTACCGCCTGGGCATACCGGTCATCGCCATCACCGACGGGGACGAGGATGGCATTTTGAGCGAGGAGCTGTTCTATCCCGGCTCCTACCTGTTCCGCCTCCAGCCGGGCAACGACGACCTGATAGGGACCCTTATCAGGAAGGAATGCTTCGGGCAGGGTGAGCGCATCACCAACTCCATGAAGATCGAAGAGATGGCCGGCCGGGTGCGGACGGCCTGCGGAAAAGAACTGATGTGGGAAAGATGTTTCTGATCACTTGTACCCGTACTTGTTGCGGAACATGGACAGGGAGTCAGAGACGATCTCGGTGGCCCGGGCCCGGCCCTGCCAGCCGATGACGTTGGTCCCCTTCTTCTCCTCCAGCCTCTTGTAGGTCTTGAAGAACTCGCAGATCTCGTCCAGGTAATGCTCGGGGATGTCCTCCAGCTCAAGGTAGTTGTTGTTCTTGGGGTCACCACAGGCGACGGTGAGGATCTTGTCGTCCTGTCCTTTTTCATCGCTCATCTCAAGCACCCCGATCGGACGGGCCTCCACCACGCATCCAGGGAAGGTCGGCTCGCTGATCAGTACCATGGCGTCCAGCGGGTCGCCGTCCTCGTAGAAGGTGCGGGGGATCAGGCCGTAGGCCAAAGGGAACACGACGCTGGAATGGAGCACCCGGTCCAGCAGCATGCAGTCGAACTCCTTGGAAACCTCGTACTTGTTCTTACTGCCCTTGGGGGTCTCGATGATGACGTTGATGATCTCCGGTGGATTGCGTCCCGACGGAACCTTCTTCCATAATGACATCTTTCTTTCCTCGGAACGCTTCGATTGCCTTGCCTTACTTATCTTTTTTGCCTTGACCGTCCGCCTGGTATTTATTAAAAAAGGAGGTTTAATTAGTTATTAAAAAATAAATATAATTAACTGGTATGCTCATTTGAACTTAATATATCACCTAATTCATACCCGTATCGTCATGGCGGAAGAATTCATTCAGACTGTACTGTTCCAGCTCTTCATGATTATCGTCTTGGTCGAGGTGTCCAAGATGATATGCACCAGGGCCAAGATCCCCACTGTTATCGGCGAGATACTTGTCGGGATCATAATCGCCAATACGTTCCTTTACGATTTCATTAACCTGGGATCGGACAGGGAGGTTTTTGATGTACTGAAGGAACTGGGTGTCATATTCCTGCTATTTACAGTCGGTTTGGAAACGCCGTTCAGCACCATACGCAAGGTCGGTAAGACGGCCATTTTGGTAGCGGTATTAGGAGTGATCCTCCCCTTCCTGGCTGGTTATGCCCTGATACTGGGGGTCGATGGTCCAGACAAACAGGTCGAGGCCCTGTTCGTAGGGGCGGCCATGGTGGCCACCAGCGTGGGCATCACCGCCAGGGTTATCAAGGATATGAACCTGATGCACACCATCGAATCGAGGGTGATCATCGGGGCCGCGGTCATCGATGACATACTAGGCATGATAGTCCTGGCCATCGTAGTGGGGATCGCAGGCGGCGGCAGCTTGAACATTGTCCAGGTGGCTGTTGTTTCAGTAGAAGCGGTGCTGTTCGTATTGGCGATCATATTCATAGGTTCACTACTCTTGCCGAAGATGGTAAAGAGAAGGGAGGAAAAGAAGGCTTCCCAGATATGCAGTGCCGAACAAAGACCGAAAGGTATCGGTCCATTACCATTGGCGCTCATAATCTGCTTTGCCCTTTCCTCGGTCTCCTCCTTCCTTGGTTTGGCGGCCATCATAGGGGCTTTCCTGGCCGGAATGGCCTTTGCCGAGTTCAAGGACAAATGGCCTTGCGAACATAAGATCGAGCCTATCACCGAGTTCCTAACACCGTTCTTCTTCGTTTTCGTTGGCGTAGAGGTTGTCCTGTCGGCCTTCAGTGAAGTGTTGGTTCTTGCGATAATCATCACATTATTGGCAATAGTCACGAAGTTCGTAGGATGCGGCCTTGGGGCGAAGAAATTGGGTGGTAAGTCCGCGGCCATCATAGGTGTGGGGATGGTCCCGAGAGGCGAGGTCGGTCTGATCGTGGCCAGCATCGGTCTGAGCATGATCGATTCACAAACCGGTCTCTCCGTCATAGAGCCCGGCCTTTACAATTCCATCGTGTTCATGTCCCTGGCCACTACACTGGTGGCTCCGCCGTTGCTGACCTACACCTTCAGGAGAAAGATGAGCAAGAAATGCGAGGTGGGCCCTCCGGACACCTTCTGAGGGACTGGAAACCACTTAAAACACAATTTCCGTTCAGGT
The DNA here is from genome assembly GCA_964642865.1 of uncultured Methanomassiliicoccus sp. Classification (GTDB taxonomy): domain Archaea; phylum Thermoplasmatota; class Thermoplasmata; order Methanomassiliicoccales; family UBA472; genus UBA472. Next base: position 4,735 of record CAZXTA010000080.1, on the reverse strand, counting down.
CGGGAACAACGCGTTGGCCACGACGACCACGGCTATAGTGATGGCGCACAGGGCGATTACCAGGTAGGGGCTTAGCTTCAGGGCCTTCTCGTCCTCGCTGTCAAAGTACCTTATCAGGCCCGCCGCGGACTGGAACCCTCCGGTCTTGTTATCCTTCGCCATATCGATCGAACCTCCTACCTGCGAAAGGATATAAAAATATTTAGTAAAGGGGAGAGGGGCATCCCAGATCCAGATACGATAACCTTTTAATGCGGGGCGGGTTTCACGGCTTGATAGCATGCATTGGGCGGACGTGATAGCGAACACCTTGATAGCAAGGGGCGGAAAGCACCTGATATCCACTGGCATCACTCCCTCCGGCTATATCCACGTGGGCAGTCTGAGGGAGTCCATTACCGCCAACGCGGTGTACAAGGCCCTCAAGGACCAGAAGGCCGACGCCGACTTCATCTACCTGGTCGATTCCTACGACCCCCTGCGCAAGTGCTATCCCTTCCTCCCCGAATGCTTCGAGAAGGAGGTGGGCAAGCCCATCTGCTACATACCCTGCCCGGAGGGCTGCCACGACAGCTACGCCGAGCACTTCATCACCCCCTTCCTGGACGCCCTGGGCGAGCTGGGGATCAATCCCCGGATCCTCTGGACCCACAAACTGTACGAGGAGGGAAAGTTCACCGAGATCGTGGACATGGTGCTGAGGGAAAGGACCAGGATCGCCAACATCCTGGGCGAGGTCACCGGGAGGAAGATGCCCGAGGACTTCTGGCCCTTCAGCGCGGAGTGCCCGAACTGCGGGCTGTTCAGTGACAGGATCACCGGTTACGAGTTCCCTTACGTGCATTTCAAGTGCGGCTGCGGCCACGAGGGGGAGGCCGACATACGCAAGGGGGAGGGGAAGATGCCATGGCGGGTGGAGTGGCCGGCCAAGTGGAAGCTTTTCGGGGTCACCTGCGAACCGTTCGGTAAGGACCATGCCGCCTCCGGTGGCTCCTACGACAGCGGGGTACGGTTGGCCCGTGAGATCTACCAGATGGAGCCGCCGCACCCGGTGCCCTACGAGTTCATACAGTTCAAGGGAAAGGGTCAGATGCACAAGTCCACCGGGAACGTGGTCACCGGGACGGACGCCCTGCTCATCACCCCCGCACCGGTGCTGGCCTTCAGCGTGCTGCGCTATAACCCGGAGAGACACATCGACTACGACCCTGGGCTGGGGATCCTGGACATCGTTGACGAGTTCGACAAGGTCGAATCGCTCTACTTCAACGGCCGGGCGGAAGAGAAGGAGAAGGACCTTCTCCGCGCCTACGAGATCGCCCAGCCATCGGGGGTCCGGGAGAAGCTACCCTTACAGGTCCCATACCGGCACCTGGTGAGCCTGGCCCAGATATCCGATTCGTTCGAGGGGGTGGTCAACGTGCTGAAGCGCTCCATGGACATCGACGACATCTCCCCGGAGGACCTGGGCGTGCTGGAGCAGAGGCTGTCCTGCGTCCGCCACTGGCTCAACGCCTTCGCTCCCGGGGAGGTGCTATTCACCGTCAGCCCGGAAAGGCCGGACGTGGAGGTCAGCGAAGAGGAGCGCACCTGCCTGGCCGAGCTGAGGGAACGATTGGCCGCCACGGAATGGACCGGGGACCGCATCCACGATGCCATCTACGATACGGCCAAGGGCCGGGGCATGCAACCCAAGGTCGTCTTCCAGGCCCTCTACCGGCTGTTCATCGGCCGCCGCTCCGGGCCCCGCCTAGGGTTCTTCCTCTCCACCCTAGACAAGGAATTCGTGCTGCACAGACTTGCCGAGGCTTGATCGACGTTCAGCCAAGGCCGCAGAACATGGCATCATCACTGAGAACGACAAGATGGTCACCTTCCATGTATGGCGATAGGTAATTACTGGAGGATCATCTCTTCCTGATGGTGAAAACCAGTACCGCCAAGGCCATCCACACCAGGAAGGCTATGAGCATTAAGAGCTCGTTGCCAGGATAGGCATAGTTCATTACCCAGATGATGCCGAAGACCATCAGCATAGTTCCCCAGAACATTAGGAAATTGGAGTCGTTCATCTCCCTTCTGAGCAGGACGTCGGACCGTTGCTTGAATCCGATGTAAAGGGCGAACATACCGCCCAGGAGCATCATGGACGGTATAAAAAGGGTCCAATCCCGCTCTATCCAGCCGATCATGATGGATGCGGCCGTGGCCATGATGAGGTATGACGCCGTGAGGCTTGTAAGAGTAACCGAGACGCGGTCGTTCATCTGCTTCAGATGAAAAAGGCCGGCCGAACTTATCAAACTTGCCCCCGGGCCAAGACGCTGAAGCCCCCCCATCTCCAACGCATGATCCTTTCAGGACCGCGCCTTCAATGGAACGAGTACTTCGATCCCAGCTTTTCAGTGACGGCGCACACCGGGCGATCGCACAACTTTGCCTCCATTTCGAACACCTAGCTCTTTCCCAGATGGCAGAACAGCAGCTCCCGGTCCCTGGCATTGCATTCGGCACGGGTACTGCATGCCCGGCACCGGTATAACCTCTTCATCCGCTCCTTCCATTCCTCCAGTTCCAGCGGCGTGAGGCCGTCCAGCCTCTCGAGCTCCTTCTCGAAACGATCCACTTGCGAACCCTTGTTCAACTGCTCCTTGCGAGAATAAAAAGGTAGGGTGATGGGCCGATGACCCCATCGATCGTGGATGGCGTTGGGTCGAAACCTCAGCGCAGGATGCTCATGTTGGTCAGCTTCTCCGGGAGGTACTTGTCGGTGACGAAGTCCAGCCCGTATTTCGCCAGCGCCTGCTGCTCGGCCTTCTTGTTCAGCTTGAGCATGGTCTCGATCTCCCCCCTCCAGTACTCGTCGGAGAAGCGGGGGTCCTTCAGCTCGGCGTTCAATGCCCTCACGTCCATGTCGGTCAGCTTGTCGGTCGGTAGTTTATAATTGGTGATGTCCGAGGCGGTGATGCCCACGAACTCCGCTGTCGGCGTGGCGAGATACTCCGAGATATGTGCGGTCTTGATGGCCCCGTAGGCCACCGAGGCGAAGATGCGGAAGCTCCACGGGTCTCCGTCGGTGAAGACCACCACCGGAAGCTTCATCTCCTCGTTCAGACGCTTGATGAAACGACGAGTGGAACGGGCCGGTTGGCCCTTCAGGTGCACCAGCACAGCGTTGAACCCCTCGTCGAAGCCGTTCTCCACCAGACGGTCGAACATACCGCCCGTTTCCACCGCGATCACGAAATCGGCGTTGGTGCTGAGCAGCTGGACCTTCTCCTTCTCCACGTTGTAAGGTATCCCATACCCGGAATCGCCCACATCGTCCCGGCAGTTGATCTTCTTAAGGCGCCCCTTGCGGTCCGTCTCGTTAATGGTCAGGTCACCGATGACCCGCGCCCCATCCTCCTCCGGTCGCAGCTTGAAATCCTCTCGCAGGCAGGAGGTGACGATCTCCAGGTCCTCGGCCAGCATGTTGCTCTCGTCCTGGGAGGAGAACTTGGCCTTCTCCCAGCCCTCGGAGATGTAGTACATCTCCCTGAGGGTGGAGGACTTTTTGTCATCGATCATGCTCTCGATGAGCTCCAGCACGTACATGGTGCGCAGGAGCATCATGGCCCCGTTGACCTTCTTGGCCGAACGGGACCCCGTGGCCTTGCCGTACTTCCAGACCCCGTGCTTGTGGTCGAAGCGGATGTTGCCCTTGGTCCTCAGGGGCAGGGTCATCTTCGGGATCCTTCCAGAATCGATCTGGTCGTAGATGGACTGGGCGATGTCCTTCAGGGAGCGCACCGCCTTGTTCTCTTCCTCAGTCATCGTTCAGCGCCTCCGTGGACTCGTCGTAATCGACCTCTTCCTCCTCTTCCTCAGGGACGGGTTCTTCCACGCTCTCGGTGACCTGCAGCCCCTTCACGTCCCAGTCACCGGGCAAAGGCTCCGCACCGATGACCAGCACCGGATTGATGCCCGAGGCGTAGATCTCGTTCTCATCATAATCCTCCTTGTTCAATCCGGTCAGGGCGAAGGTGAGGTCCAGGCGGTCGGTGGAGGCGATCTTGGGCAGTTCCCAGGACGCCTTTCCATCGTCCCTCACCTCGGTGGGGAAGAACTGCAGACCCTTGTAGTCGAAGGCCCCCGGAGGAAGGACCATGTGCAGATTGAACTTCTGGGCCTGGGGGGTGTAGTTATAGATGGAGACACGCACCTTATGCCTTCCCTTCTCGTAAACGACCGAATCGTCCAGCCAGACCACGTTCATGATCTTGGTGATGGTCCCTCCCAGTTTCGGCACCGGCTTATTGACGATCTTGGCGCTCTTCTGGGCGATGAGGGGCAGTATCTCCTGCACGATCTCGAACTTGACCCTGGTTTTACTTTTTGTCTCCTTCTTGTTCAGGTGGGTCTTGAGCGAACGGCCGCATATCTTCAAGGCCAGTTCCACCTCCCCCTGTATCTCTGGCAGGTTGGCGATGGCCTCCTTGGCCTCGGAGGTGAACGGCACCTTGGTGGAAGCGACGTGCACCAGGATGATGGCCGGTCCGTATGGTATCCCGGAACCCCCGCGCTGCTCCAGACCGTAACGCCTCCAGTCGATGTTCTCCACGGACTTGGTGATGACGCAGGCGCCCTGCTGGTACAGCAGCGGCACGCGGTTGGCGAAGCGCAGGATCTGAACCTGCTGGTCCTTGGTCAGCCCCCCTCCGTACACAATGCCCACCTCCACCAGGAAAGGGTT
>CAZXTA010000079.1:0-8002 GCA_964642865.1 uncultured Methanomassiliicoccus sp. | reverse complement strand
GATGACCAATGGTGCCTCGCGGGCCCCGGGCGAGTAGCGGTACTCCGAGGCGAGCTCCAGGGTGGTCGGCACACCGGCGAACTCCTCCATGGCGTACTTGCCCACCATGGCCGCATGGAACGAGGAACCGCAGGCCACGATCTTCACCGACCGGAAGTCCGGGCGGAGCAGCACCTCCCCGTTCTCGATCATGTCCAGTGCGCCCAGTAGAGTGTTGTGGATGGCGTTGGGCCCCTCGAATATCTCCTTGAGCATGAAGTGCTCGAAACCGCCCTTCTGGGCATCCTCGGCGGACCAGGTGACCAGGGACGGTTCGCGCTTGACCACGTTCCCTTCAGCATCGTGAACCGTGACCCTCTCAGGGGTCAGCGACACCGTCTCCCCGTCCATGATGTACAGCACTTTGTTGGTGTAGCTGAGCAAGGCGGTCACGTCCGAGGCCAGGAAGTTCTCCTTGACCCCCAACCCCACCACCAGGGGGTTCTCCTTTCTGGCGGCGGCGATCTCCGCCACGCCCTCCCGTACCGCTGCTATGGCGTAGGTACCTTGGATGTCCAGGACTGTGTCCGCCAGGGCCTGTCGCAGATCGCCATCGTAATGGTCCTCCAGTAGATGCACCGCCACCTCCGTGTCTGTGTCGGAGGTGAAGTGGTGCCCTTGGGATTCCAACCTCTGGCGCAGCGCGGAGTAGTTCTCGATGATGCCGTTATGCACTATGGCCAGTTTTCCGTCGCAGGAGAGGAAGGGATGCGCGTTGCGGTCCGACGGCCGGCCGCAGGTGGCCCAGCGTGTGTGGCCGATACCGGTCCGTCCCTGGTAGTGGGGTATGGCCTTCCGCAGCACCTCCAGCTCGCCCTGGCGCTTGATGAGGGACAGATGGCCGTCCTCGACCATGGCCAGACCAGCGGAGTCGTAGCCTCGGTACTCCAGGCGCTTGAGCCCTTCCATGAGCACCTCCGCTGCCAGGCGATGACCCGAATAACCGATGATGCCGCACATCAGACCACTATGCTCCTGTCGTCGAGGGTCCCGCTGACCCTGGCCCCGTCGCCCACCCGGGAGTTGGCGCCCACGATGGTCCCGGCCGAGAGCACCACCTTGGAACCCACCTGGGTGAACTCTCCCATCATGCTGCCGGCCTTCTCCACCTTGAAGTGCTCTTCCTCCACCCTCACCTGGGCCAGGCCGGAGGGGGCCGAGAACCCGGTGCCTATGCGACACCCGTCGTCGATCACCGCCCGGGAGATGTGGGAATGAGAGCCGATGGAGACGTTGTTCATTATCATGGAGTTGTAGATCGAGGTGAAGGGCGCCACGTGCACCCCATTGCCTATGCTGGTGGTCGGGAATATCGTGGCGTACGGACCGATCTCGCAGCCCTCCCCGATCACCACCGGCCCCTCGATGTAGGAACCGGCCTTGATCTTGGTGCCCGCCCCGATGAACACCGGACCGCGCAGGGTCACCCCACCCTCCATCGTGCCAGAGGTATCCTGGCCGGTGAGACTGAAGGCGTACTCGTTGAGGCGGATGAGGTCCCAGGGGTACACCGCATCCATCCAGTGGCCGGTGGAGCGCACCACCTCCACATTGAGCTTGGAGATGCAGGCATGCAACACATGGGTTATGCCTGACTTGCCGGTCATCACTCCCCTTTCCAGGTACTCGAATATCTCCGGGGGGAAACGGTAGATACCGGTGTTGATGATGTTGCCCATCCCCTTATCCGGCTTCTCGATGATGTCCACCACCCGGCCAGCCTCGATCTGCACCACGCCGTACTTGGACGGTATCTCGGAATCGGTGACCAGCATGACGGTGCTTCCCTTGCACCGCAGCAGGTCGGCGATGACCTGGGCGTCAATGATGTTGTCCCCGGCCACCATGATGAAATCGTCCTTGACCTGGTCCCTTACCGTCAGGGCGGCGTGAGCGGTGCCCAGCTGCTTCTCCTGGATGGCATAGGATATGTTGACCCCGAAGTGCGAGCCGTTGCCGAAGAAGGACATTATCCTCTCCTTCATGTAGCCCACCACCAGGATGATGTCGGTAATTCCGTTGGCCGCCAGTGCTCGTACAACGTATTCTAGGATGGGTCGGTTGCCAATGGGGATAATGACCTTTGGCCGGGATACGGTGAAGGGGCGGAGCCTGGTGCCCTCCCCAGCAGCCAGAATGACAGCTTTCATTGATTCTCCTCTGACCATAGCCATTCCTGTTGCCACTAATTAATCTTTTTAGTTTTTTCGTTTCCGACTGACATTCAATTATTGATAAGGAGGGACAAATGTAATTATAAATATAGTAAATAGTCTCATATTAATGGAGCTTGATCATGAATGAACGTTCCTCTTCTATGCTACCGTCGGAGATCATAAGGTTCTTAGAGAACCTGGGGGGCCATTCTCTCATTGTCCGGGGCAACGCCGGTACCGGCAAGACCACCTTCGCCATACAATTGGTCGAGGAGTTCAAGGACCGGCAGGGGGCCTATTACCTTTCCACCCGCGTATCGGACAGCGCCCTGCTGAACCAATTCCCTTGGCTGAAGGACCGCCTGTTGAGCAGGACGGAGCCCGAACAGGATGGAAAGAAGCGTTCCGGGTTGAGACGCCTGAAGGGGCTGGGCTCGGGGGAGATACTCTCCCCGCGAAAGGAGATGAGCGTGTCCATCGGTCGCACCATGGCCGAGATCGAACGGCTTTACGAGCTGGTGGAGACGGGGGGGAGGCGGTGCATGGTGATCGTGGACAGCATAGACGCCCTGGCCGACCGTTACGATCTGGGCTGCCGGGAGCTTATGATCGCCATGCAACGGGACCTGGTGGAGGGGCAGAACGCCAACCTGGTCTTTGTCCTGGAGAGCAACGACCACATGCTCGACTATATCGGGGACGGGGTGGTGCAGTTCCGCCGGGTGGAGCATGACCGGCGTCAGGTGAGGGAGATGGACCTGATGAAGCTGCGTGGCTGCGAGGTGCAGCAGCCACTGTACCTCTTTAGCCTCAAGGACGGGCGCTTCCGCTGTTTCGGGGCCAATTGGGACAGAGGCTGCGACGCCGGGCACGAATGGGCCAGGACCGAGGACCCCCCTGCAAGGCTGTCCTATGGCATTGAGGACCTGGACCTCATGACCGGAGGCCTGGACCCGGGAACGGTGGTCCTGATCGAGATGGGCCCGGGCATGCCGTCGGTGGTCAGTGACGTGCTGGAGCGTTCCCTAGTGTCAAACTTCGCCACCGCCGGTAGGGGCGTGCTCTGGCTGCCTTTGCGCAAGGCCAGCGGGGCCAACGCCCGGGCCGCGCTGCAGGATTCCGTTTCCGATGAGATGATGGAGCGTTCAGTGCGGGTGGTCGAGCCGGCCTCTCAGATGGACCTGGACAGCGGACGGTTCGTGCTTCCGGTGGAGGGCAGCCGGGTGGCCGAGGACCTTAAATGGAAGAATCTGGCCTATAGCCTCGAACGGGCCTCCGCGCCCTACCTGTCGCTAATGGGCTTCGATTCCCTGGAATCGATCTACGGCGGGGAGGTCATGGAGGGACTGGTCGAACACATAGCTGCGATCAGGAAGAACGGAGGCGCCTTCGTGGGCCTGACCTCCAACACTAGTCGCTCCACGGACCGGCTGGCTGATCTGGCCACGGTGCATCTGAAGGCGGAAAGGATCGGGGGGACGGTGGTCTTCTACGGCTCCAAGCCTTTCACAGAGTGCTACGCCCTGACCATTGAAAATAAAACTAGGGGAGGGTGCGTCTCCTTGACCCCCCTGGTGTGAGGTGACCGCATGTTCAAGATCAACTTTCCCCAGATGAGCTCGATACTGATGCTAGGCAGTCCGGGAGTGGGGCTACTAGAATTCCAGATGGGCATGGTCAAGGAGTACTTGGAGGCCGGGGAGCCGGTGGTCTTCGTGATCATGGACATGCTGCCCCGGGACCTGTTGTCGGTGATGGAGCGCTTCGGAATACCGAACGACATGCTGGGTAACGGGTTGTATATCATCGATTATCACTCTAGCCTGTTGGGTAACCCCGATAAGCGGGACGCTCACGAGCGGACCAAGGTCTGGCGGATCAACGATCTGGAAGGCATCATGTTCAACGTGGCCAACATCTACGAGGAGGTCAAGAGACCCTTGCGGGTGTTCGTGTACACCCTCTCTACACTCTTCCTCTACAAACAGCCGAGCGTGGTGCTCAAGTTCTTCCAGATCAGCACCTCCCGTATCAGGAGCGAGTTCGGCATGTCCTTCGTATCGGTCTTCGACGGGGTGCACGATGAGAAGTCTGTGAATCACCTGATGGCCCTGGCGGACGGAGTGATGGAGCTGAAGTTCGATCCTGAGCTCAACCGCATGCTGCGGGTCAGGCACATGCGCGGGATGTCCGTGCCCTGCCGTTGGATACCTTTCGAGATCACGCCTGCCGAGGAGGATGCCTCGGTCCACGTGCTGCAGTGGAAGTGATCACTCCTCGGTCTGTTCCATCACTCCGTAGAGGGCCCGGTTCATATCCTGTACCGTCCTCGTGGTGGCCCTGGAGTACAGAGGGCATTCCGTCTTCGGCCGCACAACTATTTCCTTCTTGCGGCAATGGATGAGTTGATCGCTCAGCCCCAGTTCAGGGCGGTTCTCGCGATGCAAGCAGGAGAAACAAAGTGCCTTTTTCATCAGGGGCGTTCTAATGTGCACGGTGTATATGATTGTTCCTCAATCCCGTGGCGTCAGTACCTGCGAGACGTCCAACACCAGCAGCCCCTCCTTCTGCAGGTTCAGGGAGCAGAAGGGGCAGGCGGTGATGACCCCCCGCACCCCAGCCTGACGGTAGATCTTCGCCTTCGAGCGGGCCACAGAGGAGGAGGTCAGCGGGAAGCCTGAGAGCATGCCGCCGCCTCCCCCGCAGCAGCTGTCCTCCTCCGGCAGGCGGACCAGGTCCACCCCCGCCTCGGTCAGTACGGAGATCGTTTCCTCCGCAGTCCAGGGACTGAGCCCACGCTTCAGGTGGCACGGGACCTGCAGAGCCCAGTGCCCCTCCACCGTGGAACGTAGCTCCCGCCCGGGCAGGAGCTCCACCAGGTGCTTGGCCCGTATCCCATACACCTCTCGCAGCTGATAGGTGCACCCTGGGCAGGAAGTGATCACCTGGTCGTAGGCGGTGAAGACCTTAATGTTCGCCATCCGCAGTCGATCGGCCTCTTCCGTAGCGCCGATCTTCTGCAGGGGGGAGCCGCAGCACCTGACCTTGCTGGAGATATCATGTCCGATGTCAAGGGAGTCTAGCAGGTGCGAGGCTGCCTCGGTCAGTTCCGGCAGTCGGCCCAGACCGACGCAGCCGGGGAAGTACAGGGTCCTCTTCCCCTCCTCCCTCCACCCTGTGAAATCGTTCCGTACCGCGTGGCCGAAGGACTTGATGTTGTCCATCATGCGCTGGTGTCCTGGTAGAGGGGTGGTCGCCCTGGCCAGGCCCGCCCTCAGCCTGGCCATGGACAGGGTGATTGTGATGGATGAGGGACATGCCCACTCGCAGGCATGGCACATGGTGCACATCAGCGCGTCGCTGCCCACGCTGAGGCGTTCGGGGAAGCGGGGGACGTCCACCCCTACTGTCCGTGGTCCGGGGAACCGGCCACCCGCCGCATCGTTCAGAACAGGACAGGCCCGCATACAGCTGCCGCACTTGATGCAGCGCCCCTCGTTCATAGGACCTCCATGGCCTTGACCGCCGTCCAGGCGCTGCTCAGCGCCTCCCCCAGGCCCGCACCTGGACCTCTAGAAGGAGAGAGCAGGCAGTCCCCGGCCCCGAAGGCGTTCATCATCATTTTTCCGGAACGGTCCATCAGCCGGTTCCCCTGGTGAGCGTAGCCTCCGCCCAACGATCCATCGCCAGGGTCGGTCCGGAACAGGCCGAAAGGGTCCTCCAGGGCCGTTGAGCGCAGGAGCAGACCGTCGGTCAATGGACCCCCACCAGCTAGCAGCACCACGTCCAGATCCACTTTCCTGGATTCCAGTCCGCCCTGCACCTCGGCATTGGTCACCTGGTCCCCATTGACCTCCAGGGAGATCACCTTCCGGCCATACCACAGCTGGACCCCGGCCTCCCGAGCTCCCGTCTCCAGGACCTCCAGGAACCTCTGTCCCGGCGTCCCCAGCGGTGTGATCGCCTCCAACAGGCGCCTTCCGCTCCTGCGCTCCATCCTCTCCATCAGAGGATAATCGGAAAGTGAGAACAGCGGTGGGAGCAGCACCGATTCCCCCCAAGCATCCTTCATCGCCTCCACCAGCCCCTCCCGTCGCTCTTCCTCCCGGAAGGCCGCGGCCAACGATGATTCGGCCGGCAATTCCAGATCAAAGGTCTGCGCCCTGGCCTTGGGCCCCCAGGTGGCTAGCGCCGAGACCGCCAGCCCGGGGCGGAGCGAGGGATGCCGTCCTATACCCATCACGGTCACGCTCCGGGGCCCATCCTCCTCCGCCCATGTGGAGTGGGGAGGTGACATGGCGCAATCATAACGGGTGCCCAGACCGGTCACGCCGGTCCTGGTCCCCTCAGCCATGGGCATGCCGCTGTTACGGAACAGCCCTTCGAACTCCTCTAGGCACTCCCCGCCCATGCACTGCCGCTTCACACAGCCGGTGGAGAGGGCACTGACCGGGGTGCCCCGGCCCACGGCGGTCACATTCCAGCCCCTTCGGGTCAGCAGTCTGGAGGCGAAGAGGCCTGAAGCACCCAGACCAATGACCAGAGCGTGTCTCAACCGTCCCCACCCCCTATACCATAGACCCCTTGCAGCAGGTGCTTTCGGAAAAGCCCCTGCCGGCGCTGGTCGCCAGTGGCCTGCCCCTGCCCCCGATCCCTCTCCTCCAGGAAAGCTTCCAGGGTGGGAATGGCCTCCACCCCGCGCTCCTCCACCAACATCTCCAGCACTGAGAGGGAGCAGTCCAGGCCTTGGCAGTAGCCCATGCCGGCCCTGGTCCGACGCATCACGTCGGCCATGGTCAGCACGTCCGGGCTGTGCAGGACGAACCTGACCTCCGAATCGAGGACCTGCTCGCAGGAGCAGATCACCCGGGCCTCGGCCGTGGGGATGCCCGTGGCCTTGCCCCCGTACTTGCGGTGCAGGCGGGCCATGGCGATGCCCTGGCCTGGGGAGGGCGAACCGGGGCTCAGCTCTTCTAAGGCGGTCCGGCAAGTTCCCTTACATCCCAGCAACTGGCATACCTGGTCTGACACCTTCTCGGCCATGAGGCGGTAGGTAGTGAGCTTTCCCCCGGTCACATTGACCAGGTTCTCAGCGTCATCCTCGCATGTGATGCTGAAGGAACGACTGGCCTCCCTGCCCCCCGTACCGCCCAGCAGGGGCCTCACCCCGCAGTAGGCCCTGACCACCCTGGCCTCGACGCAGGCGGGCAGCATGGCCGAAGCCTCCCGCAGAAGCAGCTCCACGTCCTGCGCTGAAACGCTGGCCTGCTCGGGGGACAGGACCGGACGGGAGGTGGTGCCCAGGATGGTGGAGGTATGATTGGGGACGGCGATGTCCCCGTTGGACGGAGGTCGAAGACGGTCGATGACCCTCTCGCAGGAACGACCGTCCGTGACCAGCATGCTGCCCTGGTCCAGGGACATGCTCGATCCCACTCCGGCCATGCTCGCGATGGCCGCGGCCCAGGAGCCTGCGGCGTTCACCACCACCTCCGGGACGATGGAACGTTGGATGCCGTCGCGCCGGTCCAGGTAATCCACCCGCGTCACGCGGTGGTCCTCCCGCCTCATGGCGGTCACCCGGCAATGATTGAGAACGGTGGCTCCATTCTCTCGGGCCTGGTCCACGTTGGCCTGGACCAGGGCGAAGGGGTCGATGGAGCCGTCCGGGACCTCGAAGCAACGCGCCACCCTGGGGTTCAGCCCGGGTTCCAGGGCCAACGCCTCTTGGGAGGTGACCTCTCGGGCCGCGACGCCGGTCTCCCGGCATGCAATGTCGAAGCGGTCCCCGAAATCGGGGTCGTCGC
>CAZXTA010000078.1:0-8034 GCA_964642865.1 uncultured Methanomassiliicoccus sp. | reverse complement strand
TCTTCGTCAAAGAACACCAGCCGGTTGCTCCGCTTGGCCGTGGGCTTGAGCTTGATGGACATCTTCTCCCAGTCGACGTCCTCTACGTCCATGTTGATCAGTTCGTTCCTTCTTACACCAGTTTTAGCCAAAGTTAGAACCAAGGCTCGATCTCGAACGCTCACGATCGACCTGACCAGCTGTGACATTTGCTCCACCGATATCAGCATGCGGCCCTCCTGCTGCATGCCCTCCCCGTTCTTGTAGCGCTTCAGATATCTTTTACGAACCGCCAGCACCGGATTCTCCTTGATCTTGTCATCGAACAGCAACCAATCGTAAAATGCTGCCAGGGCGGAGAAGTGATAGCTCAACGTCCGGTAGGCCACCTTCCTTTTATTGAGCAGATGATCGATATACGATTTCAGGACGTCCTTGTCCACCTCGACCAGTGGTTTCTGCTTGGACATCAGGAAGGACATGAAGATGCGCATGGCCGAGGCGTAGCTGGCGATCGAATTGTCACTCATGCCCTTGAGACAGCACTCCGTCTTGAACTGTTTCAGCACGTCGGCCATCTGCTCGTCAAGAACAATCTTGACCGCGGCCATCTCCGATCGCTGCACAGACCTAGCGCACATTCTTCCACCAGAACAGCTCATCTTGATCCCTGGTCACCAACCCCACGTCCAACAGGAACAGCATGGCCTTGTTCCAGTTCTGTAGGACCTCCGCGTTGTCCACGTCGATCTTCATGGAGCTCCAAATGTCCGTGTAGTGCCACCCTTCCTTCGAACGGGAGCGGAAGGTCTGTATCAGGTGTCTGACCATTGGAACGTCTAGGCTGCCCTCCTTGGCGCTCATGTAATCGCTTGACAGCCGCGAAAGCTCGACCTCCTGTTGGTGGAAGGCGAGGTTCAAAGTTTCGAATCGCAAGGTTAAGGCTGATAAATTTCTTTCTAGCATTTTGGCCTTTTCTTCCAGGAGCGCTGCGGGCATCGTCACCTTCTGCACCCCCTGCCGATGCTGCTCCACCACCTCTAAAATGTACTTGGACAGCGGCATGCCAGACGATTCCGCCGCCTCCTTCCATTGCTGCAACAGCTCGGTCGTAGGCAGATAGACGTCCACCTTCCGCTGTCGAATGGTTTCCGTCTTGCCCTGATTTGGACGGCCAGTCAGTTTTTTTCCGGAGGGCGCCTCACGGTCGTTCATGATGATGAATAAGCGGTCTGGCTATATAGTTTTTTGGGGGTAAAAAAGTGCTCCCGTCGGGATTTGAACCCGAGTCGAAGCCTCGAGAGGGCCTCATGATTGGCCGGACTACACCACGGGAGCGTGTAGGCTCCCCAATCAAATGGCCGTAATTAAACATTACGGAATGGCGTGGGAGGATGAGTAATAATTATGTTCCCATTCACTATCTCCCTTGTATATGAATTTCGACCATAACCGTCGGCCGGCGATAGTTAATCTGGTATTGTGGATCATCGTTGCCGTTTGGTTGCTGGTGCTGCTGTCCTTTCTGTTCGAGGGGCGTTTTCTGTTCCTTTTGTTCATCGGAGGATTGCTGGCCTTAACAGTTCTGGTGATTGGCGTCTCTCCGTTGCTCACGCCTCACGAGATCGCGGACGGCAGGATCTTCATTCGCCAGGGATGGCATTCCCATATGGTCGTTCCGGTGGACCAGGTGCAGAGGGTCGAGCGATTGGATAGGGTCTTGGTCAAGGAGGGCGTCCTTTTTGACGCGTTCAACCGGACCCTGGTGCTCACCGACAGTAAGGTCAACGGGGTAAAGCTGGAACTGAAGAAGGAGGTTCGTGTGCCCTCCGCGTTCTGGAAGAAGGTAGGGGTGGTCATCTTCGACGTCGACGACCGGGACCGGTTCATCGCCGAGCTGGAGAGGACGCTGTGATCATTCCCGCCAGTCACAGCCCACGGTCCTCAATCCTAGTTTGGGGATGAGCGGCATGCGCCGCTTGTGCCTGGAGCGCTCGTTCTTGTCGGAGACCATCTCCACCAGGGCCATGGGCACACTGGTCTTCTTGGAGATGACATCCAGAGAGAGCTGTTCCTCAAGACCGGAGAGCACGAGGTCCAGGTCGTCGTAGGAGATGCCCATCTCCGACTCGTCGGTCTGCCCTTCCCACAGCCCAGCGGAGGGCTCTTTCTCAATGATCCTCTCCGGCACGCCGATCAAACGCGCCAGCTCCCGGACCTCGGTCTTGTAGAGATCACCGATCGGCAGCAGGTCCGCCCCGCCGTCCCCCCATTTTGTGAAGTATCCCATCAGCAATTCGGACTTGTTCCCGGTGCCCATGACCAGCCGCCGTTCCTTGTTCGCGTGAGCGTACAGCACGCTCATGCGTATGCGGGCCATTAGGTTGCCGGAGACCTCCTTCATCTCCGAGCCAGGCATGGTAGAATGGTATGCTTCGAGCAGTGACCCGATGTCATATACGAGGAGCGTCGTCCTCCAGGCCTTGCTCATCTGCCTCACATCTTCGAGGTCCTGTTTTGGCGTGGCAGGGGAGGGCAAGAAAACGTTCAGTACCTTCTCTGGACCGAGGGCGTCCACGCAGAGCTTGGTGACAACCGCCGAATCGATGCCCCCGGATAGTCCGACCACCACCCCGGCGGCTTCGGACTCCCTGACCTGGGTGCGGATGAACTCGCCGATGGTCTCCACTGTCAACTCCTTCAATTGCGGCGGCATCGATGAGGATAAGGCCTTCCCGATTAATAATTGTCTTTCTGGCAAAGATTGAATAACGTTACTCTCAATCCTTAACCTCATGCGAGTGGCCCTTTGCCAGTTGAGGAGCGTCCTGGGGGACAAGGAGACGAACCTAGAGAGGATGCGTTCGGTGGTGGAGAGCACTGACGCTGACCTATTCGTCTTCCCGGAGATGAACGTCACCGGGTACATGGTCCGCGATCGTTTCGTTACCCTGGTGGAGGACGTGGATGGGGATAGCGTCACCTACTTGGCGGAACTCTCGGACCGCACCGGCAAGACCTTGGTCTTTGGCATGCCTTTGAACGATCCGTGCAGTCGAGGGTTGATCAACAACAGCGCGGTGATGGTGACCCCGGACGGCAGAGTGCAGCGCTACGACAAGCTGCACCCGGCCAACTTCGGTCCCTTCGAGGAAGGGTTGTATTTCAATCCGGGGCAGACCCCTTCCATGTTCCAGTTTCGAGGGCGGGGCGTGGGTGCGTGCATCTGCTACGACCTGTTCTTCCCGGAGATAAGCAAGGCCTACGCCATGCAAGGTGCCGACCTTCTGCTCTGCCTGGCCGCCTCGCCGGTCACGTCTCGCATGCCCTTTGAGAAGATGATACCCGCCCGGGCGGTGGAGAACACCTGCCCCATCGTTTACGTCAATAATGTGGGCAACCAGCTCAATATGGTCTTCTTCGGAGGCAGTCAGTCCTACGACGCGCGCGGGCGTTTGCTGGGCAAGCTGCCCTACCTGCGAGAGGCGGTGGAAGTGGTTGACGTGGACATGCTGCAGACCGATGTTGCTAGGCGTATGCGGCCAACCATCAGGGACACGCGGTTGTTGTGATGAGACAAATATCTACTTAATCTAAATAACATCTATCCAGATATAATAATGGACGAGTACGTCTCGCTGCTGATAGTGACTGTGCTGGCATTCGTGACCCCCCTACTGTTCAGCAAGACCAGGGTACCGGTGGTGGTCGGTGAGATCCTTGTTGGGTTAGGAGTTGGACTGCTGGCCTTCGTGTTCTTTAAGCTCACCGGGGTCAGTATGATCGAGTCCGGGGTCACCGTGGAGGTCTTGGCAGGGATCGGCTTCATCTTTCTGATGTTCCTCAGCGGACTGGAGATCGATTTCGGCAAATTGGAGAGGGGTGGGCTACGGACGTTGATGAAATCTTTGATCATGCTGCTGATGACCTTGGTCTTGACCTACGGGCTTATTAGCATGGCCGATTCCATTATCGGTTTAGATATCGACCCGTTCTACATGGCACTCATTCTGAGCACTACCTCGGTGGCGGTGGTGCTCTCCATAGTCCGGGAGATGCATATTTCCAGGACCGTCTCAGGACAGCAGATAATGGTCTCGGCCCTCGTCGCGGACATCGTGACCATGGTGGTGATCGCCGCCTATACGATCAACATTCAGGTCACCAAATCACAGAACTTCTTCTTCGGTCTAGAGGCCGTTCTGATCGTGGCCCTGATCATAATATCCTTCTATCTGACATTCAAGTTGGGGTCCATGGCCATGTGGCGCTACCCGGAGGTACTTCAGAAGTTCTTCAAGCTGGACGACCCCCATGAGCTGGGAGTGCGGGGCTCTTTGGCCATAATCTTCGTCTTCGTGGCCCTGTCCACTGTCATACAATCGGAGGCGTTGGCCGTGTTAGGGGCATTTCTTGCCGGGGCGGTGATATCCCTTCTATTCCAGGAAGGGGCCATGCTGGGTAAGAAGTTGTTCGGTGTAGGCTATGGATTTCTGGTACCGATATTCTTCATCAACATAGGCATGTCCTTCGATTTCGAGGCCATCCTTTCCCCGACCGTGCTGCTTATACCTGTCCTATTCATCATCGCCGCGATATCCAAGGTCCTGCCCGCCTTGTTGTTCCTGAGGTCTGGAAGTCTGAAGCAGGACATGGCCACCGGGGCGCTGTTGACCGGAGGTCTGACCCTTATGATCGCCGCCGCTCAGATCGGCTTGTCCTTGGACATAATCACCAATACGGATCGGGGGATGATCATTCTTTTAGCGGTCATATTCTCCGCGATCATGCCGATCATCTTTAAGCATCTGTATAGGACGGAGGGTGGCTGATGCGCATCATCATAGTGGGGGGCGGGCGCATCGGTAAGTTCATCTCCAGGGAAATTGACGATTTCGTGATCATCGAGAGGGAGAGAGTGCGGGCGGAGAATCTGGCACGGGAAATGGGAGAGGCACACGTAATTTTAGGGGATGGTACCGATCCCGAAGTCCTAGAGAAGGCCAACGCAAGACAGGCGGACGCACTGCTGGCGATCACGAACCAGGACCGTACCAACCTGAAGGTGGCCTTGGCCGCCAAGGAAATGGGGGTACCAAGGGTGATAGCCAGATGCGACGACCCGTCCTTTATAGAGATAATGCATTACGAGGGGGTCGAAAACGTCATCTGCCCGGCGCAGACGGCCAGCCATATGATACATTCCGCCCTGTTCCATGACGTAGAGGAGGTCACCTCTCTGCATGTGACGAAGGGATCATTGCTGGATGGGATACGCCTGGGGGAAGTGCGGAGCCTTGCCAGCACCAGGGTGCTGGGGGTGATCCGTAGGAAGGACCTCCTTAAGCCCGACCTGGACCTGCCGATCAAAGCGGGGGATGAGATCCTTCTGTGCAGCCTGGGTGGAATTAGCCAGGAATTGAAGCAGCTTATCGCCCGGGAGACCGTTGGGTTGCTGCCCTTCTCAGAGGTCGTTTCGGTTCTGAGGGAGTGCTCGCATATCGAGAAGGTGGGGGATGAGAGCCTTTACCTGGCCGCTCACCTGGGCAAGATCCCGGTTGAGGTTCACCATCCTTTCGAGGAGCCTCCTCCTCGTATGAAAGACCTGGCCCAGATATGGGGTGTTCCACTGGAGTTCGTCAAGTTGGTCGCTGGAAATGAGAGGAGCCTGTCCTACCTTCAATACCGCCAAATGAGCAAGGGCACTGTGTTGGCGGTTGGTCCGGGGGAGATCACCGACCGACGCATGTTCAGGGAATGCAAGCTCAGCAATATATTGGGACTGGATACCGCCCAGGTGCTGCTGTGCCGACGCAAGATACCCTATAACACGATATTAGCCGTGTTCGATGGGTCTGAAAGGTCCATGGACATAGTCGAGCTGGCCTTGAAGATCGCCATACATACAGGTTCTTCGTTGCATGTGCTGGACATCAGCGAGATGGAGGGTAGCGTTCCAGATCTGGAGCACCTGAAGAGGTTGGGTCGCAGCAGGAACGTGGAGGTCAAGGAACTATACATTGAGGGCAACCCCACCCTGGACCTGGTGGCCTTGGTGACAGGTGGTAAGTACGACCTGCTGGCCATCCGTTGGACCTGTCAGAACGTGCGGAGGGACATCTTGCGCAGGGTCATAAGCGATTCCGCCCTTAGCGTGCTTCTGGTCAGATGAACGCAATAGTTATAAATTAGCCGGGGTCAATCGCCGCAGGAGTGCCGAGGTAGCCCAGCCTGGTAAGGCGCGAGCCTGGAAACTTACTGCCAGCTAGCTCGTGGCGGTAACGCCTCGGGAGTTCAAATCTCCCCCTCGGCGCCATTTTATCATTCAGATGCATCATCCTTGGTCATCGTGCATTGAAAACATTAGATAATCGAACCGGTATATGTGGCCGGACACCGCTTGTTGGCAAAGTGCCCATCTATTGAGGAGTGGACCATATGAGGGTCAACGCTGATATTCGCTTGAAGGACGTACCAGGGCAGTTGATCAAGGCCCTGGAGCCGATATCCCTCAACGAAGGGAACATCGTGGGGGTCATACACAACCACGAGCAGGTGACCGGAGGACGCATATCGGTGAACGTGACCTTCGAGTACCGGGACCAGCGCTCCCTGGATGCCATATTCGCTGCTTGGAAGGATAGGGGGGTGGAGGTGGCCAAGATGGGTGAGATCTATCGCACCTACGGCGCTGAATACCTGCTGGTCGGGGACCTGACCCAGTCTACCCTACGCTCCATTACCGAGGGCATCGAGAAGATGGACGGGATCGACACCATCGATCTGCAGTACTCACTCTCCACCAGCACCGAGAACAAATCGGTGCTGCTCCTGGTCAACGTGCGGGAAAAGGAAATGGTCAAGGAAATAGACGAGCTGTTGAAGACCCGTAGTAAGGGCAACAACTTCCTCCTCATACGCGGGATGGGGGTGTGACATGCGCTTGGTTCTGGTCGGACTCGGCACCGTCGGTCAGGGAGTGGCCGAGGCGGTGGCCATGAAGAAGGGGTTGCTCTATGACCGCTTCGGGGCGGACCTGCGGATCGTGGCCGCCTTCGATTCCAGGAGCTGCGCCCACGACCCCAAGGGCCTGGAACCGTTGGAACTGGTGGCCAGGAAACAGGCTGGAAAGGGATTGGGCATGACCCGTCCGAGAAGCGTGGCGGAGATGCTGGGCGAGCTGGACTATGACGTACTGGTGGAAATGACCCCCACCAACATACTGGATGCGGAACCGGGCTACACCAACATATGTACAGCCCTCCAGGCAGGAAAAGACGTGGTCACCTCCAACAAGGGACCGCTGGCCCTGAGATACCGTGCACTGGACCGGATGGCCAGCAAGAACGGGGTGGAATTGAGGTTCGAGGCCACCGTGGGCGGCGCCACGCCCATCATCAACCTGTCCCGGGAACTGTTGTTGGCTGAGAAGGTGGAGTCCATGAAGGGCATTCTGAACGGCACGTGCAACTTCATCCTCAGCCGCATGGGGGAGGAGGGACTGCCCTTCGAGTACGTGCTCAAAGAGGCGCAGGAGATGGGATACGCCGAAACGGACCCCAGCTACGACATTGACGGTATAGACAGCGCCTGTAAGCTGGCCATCATATCCAACGCCATCATGGGTCTGGACATCACCTACCACGACGTGCTTCGGACCGGCATACGCCAGGTGACCCAGGAAGCGGTGGAGCTGGCGGCCAAGGAGAAGAAGGTGATCCGGTTGATCGGGGAGGTCAACGGCGACGGGGTGGAGGTCTCTCCCCGCATGGTGCCCTTAGGGCACCCTCTGGCCATATCGGGCACGCTGAACGTGCTGCACATCCACACCGATCTTGCCGGATCGATCACCGTGGTGGGTCGGGGAGCCGGGAGGAGGGAGACCGCCAGCGCCATCATGAGCGATCTGGTCGGCCTGCTGAAGAGGAACGCCTGCCTGCTCAGCGGCAGAGTTAAATAGGTCATGCCATGATTATTCACACCTTACCGGAGGAGCCACGATGGTCAGGGAATCAAACTACGGGTGGGATTTATTTATTGCCCGCCAGGGCTAGT
>CAZXTA010000077.1:0-8060 GCA_964642865.1 uncultured Methanomassiliicoccus sp. | reverse complement strand
GTCGTCGCCGTATCCGGTGCCGTCTATGGTGATCGCGACCATCTCCGGGAGCCGTGACTCGACCAGCAAGGCCGCGGCGTGGGCGTGGTGGTGCTGAACCTCCACCGCCTCGGTCCCGCTCTCCTCCGCCCAGGCCTTGGCCAGACGTCGCGTCGAGTATCCAGGGTGCAGGTCCATCCCCACCGCGTCCAGCTGCTCCGCGCCCAGCAGCCGGCGCAGGTACCTCAGGCTCTCCTCCAGGAACTCCAGCACCCCCGGGGAGGTGGCGTCCCCGATGTACTGGGTGGCGTACAAACGTCCGTCGGAGGCCAGGGCGCCGGCCAGCCCCTCCTGGGCACCGACGCCGACGGCCACCCCTTTCAACGGGAAATCGATGTAGGAGGGTATGTGCCCGCGCGACTTGCGCAGATAGTAGGTCTTATTCTCGAAGGAGCGCACCACCGAATCGTCGCAGCGGTTGACGATCTCCCGGTCGTGCATCAGGTACATGTCCGCCCCCAGCGAAAACGCGTCCCTCTCCCGTAGCACCATAGGCTCGCCAGGAACGTTGGCCGAGGTCATGACCAGGGCGTCCTCTTTGAGATGATGGAACAAAAGGTGCTGCATCGAGCTATAGGGCAGAAAGACGCCGACATTGCCCAGCCCCGGGGACACCAGCTCCGTCACCTCGCTCTCCACCTTGTCCACCAGCACGATGGGCCGGTGGCTGGAGGTGAGCAGTTCCAGGTCATGTTCGCTCGGAACTCCGTAATGCCTCAGGGCCTCCAGGTCCCGCACCATGATGGCGAACGGCTTCTCCTTCCGCCGGTACCATTCCCGCATGTGCCTCAACCGGTCCAGGGAGCAGCACAGATGCATGCCCCCCCAGCTCTTGGCCACTCCGATCTTTCCATCTTGCAGTCCCCTGACGAACTTGGCGATGGGGTCCTCGTCGTCCCGCACCCCCTGCGGGTCCAGCAAGTAGTAGCGCGGTCCGCAGATGGGGCAGGTGATGGTCTGGTGATGGAAACGTCGGTCCTCCGCATCCCCGTACTCCTTCTGACATTCCGGGCACAGCGGGAACGGGCGCATGGACGTTTTTTCCCTATCGTACGGTAGGTCCTCGATGACAGTGAAGCGCGCCCCGCAATCGGTGCAGTTGGTGAACGGATAAAGGTAACGCCGGTCCCCCGGGGAGAACATCTCCTTCAGGCAGGAGGCGCAGATGGCGGTGTCGTTTGGAACGCCCACGCCCCTGCCCCCCTCTTCGCTGGGCACGATGACGAACCCCATCTCCCGAAGGCGGGCGGGCGGAAGCCCCTCCGAGATGACCACCTGGTCCAAGCGGGCCAAGGGGGGCAGGGCGGCCTTCAGGCGGGAGATGAACTCCTCGGCGTCCCGGTCCACCTCGATGACCACGTTGGAGCCGTTGTTCTGCACGTAACCGTTCAGACCCATGGACCTGGCCAGGCGGTGCACCGTTGGTCGGAATCCGACCCCCTGCACCACTCCCCGTACGGTCACGCGCATGCCACTTTCCATCAAGCCCCAGCTATTTATTCCTTCTTGAGCCCCGTCCGCACGAGGCATATATATTGGTAATCCGTTCCCACAAGGGATAGCATGAGCGAGGTACCAGAGGGACTCCACTACACCAAGGACCATGAATGGGCCAAGGTCGATGGCCAGCTAGCGACCGTTGGCATCACCGACCACGCCCAGGAGGAGCTGACCGAGTTCGTATACGTGCAGTTGCCCAAGAAGGGCTCCCAGGTCAAGAAAGGGGACGTGCTGGCCATCGTGGAGAGCGTGAAGAACACCGCCGACGTTTACGCTCCCGTGTCGGGCGAGGTGATGGAGGTCAACTCCCCGTTGGACGACGATCCCTCCATCATAAACAGCTCCCCCTTCAACGACGGCTGGCTGGCCCGGATCAAAATGGCCGACCCCTCCGAGCTGTCCAAGCTAATGGACAGCACCGCATACCGCAAGCACATCGGCGAGTGATCAATACTCCAGGTCGATGTTGCGGGCCATGCACTCCTGCCGCAGACGCTCGATGAAAACATCCTCGTCCTGAATAAGATTCTTTATGGCCTTCCAGGTCTGCACGCAGTCCTTGTACTCTATCCCGGCCATCTCGTGCAGGATGAGATCGACCCTCTTGCGATTGTCCACGTCGATCTGCAGTCCGGCCTTCTTGAACACCTTGTCTAGATGCCGGAAGTAGCAGGTCATAATCAAGGAAATGCGCCTGCGAAGCATAAAAATGTTTCATTCTCAATAATGTTCCCAAAGAATACGATGTAATATGAACCACAAGGTGCGGATCGATATGATCATATGACCGCCAAATTGCAGGTGGGGGACCTGGCCCCCGACCTCTTACTGCCGGACCAGGACAAGGTGCTGGCCCTCTACCTCTACCCCAAGGACCTCACCACGGTGTGCACCACGGGGGCGATGGCCTTCCGTCAAATGCACGAGCGGTTCCAGGCCGCGGGGGCCGAGGTCATCGGTGTCTCGTCGGACGATGTGACGACCCACAAGAGGTTCGCCGAGGAGCACGAACTGACCTTCCGGCCGCTGAACGACGAGAAGGACGAACTGCGAAAGGCCTTCGGCATCGGGGGAGCGCCGCGCGCACAACCTGCGTCATCGACCGGGAATGGAAGATGCGCACGGTCTGCAATTCTCCGTTGCGCTCCAAGGAGCACGCCGAGGGGACGCTGAAGGCCATCAAGGAGCTGTGATCAGGCCCCGGCCGCTTCCAGCACGTGGCCGCACTCGCACCTCATCCTCTCCGCCGGTATCTCAGGCAACGTCTTGGAGAGCAGGGTACGGATCTTGCCCATGTTCTCGGACATGGTCCTCAGGATGGTGGCGGTGTCGACGGGACGGTCCGCCCACACGTCGTAATCGGTGATCATGGCCAGGCTGGTATAGCACATCTCCATCTCCCTGGCCAGCGCACATTCGGGCGCCAAGGTCATGCCGATGACGTCCGCGAAGGCCCGGTACATGCGGCTCTCCGCGCGGGTGGAGAAGCGAGGGCCCTCGATGCACACGTACGTCCCCTCGTCATGGAAAGGTATCATGGCCCTCTTGGCCTCCTTGACGAAGAGCGAGCTGACCTCCGGGCAGAACGGGTCGGCCGCAGCGATGTGCACCGTCTCCGGCCCATCGAAGAAGGTGTACTTCCTGCTCTTGGTGAGGTCGATGAACTGGTCGACGATGACGATCTCTCCGGGCATGTACTCCTCCTGAAGCGAGCCGACAGCGCAGGGGGAAATGACACGGTCCACGCCCAGCTTCTTGAGCGCGTAGATGTTCGCCCGGTAGTTGATCATGTGCGGGGGGATGACATGCCCGCGCCCGTGGCGTGGCAGGAAGGCCACTGGGACGCCTTTCAGCTCGCCCACCTGTATCTCGTCCGAGGGCGCCCCGTAAGGGGTGTGCGGCCTGACCGTTCCCTTCAGCTCGAACATCTCGGGGTCATAGACCCCGGTCCCACCGATGATGCCTATTCTCGCCTTCATCATGCTCCCGCGGAATACCGTCCTGGAACTTATTAAATTGAACGCATGCTCGATCGAGGTTCAAGACCTGGACGCATTAACGGGCTATAAACTTCCGGCGGACCGAACCTTGCGACCGAACGTTATATTATGACCTTAAAAATCTCATCAAAGAATCATATGCTGGAGAAAAGCGAGGTGAACCCCATCTGGGCCTGCCGGGCCTTCCCGGCCTTCCCGGTGGTACTGGCGGCGGTCAGCGACAACAATGGCAACCACAACGTCCTGACGATCGCCCTGGTGCACATGTTCTCCTTCAACCCTCCGATACTGGGCATCGGGGTCTCGCCGTCCAGGCACAGCTACGAGATACTGGAGGCGTCGGACGATTTCTCCATCAACATACCGAGCAAGGACCTGGTGGAGGAGGTCCTCTACTGCGGGCAGTGCTCCGGGCGGGAGGTGGACAAGTTCGAGGAATGCGGCTTCATCCGCTCACCAGGCAAGAAGATCAGGTCCCCGGTCATCTGCGAGTGCGTGGTCAACCTGGAATGCGTCAAGCGCCAGAGGGTGGACGCCGGGGACCATGTGTGGTACCTGGGCGAGGTGGTCCACGCCGAGATGGCCAAGGAGATCGACCGGGAGAAGTCGCTGATGTACTGGTCCGGGGAGTTCCGGGTGCTCGGCGACGTCATCCGCCGCCGCTGAAAAGCTTTAATACGACCCACGTCCAATTTTTTTATCGGAGTGGTATCTTGATCAGCATGGACGACAAGGTGGACCTCGATCACATGGGCTCCGTCATGTCCCTTCCGCCGGCACCGGTGGTGCTGCTGGGCGTGGTGGATAAGGAGGGTAATAGGAACAACATCATCACGGTCGGGATGTTCAACGTCTTCTCCGTCCGTCCGCCGATCATCGGCATCGCGGTGACCACCGCCCGGCACACCTACAAGTTGCTGGAGGAGAACGACGAGTTCACCGTGAACATCCCCGGAAAGGAACTGCTGGAGCAGGTCATCGTCTGCGGGGAGAAGAGCGGGGCGGACACCGACAAGTTCAAGCTCACCGGCCTCACCGCGGTCAAGGGCAAGCGCACCAAGGCCCCGCGCATCGAGGAGTGCCTGATCAACATCGAGCTGAAGAAGATACGGTCCTTCGAGGTCGGGGACCATACCTGGTATCTGGGGGATATCAAGCACACCGACATCGTCTCCGGTTACGACCGCAGCAAGGCGCTGCTCTACTGGGATGGGGAGTACTGGACCGCGGCGGACAAGCCGTTAAAGGTGCGATGGTCCAAGTGAGGGCGCCCTCAGGAAAGAGCCGAAGACCTTCACGCAGGAGGCCTTCTGGCGCAGCTCCTCCAAGGCCCCGGCCACTTTGTCGTCCCTCGCGTCACCGTCCAGGTCCAGATAGAACACGTACTCCCAGGTGCGCCCCCGCCAGGGCCGGGACTCCAGCTTGGTGATGTTGACCTCGTGCGCGGCGAAGGTCTTCAGGCAGTCGAGGAGGGCCCCCGGTCGATTCTTCGTGGTGAACGCCAGGGCGGTCTTGTTCCCCCGGCCCTCGGCCTCCTTCAGAGAGAGGACGAAGAAGCGGGTGATGTTGTCCTTCACGCTCTGCACGTCCCCCAGCAGGACCTTCATGCCGTAGGTGCTGGCCGCCCTGTAGCTGGCGATGGCCGCCTCCTCCTTGAGCCCGCGCTCCTTCACCATGCGCACCGAACCGGCGGTGTCGAACGCCGGCACCTTCTGCCATTCCGGGTGCGAGATCAGCAGGTCCCGGCATTGCGCAAGGGCCTGAGGATGACTGTAGACCCGGCGCACGTCGCCCAGCTCCGCGTCCACCTGCCCGATCAGGCAGTGTCGGATGCTGACCATGACCTCACCGACCACCCGCAGGTCGCTCTGGAACAGCAGGTCGTTGGCGGCGGTGACGCTGCCCTCGATGGAATTCTCCACCGGCAGCATGCCCAGGTCCGCCCGTCCGCGCCTGACCGCATCGAAGAGGTCCACGAACTCGGCGCACTCCAGGATGCTCGCCCCCGCTTCGTAGGAGAACACCGCGTCCTCGCTGTAAGCTCCCCTCACCCCCTGGAAGGCCACGATCATGTCAGCACCCGAAAAGCTCCTCGTGCACCGCCCTGGTCGCCTTCTCCAGGTCTGCCTCGTCCACCGTGAAATGGTAGGCCACCAGGGAAGCGCCGGCGGAGATCAGCATCACGTTCACTCCCTCCTTGGCCACGGCCTTGAAGACCCGGGAGGCCAGCCCCTTGTGGTGTCCCAGGCCCTCGCCCACGATGCACATCAGGGCGAAGTTGCCGTGGGTCTCCACGCGAGGAGCACCGCCGCTCTCGGCCAGCACCTTCTGCGCTTTGGCCACGTCCTTCTTGTCCACCAGCAGGGTTATGCAGGTCAGGGAGGTGACCACGCTGTAGATGTTGATCTCCGCCTGGCGCAGGAGCGAGGCGATGTCCGCTAGGACCCCTAACTTGTAACCTGTACCCTCTCCGAACACCTTCACCAAGGAGAGGTTCTTCATGCAGGAGATGGACTTGATGCCCTTGTCCCCGTTCTTCCCCGGTCCCTTGATCGCCGTTCCGGGGGCCTCCGGGCGGAAGACGTTCTTGACCCGGATCTCGATGTTGCCGGAGCGCGCCGGCTCCATGGTCATGGGGTGCACCACCCTCGCCCCGAAATAGGCCAGCTCCGCCGCCTCGTCGTAGCTCAGCTGCGGTATCGGTTTGGCGGAGGGGACTATCTTCGGGTCCACGCTCATGAACCCGTCCACGTCCTTCCAGATCTCCAGCACCGAGGCGCCCATGGCGTTGGCCACGGCCGCCGCGCTGTAATCGCTGCCATTACGGCCAAAGACGGTCACGCTGCCCTCCGCGGCCCGGCCGAAGAAGCCGGTGATGACCGGGGTGACCCCCTCCTGCAGGATCCCCATCAGCTTCGGCCGTATGATGGAGCGGGTCGCTTCCATGTTCACCGTGGCCGTGCCGTACTCCCCGTCGGTGATGATCCCCAGCTCATCCGCGTCCACCGCTTTGGCCTTCACGCCCATCTCGTTGAGCAGGGCGGCGACGATTATGACCGAGAGGCGCTCCCCGAAGCACTGCACGTAGTCACGTATGCGGGGGTTGACCTCCTCGATGTAGCAGGAGCCGTAGAGCATGCGCTCCAGTTTCACGAGCTTCGCCACCAGCTCCTCCATGGCCCTGGCCTGGCACTTCTGCGAGGACAGCGCGTCCATGACCAGGTCCATGTGCAGCTTGGTGATGTCCTTCATGAAGGAGTCCACGTCCTCCTCGGAACGGGTGCGGGAGATGAACTGCACGAGCATCTCGGTGACCCCGGTCACCGCGCTCAGCACCACGGCCTTCTTCTCCTTCTCGGCCACGATGATGTCGGCCACCTGGCGCATGGACTCCCCGGTCCTCAATGATGAACCGCCGAACTTCTGGACCTTCAGTAGCGACACCTCCTCTTGACCAGGGCCTGGGGCGTCCCGATCAGGGCTCGGTCGGCCTCCCCCCGGGTCAGGCCGGCGGCCAGGGCTATCTGCAACGCCGCGGCCATGTCCATCAGCTCCCCTGGCGAGTGGGCGTCGGTGTTCACCACCATGTGCGCTCCGGCCTGCTGGGCCATGCGCGCGACGTGCCCGTTGGTCTTGCAGTGCGATCCCCGGGAGGTTATCTCCAGCACCACGCCGTTGTCCCGGGCCAGCTGGGCCTCTTCCAAGGTGATGAAACCGGGGTGGGCCAGTATGTCCACCTCCTGGTTCATGACCGCGGCGAGATTGGTCCCTTTCTCCACCGGCTCGCTGATGGTCTCCCCGTGCACCACCACTATCTCCGCGCCCAGCTTTCGGGCCTTGGCCACCACCTCGTCCAGGCGCCGGACGGGGACGTGGGTGATCTCCACCCCGCAGAGCACCTTCATGTCCCATTCCATGGCCAGGTCGGCGTCGCGGCGGGTCTCCTGGATAACCCGCTCCACGTTGCTCAGGGAGACATGGTCGGTGAACGCTATCGTTCTGATCCCTTTCACCAGCGCCCGACGGGCCAGCTCGATGGGCAGCAGCTCGCCGTCGCTGAGGATGGTGTGGGTATGCAGTTCGGCCCTCATTTCATCCTCTCCGCCAGTGTACGGTACACGTCCTCCCATTCGATCTCCATGCCCTCCACCGCAACCAGCAGGTGGTAGACGAGGTCGGCCACCTCCCAGGACTGCTCGTCCTTCCGGTGGTTCTTGGCTGCCAGAAGCACCTCCGCCGCTTCCTCCACCACCTTCTTCAGGCGCTTGTCCTCGTCGGCGAAGAGCTTGCTGGTGTAACTGTCCTCGACCGGGTTCGCCTTGCGGTCCCTAATGACCCGCAACAGCTTCGGCAGCACGGCCATGGTCCCCTCCACCTCCCCGTACACCACCTCGTCGAAGCAGGACATGCGGTCGAGATGGCAGGCCACACCGGTCTGCTTGACGCGCACGAGCAGCGCGTCGTTATCGAACTCCAGCTGGATGGAGTCGATGTCCTTCACATGGCCGGACGGTTCCCCCT
>CAZXTA010000076.1:0-8187 GCA_964642865.1 uncultured Methanomassiliicoccus sp. | reverse complement strand
TTCCTCTCCCCATAAGGGTTACCGGTGGCGGCCACCCTCTCAGCGATCGACCGGTGCCGGAGCAGCATGTGCCCGGCCTTGACCAGGTCCCGACGGGCGCTCTCCACCACCTCCACCACGGAGATATTGGAGGGGCAGCGCCTCTCGCAATCCTTGCAGGTGGTGCACTGGTACAGGTATTCCAGCACGGACGGGTCGGCCGGGACCTCCTTCTGCAGCAGGCCGTAGGCCAGAACCATACGGCCGCGTGCCACGCTGGGCTCCCAGCCCACCTCCTGGAATACCGGACAGACGCTCTTGCAGAACCCGCAGTACGTGCAGGTCATCAGCTCCTTCCTCACCTTACGCAGGCTCTCCGCCTCGATCGTGTCACTCATCTTCGAGCACCCTCGGCACGGTCACGCTGCCATCCAGCAGTACCAATATCTCTGCCTGGGGATTAATGGTTAACAGTCGGTCCACGGCCGACTGAAGCGTTTGGAACGGCTGCACGTCCATTCCTTCAAGGATATGCGGTGACAGGCTGGTGACCGCCCAGAGATGGGCGTGGCACATCACCTCGGCCAACTTTGCCGCTTTATGATATCCAAGCTTGTACTCATGGTGCAGCGCCTCCAGCACCGCTCTCTTGTCCTTGGACAGGCAGAGCTGTTTCACGAACGTGTCATCGCCCAACCCCTCGCGGCACTTGGACACCAGGATGAGCGTCCCGCCTTCTTTCAGCGCCCGCTTGGCGTTCTCTATGGCCTTCTGCGATTGATACAGGTCGACGTCCATAGGGTATGGCGCCACGGTTATGACCGCATCATATCTCTTTGGGATGGTGATGGAGAAGACCTCATCTGCCCATTTCACCGCCTGATGGAACGCCTGGTACAGGTCACCGGCCGCCGCCCGATAAATTTCCTGGTGCCGGTCCAATACCACCTGGATGGAGAATATCTCTTTCTTCACCACCGAGAGCGCGTCCATCATGTCCTCGTGCACCGGGTTGCCGTCCAACACCAATGTCTGCGCTTCCGGCCTCATGGCCAGCCGATGGTTCTGCTCTATAGTGTGGAAAGCGGCCACTCCGGGTAAAAAGGATTTCCTCCCGCCGGTATAGCCGGCGAAGTAGTGCGGTTCGACGCTGGTTATGATGACGAGGCGGTCGGCGTTGACCGCCACCTCGTTCACATCCATCTCCGTACCGTTCTTGGAAATGCCCAGATGCACGGTCGGGGAGCAGCGGGCGTCATGGACCAAGATGTGATCGCGCAGTACTTCGAGATGTCGGCCGAAAATGAACCGCAGTTCCTCTTCCGTGGGACCGCGATGCGCTCCCGTGGCAATGAGGTAGCGCGCCCGGCACAGCTCCATGCGCTTTGCCAGGGAGTCGAGCACTCTGGCGGTGGGGGTGGGGCGCGTTCCATCGTTGACTATGAAGACCACATCCTCACCCCTTTCTAGGAACGATTCCAGGGAGCGCCCGCCGCATGGTCTTGAAAGTGCTTTTTCGACCTCTTCCAGGGAACCGTGGACATCGTTAGGACCGACTATCCCGGCCAGATTGACATCTGGCACGTCCAACTCGACAGTTTCCTTCTCACCGTATGGCAGGTTCAGCATCATTCGCTCCACCGTTGGCTAATTGAGTATTAAATCATTACCTCGACAAGAATAGGGATAACGCCCTCAAAAAAATTATAATATAAAAATATTTTAATATTTTAATGGAGTGGTTTTTAATAACAAATGGAGCAGATGGTTACCTCAATTTCTATCAAGGGAATGGATAATCAAGAAATGCGTTGCCGTAAAAGCACTTCTGTTCTTAATGTCATTATTACATTGTTATATTCAGCAGCAGCGATCGAACCGACGTAGACCGGCATAATGGCTAAGGGGATGCACCCCGGGGTGACGCCGATGTCGCACGAAGTCATCCGAGTCAATAACAATATCGATCTGGCATTAGCGGCGATGTCAGGCAATGGCAAGGAATCGAGCCCGTATGTCATCGAGGCTATAATATCACCGGCGGCAGCGACCCGTGCATCCATATCGGTAATGCCACCTCGTACTTAGTCGTACGCAACTGCTACCCGCACAATGCCAACAATGGCGACAGTTCATATTGGTGAGCTGTTGGTCTCCTCCTCCACAATGTAGAGAACGCCACGGTGGAGAACGTTACCGTCGAAACAGGTGAGACGAACGATCTGGGCATGTTGACGATGGTGATCGAGGACGACGATTCCGGCGGGGGCACGGACCACATCTGGCTGATGATGATCATTCTGGTGATTGTCGTCGTGGCCGTGGTCGTCGTATTCCTGAGAATGAAGAAGTGATCGGCGCAATCAAATCCCTTCTCCATTCCACTTTTTTTCATGCTCCCATCATAGGAAAGGGTTAATCCCCCTCTCCGCCCTCTACCGCTCATGGCCCGCTTAAGCGACGTTGGCGAGAAGGAGATGGTGCGCACCATAATCTCCATGGTCAACACCTCAGCCATGCTAGGTCCGGGGGACGACGCGGCCGTGGTGGAGATCGGCGACCGTTATCTCGTGGTAAGCACTGACCTGCTGTGGCGGGGCACGCACTTCCACCCCAGCATGTCATGGCGGCAGAAAGGGTGGATGGCCGCGGCGGTGAACCTAAGCGACATCGCGGCCATGGGCGCCCAACCGCTGGGCCTTCTGATGGCCATGGGACTGCCTGCGAACCTGGAAGAAGGGAACGTACGGGAGATGGTGCAGGGCGCGGCGGACTGCTGCGACCATTTCGGAACGGATTATCTCGGCGGGGACACCAAGGAGTGCTCGGAGCTGGTGCTCACCGGTACCTCCCTGGGGCTGGTCCCCAGGGACGGCCTACTAAGGCGGAAGGGCGCCAGGCCAGGGGACCTGTTGGGCATGACCGGTAGCGCTGGACTGGCCTCCGCCGGACTGCTGGCCTTGGATAGAGGGATCAAAGTGGACAGGGCTGTGAAGGCGCTGTTCGAGCCCCTGCCCCGCATCAAGGAAGGGACGTTGCTTTCGTCCAGCGGGGCGGTCACCTCATGCACGGACACGTCCGACGGTCTGGCGACCTCAGTGCACGAGCTGGCCGAGGCCAGCGGAGTAGGTCATGAGGTCGACTTCGACGCCATCCCAGTGGACCCCGAGACGCGCCAGGTGACGGAGGAATGCGACGTGGAAATCAACTCCGTCGTACTGCACGGGGGAGGCGATTATCAGCTCCTCTTCACCGTGAGGCCGGAGCAATGGAACGAGGTGCAGGAACTACTAGGCAAGGAAGTGACCATCATCGGCCGATGCATCGAAGGGAAGGTCAACATCCTTAAGCGGGGGTCGTCCAATGTCATTTTGGAGCCAAGGGGATATGAGCACTTCCGACACTGATCTCAAGGAGGCGATGTTCTGGGAGGAGGAAGGCGATGCGGTCCGCTGCCATCTTTGTCCACACTCCTGCCTGGTGAACGAGGGGAAGAAAGGGATATGCCGGGTTCGGGGGAACGTGAAAGGTCGACTCTACGCCCTGAGCTACGCCAAGGTATCCTCCATGCACATGGACCCCATTGAGAAGAAGCCTCTCTTCCACTTCAAGCCCGGCCATCCGGTACTCTCGTTCGGCGGGGTCAGCTGCAACCTGCGCTGTCAGCACTGTCAGAACTTCACCATCGCCCAGGCGGGATTGGACGAGTTCCCGCTGCGGACCGTGCCACCGCAGGAGGTGCCGGATCTCTGCCGTCAGTACCGGTCCAACGGGGTGGCCTGGACCTATAACGAACCGACCATATGGCACGAGTACGTGCTGGACGCCAGCCGCTTGTGCAAGGAGAAAGGTCTCTTCACCGTTTCGGTGACCAACGGATTCATCCAGGAGGAACCGCTACGCTCATTGAAGGGCGTGATCGACGCCATGAACATCGACGTTAAAGGATTCAGCGAGACGTTCTACAAGGAGGTTTGCAAGGGTCAGCTGGCACCAGTGCTGAGATCTTGCGAGACGGCCAGGGAGATGGGCGTGCACGTCGAGCTTACGTACCTCATCATACCCACCAGGAACGACGGCAGGGAGGAGATAGACGGTTTCTGTCAATGGGTGCGGGACCGCATGGGGGTGAGCACGCCGGTGCATTTCTCCCGCTTCCATCCGGATTACAAGATGGAAGGGTTGCCCCCCACCCCCCGATCTACAATGGAGATGGCCTTCAAGACCGCGAAGGGGAAGGGGTTGGAATACGTTTACATGGGAAACCTGGTGACGGAGGAGGGAGAGAACACCTACTGCCCGGGATGCGAGTCCCTGCTGATCCGCCGGACCGGGTTCCATG
This sequence comes from uncultured Methanomassiliicoccus sp., assembly GCA_964642865.1. Taxonomy (GTDB): domain Archaea; phylum Thermoplasmatota; class Thermoplasmata; order Methanomassiliicoccales; family UBA472; genus UBA472. Next base: position 3,866 of record CAZXTA010000076.1, on the reverse strand, counting down.
CCGAGGTGGTCGGGGTCAAAGGGGGAAGATGCTCCAAATGCGGTCGCCCGGTGGACGTGGTATGGTGAGACGATGGAACTGGACCATCTCTGCCTGCTTTTAGAGGAGGCCCTGGACGTAGAAGGGTGGTGGCCCTCGGACGGTCCCTTCGAGGTCATGGTGGGAGCGCTGCTCACCCAGCAGACCACCTGGGAGAAGGTGGTGCCGGTGCTGGAGGACCTGAGGTCCAGGGGCCTGCTGTCCCCCCTGCCCCTCTCCCTCTTTCCGTATCAGGAGCTGCAGTCCATCGTGAGGCCTACCGGCTTCTACCGCCAGAAGGCCGAACGCCTGCTCCTGCTCTCCCGTCACCTGGTGCAAAGGCACGGGGGAGACCCCCTGAGGCTGCTGAACGGCGAGCTCAGGTCCTGCCGCCATGAGCTGCTCTCGTTGAAAGGGGTGGGGCCGGAGACCGCTGATTCCATCCTGCTCTTCGCCGGAGGGCGCCCCAAGTTCGTGGCCGCTGGCTATGCGGTGAGGATATTCCACCGCACCGGCGTCCTTCACAATGGGGACTATGATTCCGTCCAGGGCCTTGTCGAGTCCAGATATCCCGACGATGCCGGCCGTTACCGCCGGCTGTACGCCATGCTGATCGAGCTGGCCAAGACCCACTGCCGAAGCGTCCCCCGCTGCGCCGGGTGCCCGCTGAGGGAGGAGTGCCCTTCAAATCCCCATGAGATAGAGCAGCAGGTTGCCCACAAGCAGTGAGAAGGGCACCGCCAGGGTCAAAGGTATCAGGAACGGGACCTTGGGTGTGACCCAGGGGCGGTCCACGCCGGCCGCGCGCAAACCTTCCCAATCCCCCTCATCGTCCGAGCGGGGAAAGAGCGTGGTCTTGATGCGCCCGTCCACCACCCTCTCCATGGGCCACACCTGCTTCGAGGGCGCTTGGTCAATGTCCAGACGCAGACCGAAGAACATCAGTGGGAAGCGCAGGTCCCGCCGCCCCAGGTTGATCAGGAAGATGCCTACGGGCAATAGCAAGGTCAGAATGGCCCCGTTGAACAGTATCAGTAGGGGGAAGGGCATGATCTCCTGCCCGGCCGGATTGTTCATTGCCAGAAGCGGAAGCCCTTCCAGCAGCGGATAGGCGGGAAAGCACAGTGAGAGGGCCATCAAGGCCTTGGCGTCCGCTCCCCCCTTGATCACGTCCAGTTGATATAGTATGAAGAACAGGATGAACAGTAAGGGGATGGTGACCACGACCCAGTAATGTTCATGGTTATAATGTTCCAAGCTGAGATATGCGTAGGCCAAGAGGGTCAGGGCATACACGGCCAGTGGGATCGGGTTGAACCCCTCCTCGAAGATGCCCGGGCGGTCCCACAACATGTTCAGAAAGACCGCAGCGACCAAGGCCAAACAGACCAGGAATATCAGGTCCGCCCCCTGCTCCCAAAGCTGCCAGCCCAGCATGAGCGCTCCCCCCAGCCCTAAGATGTACCAGTGGGCGTCCGAGGCGGTGCGGGTGCGCCAGTCAGAGACCGAGGCCGCCACCATGATCACCATCGCCAGGCCGATGCGGGCCCAGGTGAGCTCGTCCATGCTCCCGTGATGGCTGAATCATGATTAATGGTTTGCCACTGCCAGGACCAGGGGGCGAGAAATCCTAAATATGACTAACGTTCTCGCCAGGGCCTAGGAAGTAAAGATGATGAGGTTGGAACGGACCGCCGTGAGCCGGACTTTGCTACTGGTCATCGGCCTGCTGCTCATCGTGGCAGCCTTGACCCCTAGCATATCCGCCGACCCGGTCAACGTGTTCTCCGTGGGCGACCAATATCAGAAGGTCTACGCCGGCGACACGGCCACCTTCGAGTGGATCATCTACAACAATGACAGCGTGCCCTATGTGGTCACCCCCTCCGTGGACCTCTCCACCAACAGTGGCCTGACGGCCACGTTCGGCCAGAGCCACATCACTCTGTATCCTGGTGATTCTGAACCAATTCAAATGATCGTGACCACCTCTTCGAGGATGGCCGCCGCGCTGCTTCCCCTGGGGATCGATCTCACCGTGACCCAGATGAACTCGCTCAGCAACACCTTCACCATCAACGAGACCGCGCAGCTGGAGGTCCTGCCGGTCTTCGGCACCCGTGCCGGTGACAATAAGATACTGGGCATATGGAACAACTCGCTCCCCGCCCCCCTGGACGGGAACGAGGGGGCCTTCGCGGTCAGCGTGGGCATCTGGGCCGTCATAGCCCTGTTCATCATACTGATCGCCGACCCGCTACTGCATGCCATGACCTCCAGGACCGCCAGCGAGATGGACGACATGATCATCAGGATCATCCGCGGCCCGATCATCCTTCTGGTGGTGCTCTACGGGGCGGTCAGCTCGCTGGAGATACTGAGCCTGGACCGCAACCTCATCGCCAACATGGAGACGGTCTATCAGGTGTCCTTCGTCCTGGTGATGACCTGGTTGGTCTACAAGATATATGACGGCGTGATCATCTTCTTCGGGCACGAGCTGGCCAAGAAGACCGATTCCGAGGTGGACGACGTGCTGGTACCCATCCTGGAGAAACTGGGGATCATCGTCATCCCTTCCGTGGCAATCATGATGATCTTCAGCATGTTCGGCTACGACCTGACGGTCATCCTGGCCGGTTTCGGGTTCATGGGCATCGTGATAGGGTTCGCGGCTCAGGCCACCTTGGCCAATTTCTTCGCCGGGCTGCAGATGGTGGTGGACCGCCCCTTCAAGATCGGCGACCTTTTGAAACTGGAGAACACGGACATATGCGCTGTGCGCAAGATAGGCATGCGCTCTACCACCCTCTACAACACCTTCACCCACGAGCTGGTGATAGTGCCCAATAACGACATCGCCAACAAGAAGATCGTGAACATGGTCCTGCCCGACCGCAAGCTCAAGATCGCCGTGGGGGTGGGTGTGGCCTACGGCAGCGATGTGGAGCTGGTCATAAGGCTCATGGAGGAGGCCGCCCTGTCCCTTCCGGAGGTCATCAAGGACGAGGAGCACCGGCCAGTGGTCCGCTTCAGCGATTTCGCCGATTCCTCCCTGAACTTCACCGCCTTCATCTGGATCACGGACCTGGACCTGCAGTTCAAGGCCGCTTCCGATTACCGCACCGAGCTGTTGAAGAGGTTCGACCAGCACAAGATCGAGATCCCCTTCCCCCAGTCAGTGGTCTGGCTGAAGGACGTGGGCAAGGCCGAGGAACAATAATCCCGGCAAAAACCATATGCCCAGCCCAACCTATCTTAACCTAAGGAGTATGAAATATGGAGGTAAAAAGTGCCATCCGGGCTCGCCGGAGCATACGCAGGTACAAGCGCAAAGAGATGTCCAACAAGGTCCTTGAACATCTCCTGGAGATGGCCCGGGCCGCCCCATCAGGGGCGAACCGTCAGCCATGGGAGCTAGTGGTCGTCACCGACCGGCAACGGCTCAAGGGGGTCGTCCCAATCTGCAAGGAGCAATCGTTACTGGCGGACTGCGCGGCGTTCATTGTGGGGGTGGACGATCCCCGGCAGAAATGGGCCAAGATGGACCTGACCATGGCCCTGGACCACATCACACTGGCCTCCGTGGAGAAGGGCATGGGCAGTTGTTGGATAGGGGCCTTCGACCACGACCTCATGACCGAGTACGTTGGCCTACCTAAGGACCGTAAGGCGACAGTGTGTCTGGCCCTAGGCTACCCTGACGAGAGACCCGCGGCCCGCAGCCGAAAGAAGGCCGAAGAACTGATCAGCTGGGACCGATACGGAGCACGCGACCGCCCATGAACCTGGACCGAGAGTTCCACCTCCGAGACCACGACCTGTATCGGAGCATCTTCGACCTGGCG
>CAZXTA010000075.1:0-8365 GCA_964642865.1 uncultured Methanomassiliicoccus sp. | reverse complement strand
GGAATCGGAGCACATCATGGACGAGATGTACTTCATGATGAAGAAGGAGTTCTTCATGTCCAACATGGACGCCCGGGCCCTGTACCTCATGCGGGACCTGCTCCACGGCATAGAGAACTCAGCGGACAACTTCAAGGACTCCGCGGACATGATCCACATCATCATCGTGTCCCAGCGGGACCGGCCCAGGTGAGATCATGAGCAGACTGTTCGGTACCAACGGCGTGCGCGGAGTGATAAACCAGGACATGACCGTGGAACTGGCATTGAACGTGGGAAGGGCCATCGGCACCTTCATGATGGGACGGGTGGCCATCGCCACCGACCCCCGGACCTCGGGTGACATGCTTCGCTCCGCGGTCTCCGCCGGCGTGACATCCGCGGGGAGCAGCGTGGTGGACCTGGGCATGCTGCCCACCCCCGCCCTACAGTACTACGTGAAGAACTCCGGAGTAAAGGGAGGGGTGATGATCACCGCCTCTCACAACCCGCCGGAGTTCAACGGCATCAAGTGCGTGGACCACGACGGGACGGAGATGCCCAGGGTCAAGGAGGAGGGCATCGAGCGCATCTACTTCGAGAGGGGCTTCGCCGCTCCGGACTGGAGGTCGGTGGGGACCATCTCCCATCTGGAGGGAGTGGGGACGTCATATGCCAACGCCGTCCGGCGCTCGGTGGACCGTACGGTCATCGCCGAGGCCTGTCTGAACGTCGTGCTGGACTGCGCCAACGGGGCCGGTTCGGTCACCTCCCCGGGACTTCTGGACTCCCTGGGTGTGAGGGCGATCACCCTGAACGGGAACCCGCAGGGCACGTTCCCCGGTCATTCCAGTGAGCCGACCCCGAACAACCTCAAGGACCTGATGGCGGTGGTCAAGGCCACCGGGGTGGACCTGGGCATCGCCCACGACGGGGACGCCGACCGGACCATCTTCGTGGACGACCAGGGCAATTACGTTCACGGCGATCAGTCGCTGACGGTGATCGCCTCTCACATCGTCCAGGAGAACGGCGGCGGCATCGTGGTGACGCCGGTGAGCACCTCCTCCTGCCTGGAGGAGGTGGTCAAGCGCCACAACGGGCAGGTCATCTATACCAAAGTAGGAGCGCCCATCGTGGCCCGAAAGATGATGGAGGTGAGGGCCATCTTCGGCGGAGAGGAGAACGGCGGGCTCATATTCCCGGAGCACCAGTACTGCCGGGACGCGGCCATGACCATGACCAAGATGCTGGAGATAATCGCCAAGAGAGGTCCGCTCTCCGAGCTGCTGAAGGAGGTCCCCCGCTATAGCCTAGACAAGCGCAGGTTGGAGTGCCCCGAGAAAAAGAAGGAGTGGGTCCTGGAGCAAGTGGAGGTGCACTTCGCGGAGCAGGAGATCGACCTCACCGACGGGGTCAAGATATTCTTCGACGGGGGGTGGAGCCTAGTGAGGCCATCGGGAACGGAGCCGATCTTCCGAGTGTACTCCGAAGGTAAGGACGAGGCGACGGCCAAACGATGCGGCGACGAGTGTGAAAAGGTGCTACGGGAACTGATGGAAGAATGATCACAGCAGTAGTTGCAGCAGAAAAACCAGGCCGAAGATGATGAAGACCAGCCCGCTGCCCTTGCGGATGTGCTCCTTGGGCACCTTCTTCCCTATGGTCTTGCCCAGATACACTTCCAGTATAGTGAGCCAGAGGAAGCCCAGTGCCGCGCCGACGAAGACCATCAGGGTCGCCCCCGATCCCGCCGAGAGGGCGATCACGGAGAGCTGGGTCTTATCCCCCAGTTCCATCAACGCCACGAATCCGAACGCTGTCATGAACCCTCCCCAGCGCCCCCGGCCCTCCATCTCCTCCTCTTCCTCCTTCTCCGGACGCAGCAAGGTCAGGACGCCGAAGATGATGAACACCACCCCAGCGGCCAGTCCGACGATCCAGGAAGGGATCAACTGGAAGAGCATCTCCCCGATGAGCACCCCCACCGCGGTCACTGACGCCAATGCCAGGAACGATCCCAGAAAGATAGTGCGCCGGGGGTACTTGGAGGACAGGGTGATGACCGCGACCATGGTCTTGTCCCCCAGCTCGGTCAGGGAGATGAGGACGAAGGCAGAGACCAGCGTGGCCCAATCCAATTACTTCTCACCTCGCCGGGTGTGAACAATGGCGATGACCTCCATTATCATGCGCGCAGCCAGGGCTGCGGTGGCACCCGGGTCGTGGGAAGGGAGCACCTCGGAAATGTCGAAGCCCACCAGACGGTCACCCACCATGTCTATGCAGCGCTTGACCTCGTAACCGGTCAGTCCGAACGGCTCCGGACGGGAGGTCCCCGGGGCGAAGCCAGGGTCTATGCCGTCCATGTCCAGGCTGAGCAGGACGTTCTCCTTGCGCATCATGTTCAGAACCTTCTTCCAGGAATTCTCAAGGCCTAATTCCCTGATCTGGTAGGCGTCCACGTAGTTGGGCATCTCGCCGGACATCTCCTGCTTTGAGATGGAGCGCACCCCGAAGGGCACGATATTGTCAATGCCCACCACCTCGGCCACCCGTTTCATGGTGCAGCCGTGATCGAACTTCATGTCGCATTCCGACCGGAAGTCCAGGTGGGCGTCGATGCTGATGACCCCCACCTCATGGAACGCCTTCACGAAGGGGTAGGTGATGCTGCGTTCCCCGCCCATCAGGATGGGGAACTTGCCGGCAGCTACGACCTCGCTGGCCTTCTTCTCCACCACATTGAACATGTCGTCGAAGGAGGAGCCGCAGTCCAGGTCGCCAGCGTCATGAACCTTGACCTCGGAGAGGTCCGTGTCGTGCTCGAAAAGAAAGGGGTCGAAGATGTTGGAGGCCTTGCGGATGGCCATGGGTGCCTTACGCGTACCTGAGCGCAACCGGGTGGTGCCGTCGTAGGGCACCCCCATGATGACGAACTCCGCTTCATCGAAGCTCGAGTTGGCCATGGCAAATGAGTCGCTGCGGGCCATGAGGCCTCCGGGCTGAGATCACACCTTGGTGATCTTACGGCGGTCCATGGCGATCATGTACATGATCTCCTCGCCGGAGTTGATCTGTCCCTTGTACTCCTCGGGAATGGGCAGCTGGAAGGTCTCGTAGTTTTCCAGGTCCATGAGCTGGACCTCATCCCCTATGATGGATAGGATCTGCGCCTTGCGCTTGTCGATCATCGGCACCTGAACCTTGTGCTTGACAGGGTGGACGATGCTGCGCTTCTTGTTGTCGAAGATACCAACGGCATCGATGTTGGATTTGGCCTCCCCGTGCTTCCCAGGTTTGGAGGTGGAAATATTGGTGATCTTGCAGGGTTCGCCATCAATTAACATGTAACGGCCTTCTTTCAGCTCCCTGACTTCCTGTTGAGTCCAAGACATAGCTACCTCTGAAGGGAAATGAGGGTGCGTTTAAATAGTTTGCTTACCGACGACGCCCTTGGCCACGATGCTGATCCCGGCCATAGCGCTGGTTCTGTGACCTTCCCGCGGGTCTCTGCTGCCGCGGCGGCGGATCCGGATACTTCTCACGGACCTCCTCCACCCTCCTTTCCATCTGCTTCTTGAGCTGGTCGGCGAAGAACTCCCCCTTGTAGGCGTCAACCTTGGCCGCTATGCTTATCTTGCCCCCCAGGCTACGGGCCACCTTTCCGCGCTGCCAGTAGGGCGAGCGGTTCACCCAGGGGTGCTGGAAGATGACCCCGTGCTTGGGCGGATTCTTGCCCGAGCGCAGGTGCAGGAAGAGGGCCTTCTCCGCCCCCAGCAGCTGCACCGTGCTGGAGGGCAGCCTCGCTAGCCGCTGCAATCCCCCGGCCAACGATATCAGCCGGGCGGCCAGGTTGGGGTTCAGCAGGGAGGTCAGGTTGGGCGCCACCCTCTGCATCCCTTCCAATATGTAGGCGTCCAATGCCTCCTTTCTCCGGTACAGTTCGTACAGGGTGCCACCCAGGCCCTGGATGACCTCTAGGTCCCTCTGCATCAGGTCCGTGCCTACCGATTCCAGGGACACCCCCAGGTGGTCCATGATGACCCGCCGGTCGCCCATCTCCGAGACCAGGCGGGCGTACTCCACGTCCACCGCGAAATCGGCCAGTTCCGGGAAGTACACCCCGTACCACTCGTGCAAACGCTCGCTCAACAGATTGATCTCCTCGATGAGGTCGTCCGTCGCCCGTATGGCCTGAGCGATGGAACGGTCCTCGCTCAAGGGCTCCCGCACCCGGATCTTGGCCAGCTCGACCATCACCTTCTGCATCATCTCTGGCGTCAATCCATACGTCTCCGGCTTAATGAAGGAGGAATCGAAGACCATCGGTTTTCCGAGGGGCTTCAGGCGCGGGTCGGCCACCTTCATGCGGCGCACAGCCAGCTCCCGTTCCTCCGGCAATATGTCCCCCCGCTGCACCGCTGCCAGTTTGCTCGCGACGCTCTTGGGGTCCTTCTCGAACAGCTTGAAACGACGGACCTCCATGTCCTCGCACAGGAATACCCCGAACCACTTGGTCACCAGAATCATACGATCAATCCTTCAGAATGTACCTGATCTCCGTCTCAGGGAGCGGTCGGCCCTTTCCCATCATCAGCAGGCGATACTGCAGTTCCGCGTGGAACTCTAACGTCTCCATTCTATGGTAGGCGTCTTTTAGGTCCGCGCCCACCGTTATGGCCCCGTGGGCCTCCAGTAGGAAGGCATCGCCATTACGGACCTCGGTCTTCAAGGCCTCCGCCAGGTCATCCGACCCGGGCGTGGCGTAGGGAACGGTTGGCACTCGACGACCCAGTACCATCAACCCCTCCGGGGTCAGCCCGGGGGTCACCTCCACCCCGGCACAGGCCAGGACGGTGCAGAAACGGGGATGCACGTGCACCACGCCGTGGACGTCCGCCCTTTCCCGATAGACGGTCAGATGAAATGGCGTCTCCATGGACGGTCGGCCGCTCAAGGGTTTGCCGCTGGTGATCTCCACCGTCACCAGCTCGGTGGGGTCCAGCATACCCTTGCAGGCGCCGGAGGGGGTTATGATCATCATGTCACCGACCCGGGCACTGATGTTCCCTCCCGTACCACTGGCCAGGCCTCTCTCGTACAGCAATCTTCCGTAATGTACCACGTCCCTTTTGGCCTGTCTCATAGCACGACCCCTCTCAACTTATCGACGATGTCCCCGGGGTGCAGGACCCCGGTCTCGGTGATGATGCCAGTGAGATACCTGGCAGGGGTGACATCGAAACCGGGGTTCAGGGCCTTGGAGCCCCGCGGCGCTATGCGCACCCCGTCCACCATGGTGACCTCCTCCTCGTCCCGGTACTCGATGGGAATGTCCTCCCCCCGCTCGATGGAGAGGTCGAAGGTGGACAGGGGGGCGGCGGTGTAGAACGGTACCTCCAGCTCCTTGGCCAGCACCGCCTTCTCGTACGTCCCGATCTTGTTGGCGAAATCCCCGTTTGCCGCGATGCGGTCCGCGCCCACTATCACCAGGTCCATACCTTCGCGCAGAAAGTGGCCGGAAGCGCCGTCCGGTATTATGGCGTGAGGTATGCCCTCGTTCAAAAGCTCGAAGGCGGTGAGCTTCATGCCCTGCAGCCGGGGGCGGGTCTCGGAGACGTAGACGAAGAGGTCCTTGCCTTTACGCCACGCCTCGCGTATTGGTGCCAGGGCGGTGCCCCAGTCCACGGTGGCCAGCGCTCCGGCGTTGCAGTGGGTCATGATGCGACTCCCGTCCTTGATCAGCCGCTCACCGTGCTCTCCGATGCGTTTGCACCTGTCAACGATGGTATCAGCGTAATCATCCGCCGTCCTGGCCGGGTCCTCACCGGCCTCCATCCTGGCGAGCATGTGGTCCACGGCGAAGAAGAGGTCGAAGGCCGTGGGCCGGGTCCCCTTGAGTTCCTCGGCAGAGGCCTTCAGGTCCGCGCCAGCGTTCGCTGCCAGCAGCATCCCGTAGGCCGCGGCCACACCGATGGCAGGAGCCCCCCGTACGGTCATGTCCCGAATGGCCTCGGCCACCTGATGATGGTCGGTGAGACGGGCCACCCTCACCCGGTGAGGGAGCATCTTCTGGTCCAACATGTGCACCGCGCCGTCCTTGAACCAGACCGCCCGCATATCCTTTGTCTCACCGTCGATGGATATCCTCATTTCCTCTCGTCCACTGGAGGGAGGCCAATCTAATTAAGTTATCTCGAGCCCGATATTTCGTAACAATACGATACATTTAATATAGTGACCTTTAATCTGTACTCTGGCGATGATTCTGCCCAGCAGAACCTCTGATTTCGACGTATATTCAACGACCACTGGTCTGAGACAGATATCCAATCCGGTCCGGCAAAAGATACTGAGCGAACTGCAGCGCAGGGACCTCAGTCTGAGCGAGATCGCCGTCCTGACCAGCAAGGCCCAGAGCACTCTCTCCGTCCATTTGGACAAAATGGTCAAGGAGGGGCTGATCGGCTACCGGGACGACCCGCAGGACAACCGCAGGAAGATATTCTACGTCATCTCCCGCCCTGTAGGCAGTTCGGTGGTCCCTAGAGAGGAGCTCAAGAAGGCGGTGCGCAACACCATCAACCGTTCCATCGGCTCCCCCAGTTCCTTCCTGAAGGGGACCATACGCTCCATCGTCATCGGCATGGAGTCAATCGGTTTCAACATGGACCCCATCCTCAAGGACATTGGCCGTCAGATCGGGGCCGAGATATCCACGCACATGAAGTCCAAAGATGTGGAGGGGCTCATCCGGGAGATCAAGGAATTCTACCTGGCCCACGAGATGGGCGAGGTGGTGGTGTTCTCCCTACATCCGGTCACCCTGATCATCAGGGACGAGTACGACTGCTCCAAGGCCCCGGACGTGGGCAAGACCCTCTGCTTGCTGAACGAGGGCATGCTTGAGGCGATATTCGAGGAGAGGCTCAACATGCCCCTCCGAGTGGTGGAGAAGGACACCTTCGGGGTGGGCTTCAACATGTGCAAGTATGTCATCGAGCCGTCCTTGTGACACGGACGAACTCAAACCCCTCCCTCAACCTCATTGTGCACGTAATACCTCAAACACACCAGTCTTCCTTTCATCTCCTCCATGTGCCTCAGCCTCAGGTTCAAGGGCCTGGTGAGCTCCATTATCTTGGGGTCCATCAACAGGTTGTTGGACAGGTTGCCCATGAGGCAAGAGGTGAGGATGATGCTTATCTCATCTATGAGCCCCTCTTTTAGCAGAGCGGCGGACAGTGTGCCCCCGATGTCCGCCGCTCTGCTCACCCCGTACCTTTCATGCAGTTCCCCCAGCGCCCTATCCAAGTCCACCCTGTGCTTCCCGGCCACGATGACGTCCACCCCTCCCCCCGCCATGTAGTCCTGGTGCTCCTTCGGCGTGGCGAGGGAGCACAGGGCCACGGGCATCCTCCAGAACGGCTGCTTCTTCAAGGCGCTCCAGTTCCGCACCCTTCCCCGGCTGTCGACTATGACCATGATGGCATAGCTACAACTTGGGTAATTGCTGGCACCTCATATGACCAGTCGGGGACCTCCTCGGAAACCGGCCTTTGAGCATGGTGTCCGCTCCGGAAAGGAGGGCGTCGGGGGCGAAGGTCTCCGCAGGTGATATTAGCTTCCCAGATCGATGTCGAACTCGTCAGCCTTGGCGTCCACGCTGATCTGGATGTGCAACACTATACGAACCTCACGCACGAGCTCACATGGCCGAGAAGGGTGTTAATAAATGACCTGGGACAATTGTGACCGGACAGTGATCAGATTTGAGACCACTTAATTGACTGGCTAAAACGAAAAATTTCCGTTTCGGTTCGCGATTGAAGGAACACTGTTCAAACCGCTTACCTTTTTATTTTTTGTTAACTAAGTTAATTTGATCGGCCTTTGGATTCTTCAATCAAAGAACCATTCCTTGGTCGTTCTCGTTTGCAATGTGAACAGAACCAGGACGGACAATGCTAACCAGAATATACCAATTAATAAGGTCCCCCAACCACTTGCATTTAGTATAGCTATCATGGCGAACACGAAGTTGATGATCGAGATGAGGATCAGGTAGAACCAGATGGGGCGCCACCCATATAGGCAGCCTATACCGATCACGAAATTGGCGATGGCGATAACGAAGGTCGTCAACACCAGTGGCCCCTCCTGGAATGTCAATCCGGTCATATCTATCAAATGTACCAGACCGAAAACGTCCAGGACCGGAAATATGAAGGTCAGTCCAGCTAAAATGGAAAGTATTCCGATTATGACGACCCGCAATGGTATGTTCCTGGTCCCGTTCACTACCATAATTAATCTAGGGTCTTGAGTAATAATCAAATTAATCTATGAAGATCAGGTCACTGACACCCCGGCTCAAAATAAA
>CAZXTA010000074.1:0-8379 GCA_964642865.1 uncultured Methanomassiliicoccus sp. | reverse complement strand
CACCAGGAGGTCTGAGGTGGCCCGCAAGGCCCTGCAGGCCGGAGCCAGCATCGTCAACGACATCTCCGGACTGCAAGAGGGGATGATCGAAGTGATGAGGAACGCCGGCGCCGGGGCGGTGATCATGCACATGCGCGGGGAACCGCAGACCATGCAACTGGACACTCGCTACCTGGACGTGGTGGGGGACACCTTCGCCTTTCTAGAGGGAAGGGTGAGAAAGGCGGTGAGCGCAGGGGTGAACTGGGAGAGCTTGGCCGTGGACCCCGGGCTGGGCTTCGGCAAGGACCTGGAGGGCAATCTGCAGATCATGTCCAGGCTGGACGAGTACCGCTCCCTGGGCCGGCCTTTGCTGCTGGGGGCTTCCCGCAAGTCCTTCCTGGGAAAGGTGCTGGGAGGGGAGGCGGCCGAACGCCTGGAAGGTAGCCTGGCCGTAGCGGCAGTGGCCTGCTGGCAGGGCGTCCGCCTGTTCCGGGTGCACGACGTCAAGGAGACCGTGCGCACGGTGAGAATGGTACAGGCCATGACGTCCATGCGCTAGCCCAGGGCCATCATGAGGCCTATCACGATCAAGGCCGCCGCGGCGAATGCGATGAAGAGCAGGTTCTTGTTGCGGTCCTTCTTAGCCTGGCTCTCGGCCTCCAGGCGGCATTTCTCCGAGCAGTACTGCTGACCCTCCTCCACCGGGTCGTCACAGTTCAGGCAGTGGGAGTGCTGTGGGAGCAGGCTCATCTCGTAGTCCTCGGCCTCAGAAGGAAAAGGTGAATGATAAGGGTTTAGGAATAACGGGGCCTCAGGAACAGTGAGGCCGCACCAGTGGCCATGGCCACCTTCAGGGCGTCCACTACCAGGAAGGGCAGGACCCCCATGACCAGTGCCTCCCAGGGGGTCAGACCTAGGACCAGGGCCAGCTGCAGCGCCCCCAGGGCGTATATGAGGAGGACGGCCAGGGACATGGCCCCCAGCACCTGCGCCCCGGTCCATTCCCTCCTTCTCTCCACCAGCTCCCCGAGCACAAGGGAGGAGAGCACGAAGCCGAAGAGGTATCCTCCGGAGACCCCGACCAGGGCAGCGGTCCCCGCCATGCCGCTGAACCAGCCGAATGAGGCCCCCAGACCCAGGTACATGCCCTGGCTCAAAGCGCCGTATCGTCCCAGCACCACCGCTCCCAGCAGTACCATCAGCACCTGTCCGGTGAAGGGTACCGGGGTGAACGGCAGAACGAAGCGCACCTGGGCGGCCAGGGCGGTCAACAATGCGAAGAGGACCGCTGCGCTGATCTTGGCGATCAGTCCGGACTCCTCCCTCCAGCGGTACAGGGGGGCGGAGGTCAGCCGGCGGCATCTCAAGACCGTGTCAAACGCATGCATGGGCAAAGGAGAACCGTTGATCCGTTCATAAACATTTCCCGTTGACGTCACGTGATCGTTCCTGGATGCAGAGCCGTTCCAGGACCAGGATGCATGGAGGCACGGTTCCGCTGCGAGATCGTTCCTCGCCTGGAGACGGCCGATGACCTGCGCCCATCCCGCTTCGACCCTGAAGATGATGACAAGGTTTAATTGCCATCAGGCGGTTTTTGGGGAGCATGTGGAAGGTTTTCGGCGAAGAGGGAGTGATGCTCCAGTTCGGATCCCTGTGGACGGAAAGGATGAAGGAGATGTCCAAACGGCGCAAAGGCCGGGTACGCTTCCTTGAATTGCTGGCTCAGGCCGAGATAAGCCATTATCTCGACGTCCATCGGGAGATTCACGTCTTCAAGATGAAGTTGCCAGAGACCTGCACCAAGGAGGATGTGGAGTTCCTCAAGGAGTTCGTCCAGAGGATCATCAAGAGCGTGGAGTATCCCATGGTGGCACTGGACGAGGAGGAACAGAGTGCAGCGCTGGTCATCACCGCCGAGGAACCGATGGACGAGCACAAGGTGCGCATGGCCGCCTGGCACAAGATGCTGGAGGAAGAGGGAAAGAAGGAGTGAGATCTCAGACGGAGTAGGCCGTCACCACCATCCTTTCTAACCTTTCCAACTTCATTCCCGGGTCCTCGGAGTTCTGCACCCGTATCCATTCCTTCAGTTTCTGCAGCCCCTTGCCACTATCCAGTACATCGAAGGCCCTGGCCACTCCCTCGTCCAGGGAAGTGACGTTACCGTTGAGGTACAATATCGGAGCGGTGTTCAGGGCCACGATGTCCCGGCGCCCCCCCTTCTCCTCCCCGGAAAGCACCCGGACGAACCGGATGGCCTCGTCCTCTCGGTCCAGGCTGCTGAGGATCACCTTCTCATCTCCCAGGGGCAGACCCAGCTGCTTTGGCGTGATCTCGTAGCTGTCGATCTCCCCGTCCTCGTGGAACTCCGCCACCAGACTGCGTCCCAGGGTGGACATCTCGTCCATGCCGCGAAGTCCGCTGCCATCCAGGCCGTGGGCCACGATGCCCTTGCGATACCCTATCTCGCGCATGGTCCTGGCCAAAGGCATGACCAGGGCGGGGGAGTATACCCCCCTCACCCCGACCTCCGGCGAGGCCGGGTTGGCCAGCGATCCAGCCACATTGAGGATGGTGCCGAATCGGATCTGCGATAGTATGCGGTAAAGGGCCTGAGGGTGCACCTTGGCGCTCATGCCGTTGAACAGCCCGATGCCTGCCACCTCCACGCTGCGCCTGACCACCGAGGGGTCGCACTCCACGTCAACTCCCAGGGTCTCGGCCATATCCACGATCCCGCATTTGGAGGTGATGGCTCGGGCCCCATGCTTGGCCATGTAGACCCCGTCCGCGGCGGCCACCACCGAGGCCAGGGTGCTGACGTTGAAGGTCTTGATACGGTCCATGCCGGTGCCGCAGTTCTCCACCAAGGGGCCGGGGACCTCTGGCCTGGTCTTGACCGTATCTATCTCATAGATGGCCTCCCAGCTGCCCGCGATCTCCTCGGGGGAGGCCCCCACGGCGGTCAGGGCGGCCAGGAAGGCCCCTTGCTGCAGATCGGGCTGCCTGTTGAGCAGCACCTCCCGGAACATGTCCCGGGCGTGGTCCCGTCCGATGTGTTCCCCCCTGATCAACGCCCCGACCTTGGCTCCGAAATCTCTCAGCTCATTTTCCATGATCAACACCATTCTTCAGAACGTAATGACGGCCTTCATACCCTTCCGGGAGGAGGCGTGGTCGAAAGCCTCATGGACCTTCTCCAGCGGGTACCTGCCGGTCAGCAGCCAGGTCAGGTCCACATCACTTTGGCAGAGCATCTCCACCGCCAGACGGTCGTGCCGGCTGGAGCAGCCGTAGCTGCCCACCAGGGTATGCTCCCGGTAATGCATCTCCCGCAGGTCCACCGGTAGCGGCGAGTCCTCCTTCCGTGGTCCGGAGAATACGCACATCCTTCCGCCGGGACCGAGCAGACCGAAAGTATCGCGGTCTAGGCGTATATTGGGCGTGCAGGGTATGATGACGTCCACCCCCGCCCCGGAGGTCTCCTCCAACACCATTTGACGTATCGAAACGACATCCGTTCCCGAGACGCGGTCGAAAAGCCCTCGCGGAGCGGCCTGGATGCGCTGTGGCACCTGTTCCGTGACCAGCACCTTCTCCGCACCCCTGAAACGGGCCAGCTGGGCGTTGATGCAGCCCATGGGGCCTCCGCCCATGATCAGGACCTGGTCACCCTCCCCCACCCCCAGTTTCTCTTGTGCGTTGATGCAGCAGGCCAGGGGCTCGGCCAGCGTCAGATGGACCGGGTCCGCCCGGCCGATGGGCACCAGGCGGGAGAGGTCCCTGACCACCATCATCTCGGCCATCCCCCCGTCCAGGTTGAAGCCCATGATGCCCATGTCGGGGCACCGGTGGTCCTGGCCGGACATGCATTGACCGCAGTGGCCGCACGATTCCCCCGGCCAGACCTGTACCCGGTCCCCTATGCCCAGGGACCGGCCCTCGGCGTCCATATTCAATATCTCGGCGGTGACCTCGTGCCCCAGGATTCGGGGGTACCTCAGGTCGCGGTGACCTTGCTCCAGCATCTTCACGTCGGTGCCGCAGACGGCGCAGGCCAGTACCCTCAGCGATGCACCTCCGGAAGGACATTGCGGGTCCTGGACCACGGCGACCTTCAGGTCGCCGGGGGAACGCATCAGGGCAGCCTTCATACTTACACCTTGGTACAAGTTGGATATATCATCCAATTATTTAATTGGTATGCCTCCGACGGACCTTCAGGTCCCTCCGCGCTTCCGGCGCAGTGAAGTGATTTAAACCTGGAGCGGTCTAGACCTTATGATGGCTCCCGCCGCTTTCAAGGCATTGGCCATGGCGTTGCTCTTATTGACGCTGCCCCTCCTAACCTCCATCGGTCAGGATGCACCGGTGATGGATGAGGCGAGGCGCTTTACCTTCGAGCCCAATGACCGGGAAGCGATCGACGGGGTGGCCTGCGCAGACCTGGTTCCCATCAGGGACATGACCTTACAGGCCGAGGGCGGTGCCTACGAGGTGACGGTGACCTTCCACTTCGACCTGCTTGACGTGTCTCAGAACGAGAGCTGCTCGGGTGCTTCGGTGGACCTCAAAAAGTTGGGGACGAGCACCTTCCAAACGATCGGGTCCGGATATACCGACAATGATGGGACCGTGGCGTTCTACAATATCAGCGCAGGCACCTACCTGGCACGCATCGAGCCGGACGACGACCGCTGGGTCCGGGTGGCCGACGGCAGTAGGTCCATGGACCCCAATTACTACTGGAACACGCAGCAATTCACCGTGGATTCGGACCGGCAAATGGAATATCGCATATCCGATGAGAACCGGGGGGCCTGGGCCGTCTACCGCGACCTGCGGGACGGGGCGTCCTGGCTTTATGAACAGACGGGCTGGCAACGCTCGAAGGTCCCCGTGGTGTGGCCGGAAAGGGATTGGCCGCAATCGCACGGGAACGTCATATACATGCCCTCCGACGCGGACTTTCCGGACGTCATCTGGAGGAGGGATATAGCGTTGCACGAATACGCCCACTGCGTGCACTACGCGCTGAGGGGAGGGAGCTTTCCTTCCGGAGATGGACCTGCCTCTCACTACATAGACAGCGAGTCCTCGCCGGGCTTCGCCTTCACAGAAGGCTGGGCACAGTTCTTCGAGCGGGCGGTGGACGGGGACCCGGTGCGGTACGACAGCAGCTCTTTGGAGAGCGACGTGTTCGCCGACGGGCCGTTCGGGAACGGCGACCATGGGGACATGGACGGGGCGATGGTGGAGGGGGCGGTGGCCAACCTGTTCTGGGATATCTTCGACGGGGTGGACCCTGAGGACAGCATCCCAGGCAACGAACACGGCGACATGGTGGACCGGCAGTTCTACGTGCTGTGGGACATCATGTACCGCGAGCAGCCCAACGACGTAAACGATATTAAGAGGGCCTGGCCGGTGCGGGACGAGAACGTTCAGGCCATCTTCCTCAACGCCCGCATACCAATGGAGCTGGACCCGCCTTCCAACCCCACCTCTTTCCGTTCCAGCCACCAGTTGGGTGAGGGCTCCTTGGACAGCACCATCTACCTGCGCTGGCTGGGGGCGGCGGACCTGGGCAGCGGAGTGAGGGGATATTCCATACTGATCAACGGCCTGCCATCCTCCGCCCCTGACACGGTGATGGACAAGAATGGCAACAGTTTGACCACCGTGTCGCTGTCCCCCGGCACTTACTACGTTCACATCAGAACGGTGGACCAGGACGGCAATTGGGCCGAGGAGGTGTACAGCATCGGCCCCTTCATCATATTGGAAGGGGCGGTCCCGGTGGACGACCCCCTGATCCCGGAGGGGGACCCCGCCCAGGCCCTGTTCGGATTGGTGGTGGTATTGGGAGTGGTCGGTCTGGGGTTCTTGCTGATATTGTTGCTGGACCGCAGGAAGGCCCGGTCAGCCCCTCCGGTGCAGGGCATGCCCCGGCCCCCCAGCTGCCCCAACTGCGGGCACCTGGACCAAGGAGGGATGTTCTGTCCCTACTGTGGAAGTCGATTGAGGTGATGATTTGATGAAGTCCGAGAGGGAGATCGCGGACCTGAAGAGAGGGAGAGGGTGATCATAAGGGCGGAGGTGTGCCGCCTGGGCATGGTGTATGACGGCGGACCGTACATCGCGCCCATGAACTTCGGGTACCGACGGGGGTGCTGTTCTTCCAATACGCCAGGAAGGGGAGGAAGTCGGACATCCTCCGCCGCAACCCCTTGGTGTGCTTCGAGCTGGAGAGCGATATGCGGCTGATCGAAGGGGACCGGCCTTGCCAGTGGACCAGATGCTTCCGTAGCGTCATCTGCTGAGGGAGGGTGAGCGTGTTGCTTGACGATGAAGGGGCATGGGATGGGTTACAGGCGCCCATGGAGCACTACGTCCAGGGGCCTTTTCAATTCGACCTCCAGGCGCTTCCCCTGACCGCGGTCATCTGGTTGGACGTGGAAATGATGAACGGTAAGCGCTCTAAGCCCCGGCCTCGATCGCCTCTCCTCCGAAGCGCTTTACGATGAAATCCTGCACTGGCAACTCCTTCCCACTTCGTTTTATGGCCTCTTTGACCATCCGGGGCAGCCCTCCACAGCAGTGCACCTCCATGCGCAGGATGGTGACGTCCTTGATGTCGTTCCCAGCGAACATCCTGGACAGCTTCTTCACATAGACCTGGACCTCGTCCAGCTTGGGACAGCCGATGATGGTCATCCTTCCGGCTATGAAATCCCGGTGCAGGTTGCCGCCGGCGAAACCGGCGCAGTCCGCGGAAATGAGAAGCGAGGCCCCTTGATAGGCCGGGTTGGACTCCGGGGCCAGGTGCAGCTGGATGAGCCAGTTCTGCAACTGAGAGCTCACCGTCCCGGCCTCAGAGGTCATGGCCGGCATGATCATCATGGGTCGTGAGCTGTGGCAGGTATGTTCCTTCTCCCGCATGGAGACCGCGTACTCCCTGGCCGCCTCCTCGTCGAAGGGGTCGGCTCCCTCTCCTCGATGGAGAGCGCACCCTCTGGACAGTGGTCCAGGCAGGCGCCCAGACCATCGCAGTAAATATCCTTGACCACCTTGGCCTTGCCGTCCTCAATGATCATGGCGCCCTCCGCGCAAGAGAGCACGCACTCCCCACACCCGGTGCACTTCTCCTCATCGATCTTGATCATCTTCCGTTTGACCTTCGACATGGCGTCCATTCGATCGTGGCGTCTACTTATGCGTTTTTCCTTTCCAGCCATTGAACCCCGGTAACAAATCGAAACGATAATCTACCCGTTGGATGTATGATTTGGGGATGGCGGCCATCTCCTGGGAACTCCTGTTCGCGATCGTCCCTGGCCTGATCCTGTTCCTTTACGGCATTGAGAACTTCAGCAAGGAGATCATCAATGCCATGGGGGACCGCTTCCGGGAGACACTGGGGAAGCTGACCAAGAACCGCTGGCGCGGGGCGGCCTTCGGGGCCGTGCTGACCGCCATGGTGCAATCCAGCGCGGCTACTACGGTCATCGCAATCAGTTTGGTCAACGCCGGCAGCATGGCCTTCTCCCAGAGCCTGGGGGTCATCATCGGGGCCAACATCGGCACCACCATCACCGCCCAGCTTGTCGCCTTGAAGCTCACCGCCTTCGGCCCGGTCTTCATCCTGGTGGGGTTCATATGGGGCCTGGTCGGCGGGCGCTACAAGTTCGTCGGCAAGCCTCTGTTCTACTTTGGACTGGTGTTCTTCGGCCTGGAGCTGGTGTCCAGTTCCCTGGACCCGCTGCGGGGGGACGTCCAGTTCCTCTCTCTCATTTCCAATCTAGATAACTTCTTCATCGCCCTGCTGGTGGGGGTGATCTTCACCGCCGCGGTGCAGTCCAGCTCGGTGACCTCCGGGCTCATGGTGGTCCTGGCCACAAGCGGGCTGCTATCGTTGGAGCAGGCCATCCCAGTATTGCTGGGGGCCAACATCGGCAGCACCACGACCACCCTGTTGGCCTCGGTCAAGATGGACCTCTTCGCCCGCCGGGCTGCGGTGGCACACTTCCTCTTCAACGCGGGAGGGGTGCTTCTGTTCATTCCTTTCACCGGTCTGTTGGCGGAGACCGCGCTCTCCTTCGGCGGAGGCGTCGGGCAGCAGGTGGCCAACGCCCACCTGATCTTCAACCTGATCACCGCAGGGGTGTTCTTGGTCCTATTGCACCAGTTCCAGAAGGTGGTGGAGAGGGCGGTCAAGGGGGACGAGAAGGAGATAGTGTTCCGCACCAGGCACATCACCAAGCCCCTCCCGAAAGACAATACCGAGAGCTTCCGGATGATAGAGAAGGAGCTGGACCACAGCCTGGAGGTCACTCGAGAACTGTTCGGGACCGCCTTGGAGGTGTTGTCCGACTGCAAGCCCCGACTGGTGCG
>CAZXTA010000073.1:0-8403 GCA_964642865.1 uncultured Methanomassiliicoccus sp. | reverse complement strand
CGGGGATTCGTCCATTCTCTGGATATGACCCTGAGACTTTTCGAGAGCGACCCCTACATGAGAGAGTTCACCGCCACTGTTCTGAAAATGGAGGGGGACTGGGTCATCCTGGACCGCTCCGCCTTCTACCCCGGCGGGGGTGGACAGGAAAGGGACCAGGGGACCATTGACGGCCTCCCGGTCATTGGACTGAGGGGCAAGGACGAGATCGCTCACCAGGTCCCCGGCCACCGGTTCTCCACAGGCCAGCAGGTCGTCGGCAGGATCGACTGGGAGAACCGTTACGCCCTGATGAGGGCGCACACCGGGGAACACCTGCTCTTCTCCGCCCTCTCCCACCACACGGAGATGGAGCTGGTCAAGATATCCCTCAGCCGGGAGAAGAAGGTCCTGGTGATCAAGGGGCAGATCACCTGGGACATGATGAGGGAAGCGGTGCAGGAGGTCAATGACATCATCGCCCAGGGGGCACCAGTGAGCTGTGAGATGGTGGACCGGTCCCAGATGTCCGAAGGAGGCCTGCGAGCCAAACTGGACCGTATCAACGACGAGATCGTCAGGGTGGTCAGGATCGGCGATCATGACCAGGCGGCCTGCGCCGGGGTGCACCTCCGGAACGCCAGTGAGATCGGCATGCTGCTTGTGAACAAATTCACCTCGGCCAAGCCGGCTGGGGACTGGGAGATAGAGTTCCTGGTGGGCCCAACGGCGGTCAGGTCCGCAGTGGACCACACGGTCCGCTCGCTGGTGTTGGCGGATAAGATGGGCGCCCTGCCCCAGGACAGCATCACCGCCTTCGACAACCGGGAGAGGGAGCTTGTAAGGTGCCGAAAAGCCATTAAGATGTACGGCCGGCAACTACTTACCGCGCTGGAACCGACGATGATAGGGCAGCTCAAGGTTTTTTCTGGTACTTTCACCGGGCTGGACCGCAAGCTGCTCATGGAGAGGGCCAGTGAACTCGTTGCCAGAGGCGATTCCGTGGCTGCGTTGGCTTCCCAGGAGGATAGGACCTTCCTAGTACTGGCCTGTTCACCGGGCGTCAAGCTGGATTGTGTCTCCCTGCTCAACCAGGTGCTGAGACCGCACGGAGGCCGGGGCGGGGGGAAAACAGGCTTTGCTAGCGGCGGTACGCCGGGCCAGGTCGAGGCGGAAGCCCTGCTGCACGAGCTACTTAAGATGCTCGGATAATTCAGATGATTCAATGTCCATAGATTATTTGTTCATAAAACAAACATAATAATATACATTTGTATTATTACTAATTTAATCAATGTTCAAATGTTGCCTAGAAAAATATTTAATGTACATTCGTGTAACCCTTCTTCAATGGCGACCGACAAAGACTTCTATGAGATGAAAGAGGCCATCTTGAAAAAGGTGAAAAAAGAGAACGTAAAGTTCATAGAAATGCAGTTCTCCGATATCCTGGGGACTGTTAAAAGTATATCGATCCCCACCTCCAGGGTGGAGAACATGATCGATGATGGTGTATTCCTTGACGGCTCCTCTATCTTGGGTTACGCCACTATAGAAGAATCGGACATGAGGGCCAACCCCATACTGGATTCCTTCCAGATATACCCCTGGATTGACAACGGCATCAAGACTGCCAGGTTCATGTGCACAATATCCGATCACAATGGCAACCGTTTCAAGGGCGATCCCCGCTGGGCCTTGGAGAAGATAGTGGCCAAGGTCAAAGAGATGGGCTATGATTTCAACGTCGGACCAGAATTCGAGTTCTTCCTGTTCCCTCTGGAAAACGGCGTACCAGTCCCAGTTCCATCCGATGCCGGCGGCTATTTTGATCTCATGCCTTTGGATAAAGGTGAGATCGCACGTAAAGAGATGATGTTGGCCTTCGATGAAATGCAATATGACATGGAGGCTTCACATCACGAAGTTGCCGCAGGCCAAGTTGAGGTGGATATGCGCTACCAGGATGCCTTGACTATGGCCGACCGTATGCTGACCCTGAAGTACGGCATCAAGAGCATTGCCATGAAGTACAACCTGTTCGCCAGCTTCATGCCCAAACCTCTGTTCGGATGCAATGGTTCAGGGATGCACGTTCACCAGTCCCTTGCCTCTAAGGACAACAACGCCTTCTATGACCCAGACGGCAAATGGGGATTGAGCGAGATGGCCATGCACTACATGGGGGGGCTCTTGAACCACGCTAAGGAGAACTGCGCGGTACTGGCCTCCTACGTCAACTCGTACAAGCGCCTGGTGCCCGGTTTCGAAGCACCATGTTACATCTCCTGGGCTAATATGAACCGAAGCGCCCTGATACGGGTCCCGGCCGGCCGCGGCATGAGCACCAGAGTGGAATTGAGGAACCCAGACCCGGCCGGTAACCCCTACCTGCAGTTCGCGGTCATGCTTGCTTCCGGTCTCGACGGAATTAAGAACCGGACCGCTCCCCCGGAGCCGGTGGAGAAGGACATCTATCACATGACCAAGGAAGAGAGGACCAAGAACAAGATCACCGACCTTCCGATGAACCTGGGCGATGCGATCGAGGTGATGTCCCACAGCAAGGTGATGAAGGAGGCCCTGGGCGAGCACATATTCAACCACTATCTTCACATCAAGCGCCTGGACTGGGATGATTACCGCAAGTACGTCACCAACTGGGAGATCGAAAGGTACCTCCGGATCCTCTGAGCCTTCCGGCCAAAACCCTTTCTATAAAACATTTTATCCTTTCTCAATCCAATCTTATACCATGTGCGGCCGCTTCTCTCTCGGCCTGGTCTACGGCTTCTCCACCCGGTTCGGGGTCCCGGAGGACCCAAACCTGGTCCCACGTTACAACATCGCCCCTTTCCAGCAGATACCGGTCATCGTCAGCGAGAGCCCCAATTCCCTACACTGGATGCGCTGGGGCCTGGTCCCCCGTTGGGCCAAGGGGGAGGGGTTCGGCCTGAAGCTCATCAACGTGCGCTCCGAGTCGGCCCTGGAGAAACCCATGTTCAAGCCACTGTTGAACCACAACAGGTGCCTGATCCCCGCCACCGGGTTCTACGAATGGCAGAGGCAGGGCAGTAGGAAACGCCCCTTCCACATCCGATTGCCGGGTAGTGAATTCTTTTCCATGGCCGGAATATACGATGTCTGGAACAAGGCGGACCAGGACCTGGTCACCTGTTCCATTCTGACCACTAAGGCCAACGGGGCGGTGGCCGCGGTGCACGACCGCATGCCAGTGCTCCTGAGCCCCTCCGACGAGCAGGTCTGGTTGACCAAGGCAGTGCTCTCCGAGGATGTTCTCCGGGAACTCTTCACCCCCTATCCTTCAGCGGACCTGGAGGTGTATCCGGTGTCGGACCTGGTCAACGATCCCCGGGTGGACGATCCGAGCATGATCGTCCCTCAACGCGCGCAACAGTCCACCCTGTTCTGAGCGTCCGTCGTTCCTAATGCCCAACCATATTTATACCGGTAGCAATAATGCGTCGAACGATCTCATGATGCCAGGTATGGGGAGGGGGGTCAACCCCCGCCAGATGAAGCAGGCCATGAAGCGCATGGGCATATCCACCGAGGAGATGAAGGGCGTGGAAGAGGTCATCATCAGGACCGCTGACAAGGAATACGTGATCAAGGACGCGGCGGTATCATGCATAGTGATGCAGGGGCAAAAGACCTACCAGGTGGTGGGCGAGCCCGAGGTGCGTTCCCGTCAGAAGATCATTGAGGAGGGACCAGGGATACCCGAGGAGGACATCCAGCTGGTCATGTCCCAGACCGAGGCCTCCAAGGAGGAGGCCGTTCAGGCCTTGAAGGACTGTGACGGGCAGCCGGCCGAGGCCATATTGAAGATCATGTCGAGGTGAAAAGAATGTGCCTAGCCATGCCAGCCAAGATACTTTCGATAGTTGGGGACGAGGCCGAGGTCGATTTCGGGGGGGCCATCAGGAAGACCAACGTGTCCATGGTGGACGCCCAGGTGGGGGAGTACGTCATCATTCACGCTGGGTTCGCCATCCAAAAGGTGGACGAGGAGGAGGCTCAGGAGACCCTGAGATTGTGGAGCGAGTTCCTAGAAAGTGCCGAGCTCGTCTGACCTACAAACCTTTATGTCCTATCGCCTTCCCTAGAAGGCCTCGACAAGGAAGTCGCACATGAGGATCGTATACGGGCCTATAAAATCCCTGGGCTTGGGAAGGGCCATTGCGGTAGACCCCATCAGCAGACATCCCAAGGTATGCAACTTCGACTGCATATACTGCCACCTAGGCCATCGCGGCATCATGCTCTTGGAAAGAGCCTCGTTCATCGACGACACCCTCATACTGGAGCAGATGGGGGAATGCCTGTACCGCGATGAATGCGATGCGGTCATGTTCAAGGGGACCGGTGAGGCGCTGCTGGCCCGCAACATATTCTCCATGGCCCGGAAGATCAAGGAGGCAGCCCCCAAGAAGGTGGCGCTCATGACCAACTGCTCCTTTCTACATGACCCCCAGGTCCTGGAAGAGCTGGATGCCTTCGATATCATCGTGGCTAAGCTGGACGCCGCCAACGAGGGCACCTTCCAGCAGGTCAACCGTCCGCACCCGTCCATTAGATTCTCGGAATTGCTGGAAGGTCTCCGAGAGGCTCGCCGGCGCTTCCATGGTTCCTTCCGCATCCAAGTGACCCTGGTCAGGGAGAACCTCGGTGAGCTGGATGGCATCGCCCAGATCTGCCGGGAGATCTGTCCCGAGTACGTGTACCTGAACAACCCGGAGCACTGCGACCCCTTCCACCAGATCAACAAGCGGGACATGCAGACGGCCATGGACAAGTTCTTCGGGATCCGCTGCATCAATCCCGAATAAAAAGGATTAAAGGGAAAGGAATAGGATTTTTCACATCTGGCATAGCTTCAGCAGCTGCTCCCATTTGTTGTCCACGGCCTGCTGTATCTCATCGACCACCGCGGTGTACTTGTCGTTCAAGAGGTGCTTGAACCGTCCCTGGGATCTAAGCCAGTCCATGACTGGCTTCTTCTCCCGTGAGCCCTCGGCGATGCGCAGGCTCTCCCCGGTCAGCCTCCAGGTCCCGTTCTCGAACTCATACAAGGGCCAAACACAGCTCTCCACGGTCAGCTTAGCTATGGCAATGGTCAGCGAACCGTCGTGCCTCCACCCGCGGGGGCAGGGAGAGATGACGTTGATGAACGCCGGCCCCTTGATGTCGAAGCCCTTACCGGACTTGGTCACCAGGTCCTTCCAGTTGTGGGGGGAGGCCTGCGCGGCATAGGGCGGGTCGTGAGCGATGATGATCTTGGTGAGGTCCTTAGGGAACTCGCGCTTTCCAGGGATGCAACTGCCCGCCGGACAGGTGGTGGTGGCAGCGCCTCTCGGGGTGGCACTGCTCCTCTGTATGCCAGTGTTCATGTACGCCTCGTTGTTAAGGCACACGTACAGGAAGTCGTGACCTCTCTCGATGGCCCCGGACAGCGACTGGAGACCGATATCGTAGGTCGCCCCGTCCCCTCCGAAGGCCAAGAACTTGATGTCCTGGTCCAGCCTGCCCTGGCGCTTCAAGGCGTTGTAGGCAGCCTCCACCCCGCTTATTGTGGCCGGGGCGTTCTCGAAGGCGGTGTGTATCCAAGGCACCTCCCAGGAGGTGAACGGATAGGAGGTGGTGGACACCTCGAAGCATCCGGTAGCATTGGCTACCACCACTGGCTTGTCGGTGGCCATCAGCACTTGGCGAGCTATGATCGGCTCTGCGCAACCGGCGCAGAGGCGATGTCCCTCGCACATCCGCACCTCGCGATGGGTCAGTTCGCGAATGTTCAGATCCTCACCCCCATGTAGTTGATGTGCTCGCCCCTGCCGGCCATGATCTCCTCGAACACTCCCTCCAGCTGCTCGGGCATGACGTCCCTTCCCCCAAGTCCGTAGATGTAGTTGGTCACCTCGGGCATGTCAGGGAGGTAATGGACGGACTGAAGGACATCGGAAAAGAGGGCTCCGCCGGTGCCCGGGCTCATGGCCCGGTCCATGACCGCCACGGCCTTCTTCCCCCTCAACATGTTGGCGACGTCCTCGGCGGGAAAGGGACGGAACAGCCGTATCTTCATCGACCCGACCTTCTTCCCCTTGGCACGTAACTGGTCCACCACATAGCGCAGGGTACCGGCGGTGGATCCCATGGCCACGATCACGTGATCAGCATCGTCCAAACGATATCCCTCAACTACATCGTACTTGCGCCCGGATACCTCGGCGAACTCGGCCATGACCTCCCTGGTCACCCCCAACGCAGCCTCCATTGCCACGGCCTGCTGGTACTTTATCTCGTAAAAGTAGTCAGGCATGGCGAAGGGACCGTAGGTTGTGGGGTTCTTGACGTCCAGCAGCGGCCGGACCGCTTGGTATGGACCGATGAACCTCTGCACCGTCTCGGTGTCCAGCAGCTCCAGGCGCTCCAGGGCGTGGGTGATGATGAAGCCGTCGATGCAGGTCATGACCGGCAGGCGCACCTTCATGTGCTCGGCGATGCGGAAGGCCATGATGGTGTTGTCATAGGCCTCCTGGACATTCTCACCGAACATCTGGACCCATCCAGAGTCCCGGGCGCCCATGGAATCGCTGTGGTCGCAGTGGATGTTGATCGGGCCGCTCAAGGCCCGGTTGGCTATGGCCATGACGATGGGGGTCCTCATGGAAGCGGCGATGTACAGCATTTCCCACATGAACGCCAGCCCGGCAGAGGCCGTCGCAGTGGCCACTCGGGCCCCGGCCGCGGAAGCGCCGATGCAAATGCTCAACGCGCTGTGCTCCGATTCCGCGCAGATGTATTCGGTGTCTACCTGGCCGTCGCTAACATAATCGGAGAAGGCCTCCACCATGATGGTCTGGGGGGTGATGGGGTATGCCGCCACCACGTCCGGATTGACCTGCTTCCAGGCCAGGGCGATGGCCGCGTCCCCGTTGATGGCCAAAGATTCACCCATTACAGACCCTCCTCCTTCATGGTGATGGCCTTGGCCGGACACTGATGGGCGCATATGCCGCATCCCTTGCAATGAGAATACTTGAATCCAGCCATCTTCTCGTTCTCCACGATGATGCTGTTGTCCGGGCAGTAGATCCAGCAGAACAGGCAGTTGGTGCACTTGTCCTTGTCCACCTCCGGCCGCTGGGAACGCCACTCCCCGGTCTTGTAGTTCTTGGAGTTACCGATATCTATGATCATCCCTCCGGTCGGCAGTTCTTCAGACCTCTCATTGACCATCACTGCACCTCCTCGTAGGCCCGCCTGATCGCACTCAGGTTCTTCCTCACCACTTCCTGGCTGAGCTTGCCGGACATCCTGTTCCTCGTCTCGTCGATTATGGTGTCAATGCTGACCATGTTCGTGACCTTGATCAACGCCCCCAGCATGGCGGTGTTGGTCATGGGCCGGCCGATCTCCTCCAAGGCTATCTTGGTGGCGTTGACCACGTAGACGTTCTCAGTACGTCCCAAGACCTGGGTCAGCTTGGACTTTTCATCCGGAAAGTTGGCGATGACCACGCCCCCCTCCTTCAATCCATCCGTCACCTTTACGGCCTTCAGCAGGGTCGCATCGATGATCAGGACGACATCCGGATAATAGACCTGGCTGTGCACGGTGATAGGCTCGTCCGAGATGCGAGCGAAGGCTCGTATGGGCGAACCCATGCGTTCCGGCCCGAACTCGGGAAAGGCCTTGATGAACTTGCCCTCTTTAAGGGCAGCACCAGCCAAAATCTCATTGGCCGTGACGACCCCTTGGCCACCCCTTCCATGCCACCTGATCTCAATGGTGCTCACATCAATTCCTCGCACGGCAGTCACTTTAAATTGTAATCATATAAAATCATTTCAGAAAATTGTTTACGAAAGACGCAATTAAACGGCCCAAATTCTTCGAAAATACGAGTAACGTATAGTAGATACGGAATCATTTAGTCCCTTTACGAATTTTATATAGGCTAGTATCACCTATACTTCCCGTATCACACAATTCCGTAACATGCTTCAATCCGACTCAGAGCATATGTGCGGCGATACCTCGGCCGGACGTCCTGCGACCCAGTGGAAGAGATGAGACCGCTCGATGGCTTTGGCCGGTCGAACTTTGTGTACGAACGTCCCCCTGATAATTATTATCGGACTCATTCAGTATTTGGAAAAATTAATAGACCACCCGCCCATTTGCCATCAGGGTTAGGACATTGACGGGCCTGCGGCCCCGGTGAACTTGCCTGCATCAAAAGTTCCCAGAGTGGTGAAATAACCCATGAAAAGGATAATGAGCATATCTGACCTAGGCAAGAACGATATCGACGTCGCCGGTGGCAAAGGGGCCAACCTAGGTGAGTTGGTGTCCGCAGGGTTCAACGTCCCTTCCGGATTCGTTCTTACCACAGCG
>CAZXTA010000072.1:0-8474 GCA_964642865.1 uncultured Methanomassiliicoccus sp. | reverse complement strand
GCTGGACGGCCGCGACAAGGGAAGGATCATCACAAGGAACATCATGGGGCCGGTCCGCATGGGCGATATCCTGATGCTCAGGGAGACGTCCAGAGAGGCTAGGAAGCTATCCCTCAGGTAAGGAGGTCATAACATGGTCGAGCAACAATTATGCTCCTTCTGCGGAGAGCAGATCGAGCCTGGAACCGGCAAGATGTACGTCAAGAAGGACGGTACCGTATTACTCTTCTGCACCAACAAGTGCTACAAGAACATGGTGCACCTGAAGAGGGTGCCCAGGAAGATCACCTGGACCAAGGCGTACGCCGTCAAGAAGAACATCGCCATGGCATCCAAGGAGAAGTCCGAGCAGAAGGAGCGGGCTCAATGATCGAGCGGACCTTCGTAATGCTCAAGCCCGACGCGGTGCAACGCGGTTTGATGGGCCAGATAGTCGCTCGTTTTGAGGCCAAGGGCTTCAACCCGGTGGCCATGAAGTTCATGCGCATCCCACGTGAACTGGCCGAGAGACACTACAAAGAGCACAAGGACAAGGGGTTCTTCCCCAACCTCATCGACTACATGACCTCCGGCCCGGTACTGATCATGGTCTGGGAGGGGGACAACATCATCTCCGTGCTTCGGGGCATGATGGGCAAAACCAACCCGGTGGAGGCCGCGCCCGGCACCATCCGCGGGGACCTGGCCCAGCAGACCGGCCGCAACATCATCCACGGCTCCGACTCGTCTGAGTCGGCCAAGAGGGAGATCGAGCTGTTCTTCAACGACTACGAGCTACAGAGCTACGAAGCCTGCAACAAGGTCTGGCTGTTCGAGTAGATGTGAATCCTTTCCCCTAAAACCATCTTCCTTACTTTTCATTCTATGTCCACAGCCTTCCGGCGTGCCTGAATTCCGCTGAAAAGGTACTAATACGCATTTTCGAATCCAATGAACATGACCATCCGTCAGCCCATCGTCAGCGTGCTAGGCCACGTGGACCACGGCAAGACCAGTCTGCTCGATTACATCCGGGGGACGGCGGTCATAACCCACGAAGCGGGTCGCATCACGCAGCACATCGGGGCCACCGAGGTCCCCCTGGACCACGTCAACAAGGTCTGCGCCAAGCTGCTGGGGAGCCGCAAGTTCACCGTTCCGGGGCTGCTTTTCATCGATACCCCCGGTCATCACTCCTTCACCACCCTGAGGGCCAGGGGAGGCTCGCTGGCCGACATAGCCATTCTGGTCATAGACATCAACGAGGGGCTCAAGCCCCAGACCATTGAGTCCATAAATATACTGAAGAGGGTCAAGACCCCCTTCATCATCGCCCTCAACAAGATCGACCTGATCCACGGCTGGATCACCTATCCCTCCTCGCCGTTCATTCTGTCCGAGAAGGCCCAGACCGAGGAGGCCAACAACGCCCTGAGCGAGAAGCTCTACAATGTGGTCGGCCGCCTGTCCCAGGAGGGGCTGTCCTCGGAGCGCTACGACCGCATCGAGAACTTCACCAAGAACATAGCTCTGGTCCCGATCAGTGCCAAGAACGGGGAGGGTGTGCCGGACCTGCTGCTAGTGCTTGTCGGGCTGGCCCAGCGTTTCCTGGAGGAATCCCTGATAACCGCCGTGGGCCCGGCCAAGGGGACCATCCTAGAGGTCAAAGAGGAGCGAGGGCTGGGGCCGACCATCGACGTCATACTTTACGATGGGGAGCTCAAGCAGGGCGACACCATCGCCCTCGGTACCAAGGGTCGCCCGCTGGTCACCAAGGTCAAGGCGATACTGAAGCCTAAGCCCTTGGACGAGATACGCGATCCGAGGGACAAGTTCGACCGCATGAGGGAGATCAGCGCTGCGGCCGGGGTCAAGCTTCTGTGTCAGAGCTTGGACGGAGTTGTGGCCGGGGCGCCTCTGCGGGCCATCAAGGGGAATCAGGACGCGGTGCTCAAGGAGATCGCCGAAGAGACCAGGATCAACATCGAGATAGTGGACAACGGCCTGATGATCAAGGCCGACGCCCTGGGCTCCCTAGAGGCGCTGGCTTATGAATGCAAGCGCGCCGAGATACCGATCCGCAAGTATGAGATAGGGGACATCTCCAAGCGGGACATCATCGAGGTGAACGCCTACAACGACCCGTTGCACAAGGTGGTCCTGGGCTTCAACGTCGACATGCTCCCGGACGCCAAGGAAGCCCTGCAGACCAGCCATTCCAAGATATTCATGAACGACGTGGTGTACGGCCTGATAGATGATTACCAGAAGTGGGTGGAGGAGGAGAAGCGCAAGGCCGAGGCGGAGAAGCGCTCCCTGGTGGCCTTCCCCGGGAAGATCAAGGTGCTCCCGAACTGCGTCTTCCGGACCAGCAAACCGGCGATCGTCGGTGTGCGGGTGCTAGCCGGCCGCATACGCAACAACCAGAAGCTCGTGGCCAAGGATGGCCGGGAGATCGGTCGCATACGGTCCTTGCGCACTGGCGAGGACGTCCTGAAGGAGGCCATCGCCGGCCAGGAGATCGCAGTGGCCATCGAGGGCGCGACTGTCGGCAGGCAGCTGAACGTGGAGGACATACTCTACATCGACATCTTGGAGTCGGAGATCAAGAACCTGCAGGACTACGATCTGAATTTGGACGAGCAAGAGGTCCTGGAGGAACTTCTGGAGATCAAGCGCAAGGGAGACCCCTTCTGGGGCATGTGATCATCTCTGCCTCCCGCAGTAGGGGCAGAATCTTGCGTAGGCTGGCACGCGCTCCCCGCAACCGGCACATTTGAGATCCAGCTCTTCATCGGCCCGCTCGAGCATGCGATGGGTGGCCACGCGCAAGATCAATAGGAACGCCGCGCCAAAGATAATGATCAGGACCATGAGGGCGATGAACAGGTCCCAGCGGGGTTCACTGTGTACCTCCAGATTTTCGGCCACTACCTCGTACCGCACCTTCATCTCTCCCGCCGCTGAGGGGGCGCTGCCCCGGTCGGAGTTGTCCACCAGTAGCACGTAGTCCCCCTCCTCAAGGAATATGAAGTAGGCGTAGGCCGGCACCGTTCCCGCTTGCAACACGGAGGCCTCCGGCACCCACTGGAACGTCCCTCCCCCCAGATAGTGCTCGTAATCGACCAAGCTCATCAGCAGCACGTCATAGCTCTCCTGCTCCGAGCCTTCCAGCATGTGCACCAGGTAGCGAATGCTGCTGGCCTCATCGTAATAATGCATGGAGGGAACCGCGGTCACGGTGAAGTTCATCAGCACCAGATGCCCCCCGGCCTCTACGGTCGCCTCGCCGTCATGCGAGAGGGCCAGGGCGGTCCCTGGCATCAAGGCGGTCATGGAGAACAGTACGACCGTCAGCATCGCCATGGGCATCGCTAATCTGGTCATGGACCATCCATGCCCTTGCCGATTTAAAAACCATGGTCAGGATTATCTACGCTCATCACATTCTCCAAGCGATGAGCCCTTGTAAGGTCATCCGCAAGTACAACCCGGCCACCCTGGAGCTGGTGGGGGAGATCGAGCCCAACCTGCCAGATGAGGTCCCGGTCCTGGTCGAGGAGGTCCGGCGGGCCCAGGTGCTCTGGGCCTCCAAACCCCTGGATCAGAGGTCCAGGACCCTGCGTGAGGTCCAATCCCTACTGGCGGAAAGGGCCGAGGAGCTGGCCCAGCTGACGTCCCGGGAGACCGGAAAGCCGATCATTGAGGCGATGACCACCGACGTGATGAACGCCCTCAGCACGGGCGACTTCGCCGTCGACCGCATGGAACACTTGTTCCAGGAGAGCAGGGTGGACTTCGGAGGGATGTCGTCCATGATGCGCTACATGGGCCGTTCCTCGTACCTGGTCCCGAGGCCGCTGGGGGTCATCGGCATCATCACCCCCTGGAACTATCCCCTGGCCATACCGTACTCCCAGTCCATGATGTGCCTGGCAGCCGGCAACGGGGTGGTGCTCAAGCCCTCCTCGCAGGCGCCCCTGACCGCGCTGCGCATGAAAGAGATCATGGTGGAGGCTGGGCTGCCTTCAGGGCTGTTGAGGCTCGCCATCGGTACGGGAGGCGAAGTGGGCGAGGCACTGGCCTCATCCAACGTGGACCGCATAATCTTCACCGGCCATTCGCAGGTGGGAAGGAGGGTCATGTCCCTGGCGGCTCAGCGCCTGACCCCCCTCACTCTGGAGCTGGGGGGGAAGGACGCCTTCCTAGTTCTGAAGGACGCCGACCTCAGGAGGGCGGCCAGGGCCGCCTGCTGGGGGTCCTTCGTGAACTGCGGGCAGACCTGCGTGGCGGTCAAGCGCATCTACGTGCACAGTTCCGTGCATAAGGAATTCAGCGATCTGCTTCTCAAGGAGGTCTGCGCCCTGAGGCAGGGATACGACCTGAACGATCCGACCATCAGCGTAGGCTCGATGATCTCGGAGGGGGCGGTGAAGGACATGGAGGAGCAGGTCTCCCGAGCGGTGGAGCAGGGAGCCAAGGTGCTGGTCGGGGGGAAACGGACGGAAGGGCTGAAGGGGCACTTCTTCCAGCCTACGGTACTATCGGGCGTCTCGCAGGGAATGGACATCATGCGCCGGGAGACCTTCGGGCCGGTGGTGTCCTTGATGACCTTCCAGGACGAGGAGGAGGCGGTCCGCCTGGCCAATGACAGCGATTTCGCGCTCAACGGCAGCGTCTGGACCTCCGATCTGGAGAGAGGAAGGAGGATGGCCACCGAACTAAGGTCAGGGACGATCACTGTGAACAACGTCGCCTACACCTACGGGCTGGGGACCACCCCGTGGGGCGGACGGGGAGAGAGCGGCTTCGGCCGCACCCATGGAGATATGGGCTTCGAGGAACTGGTGGAAAGGCAGCACGTGCACGTGGACAGGGGGAAGTTCTCCTCAGAGATCTGGTGGCCCCCTTACGGCGAGGAGAACCTGAAGGCCATACACGACTTCACCGGTCTGGCGTTCGACGGACAGAGGGACCGCCTGCTGAGAAGGTTGCTGAAGGCACGGCGGCTCATGCGGCGCTGAGGCGGGAAACGGTATTATAGACCGGCGCCGCTGATGGGAAGGGACCGAGGGCGCGAGATGAAAAGCAGAGGTTGGAATCGCCGGGCCAAATGGTACTTCTTCATCACCATCCTACTGATCTTATTCGCCTGGACCTACACCTGGTTCAGCCGGGAGGTGCCCCTGCACCATCAGCTCCTCATCCCTTTCGCCTTCGTCACCCTGGGCATGGCCATCAAATACGGCGACCAGGTTTTCGACCTGAATTTTGGTAATAAAAGGAAGGCCATCCTCCTCTCCATCCCTGCCGGAGCGCTCATGGGCGCCCTTATATTCCTGGACGAGGGGGCGGCCACCATTTTCATCGGACTGCTGCTAGCGCTTCTGATCGCATCCAAGTACGACAATGTGGCATTCCGGCTGGGGTTCGTGGTCGCCGGCTCCATCACGATACTGGCAGTGCTGAACGGCAACCCCTTCCACGGGGTAGGGGCCATGGCTGTAATGCTGGCCGCCTTCGCCGACGAGGTGCTCAGCGACCGGGGGGACCGCATGGACAGGGGCTTCCTGTCGAAGATTCTCAAGGAACGGCTGGTGCTCAAGGTGGCGGTGCTGCTGCTGTGCGCTCTCTCCGTACTGCCGACGTACCTATATTTCATCGCGTTCCTGGGCTTTGACACTGGCTACTCGTTCGTGGAGCAGATCAGCCTTTCTGGAGGGATCGGACATCGAACGCCATGACGTACTAGTGCTCGGAGCAGGCCCGGCCGGTGCCGCGTCGGCCTTCTTCCTGTCCCAACTGAGCGAAGGGAAACTGGACGTGCTTTCCCTGGAGAAGCTGGACGCGAATTATGCCCAGTATCACCGCATGTGCGGGGAGGCGGTGAGCGAGAAGGCCTTTCAGGAACTGGACCCCCTCGTCCCCCAGGCGGTGGAGTTCAAGATAGAACGGGCGGTGGAGCAATGGCCGGGGGGTGTGGAGATCGAGACCGAGGCACGGGGCTACATCCTGGACCGCCCCTCCTTCCTTCGCAAGGTGTTGGAGCGCGCGGGGAAGGAAGGCTGCCACCTGGAGAGGGGGGCGGCAGTGAGCATATCGAAGGACCAGAAGGGGTACAAGGTGTGCACCCGCGACGGCCGGGAGTTCGGTGCCAGGTGGCTGGTGGGAGCTGACGGCTGGAACTCCCTGGTGCGCCGGACCTTCTTCGAAGGAGCCCCGCGGCTTCTGTGGGCCGAGCAGTACGTGCTTGACACGCCGACGGAGAAGGACGTCATGCACTTCTATTATGACGAGAAGTACCAAGGCGGCTACCGCTGGGTGTTCCCGCACCGGAGGGGCAGCAGGGTCGGCTTCACCAAGGGCGCAGAGCCGAGGCCATTGGCCCTGGAGAGGCACGTGCGCCCCATACCATACGATTACCGGGGGTTGGTGAGCGGGAACGTCTGCCTGGTGGGGGACGCCGGAGGGCAGGCAAACCCCATCACCTTCGGCGGCATACGCGTAGGTATGGTGGCGGCAAGGATGATGGCAGTCTCGCTGGTGCAAGGAGGGCTGTCCTCCTACGCCAGGGATTGGCATCGCTCCCGTCACGCCTCCCCGCTATACGTAAAGGCCTTCGACACGCTGAAGGGCATGGACAACGATGCCTTGCAACGTTCGATGCGGCCGTTCCGCCACGGGTACGGGTTGAAGGCCGGGATACTGGCCATGATGTCAGGGAAACAGAACAGGCGATTGTACCGCGCCTACGATCTGGCAGCGGAATGGGGTTGGTGAGATGATTCAGTGCGATGTATTGGTGGTAGGGGCTGGACCGGCTGGTAGCGGGGCGGCCCGCTCGTCCGCGTTGGGCGGGGCGAGGACGCTCATGGTGGACAAGAAGAAGGAGATAGGCACCCCGGTGCAGTGCGGCGAGGTGATCGGGCTCGAGCTGGTCAGGCGTTCCGGCCTGCGCCTTCCGCCCCAAGCGATCGTCGCCAGGCACTCCTTCACCCGCTTCGTGCTCGGGCGCGAGGTGACCATCGACAACTCCGAGCCCTACTGGCGAAGCGTGACGGTCGAACGCAAGATATTCGATAAGCACCTGGCCCTGAGGGCGGCCATGTCCGGCGCCTCGGTGCAGGCGGACACCAGGCTGCTCTCCGCCAAAGTGGCTGACGGAAGGATCGTCAGCTGCGTGCTGAACCGCCAGGGGGAAGAGGTGGAGATGTTCCCCAAGGTCGTGGTGGCGGCGGACGGGGTCCATTCCACGCTGTCCAAGGTCATGGGTGTGGAGTTCTTCTCCCCCCAGGACGTGGCCCGGGGTGTGGAGTTCGAGCTCGTGGCCAAGAGGGACCTGCCGGAGTGCATGCAGATATTCATCGAGGAGGAGATCGGCCTAGGCTACGGGTGGATAATTCCCAAGGGCCGCAGGCGGGCCAACGTCGGACTGGGTCTCGTCGGCGTGAACGCTTCGCGACGCTCGTTCCTGGAGGAATGGATCGTTGGGCATCCGGTGGTCTCCCGCTACTTCGACATGGAGAAGGTCCTGGAGGTCAAGAAGGGCGATGCCCCGGTGCCCGGGTTCCTGGGTGGACCGGTCAAAGGCAACGCGCTCTTCTGCGGAGACGCCGCCGGGCAGACGCTGGCCTTCGTCGGCGAAGGAATAATGCCCTCCTACATCTGCGGCGGGCTGGCGGGCAAGCATGCCGCGCTCATGGCCAAGGGCGGGAAGGAGGGCTACGAGGAGGAACTGGTGGAGGTCATGGGGGGACAGCTGATGATGGGCGCGGTGCTCAGGGACACCCTGGTGGATCTGTGGTCCTCCAAGACCCTGGACCCCCGCCTGCGTTCTATGCTCTCCGGCGCGGTCATGAACGAACTGGTCTCTCCGGACGACCTGGTGCGCTCACTGCCTTCTTTGGAGGAAGAGCCGGTGAAGGCCTTCCGGTCCATGATCAGGGGAAGCGGCAGGAGCATAAAGGTACGACGCTGCTGACCCCCCTTTCCATACACTACACGGCCACCAATAATTATTTAACCGGAATTACAATAAGGCGGAATGCTCATAACGCTCAAAAGGTGTTTGGAATGGTAGAATTCAAGGCCGTTGTTAATGATCTGAAGACCGGCAGGTCTTACAATGTCCCGGTGTCGGGACATCATGCCAACTCCCTGATAGGGAAAAAGATAGGCGACACCATAGATGGTATTTTCGTCGGGCTTCCTGGGTACAAGCTGTCGATCACTGGCGGAAGTGACAAGGACGGCTTCGCCATGAGAAAGGACCTCCCCGGACCGCGGAGGAAGAGGTTGCTGCTGACCAGCAGCACTGGCTTCTACACGACCGAGGGCGGCCTGAGGAAGAGGAAGTCCGTGCGCGGGAACACCGTGGCGACTGACACCGTCCAGATAAACATGAAGATCGTTTCCCAAGGACCCAAGCCGGTCGAAGATCTGGTCAAGAAAGAGGAGAAGAACGTCACGATCGAGCAGGTCCCGCCTGCCGTGAA
>CAZXTA010000071.1:0-8568 GCA_964642865.1 uncultured Methanomassiliicoccus sp. | reverse complement strand
GTATGTGTCAAATTCTAAAACCAGTGAAATTTCGGATGATGAACTGTCAAGCTCACCTTTGTTAAAAGGGTTCCCTGCGTTCCCTCATTGGCCTTATTGATACATCATGATTTCTCTGACCTCCATTCTCTCGCCCAG
This sequence comes from uncultured Methanomassiliicoccus sp., assembly GCA_964642865.1. GTDB lineage: Archaea > Thermoplasmatota > Thermoplasmata > Methanomassiliicoccales > UBA472 > UBA472. The sequence goes on along the minus strand of CAZXTA010000071.1, from coordinate 8,430 downwards.
AGTACCATCCAAATCGTGACGATCAGACAACCACCTTTCCACGCTCGCTGGCGTATGATGACACGTCCGTCGTCCTCTCTCACTGACCTGCCACGATCAGGATGGCGCGCTCCGAGGCGGATGAGTTTGCCGGTGGTCGACGTCAGTGAGCGTGATACGTTTCCCTACGATCCAACATGAAGTAGACCGCCTCCAGCATCTTCCTGGCGGTGGCGACGATGACCTTGTTCTCACCCAACGGCCCCTTCTTTCGTTCGAAGAAGGCCCTGATCTTCGTGTCGTTCTTGTGATGCACGTGCGACAGCGTCGCCTCGATCAGCACGTGCTTGATGCGGTCGTTGCCATGACCGGTCGGCCCGAACCATTCCTTCTCCCCGGACTGTGACCGGGAAGGCGTCAATCCCGCGTACGTCGCCAGGTTCCCGAACGATCGGAACCTGGCGATATCACCGATCTCGCCCTTCAGCACCGAAGCGGTGACGATGCCTATGCCGGGCATCGTCATCATCAGCTCGACATCATCGTCCTTGCTGTAACGTCCTTCTATCATAGCCTCGACGTTCTTCAGCTTCTCGACCGTCGTGTCGAGAAGATCGAGCTTTTCGTTGATGATGAAAACGCCCAACCCCCGAACATGCTCGTTGAACTTGTTCGAGAAGTTCGTCTTGAACTCCGCCGGGACCTTGATCCCGTGCTGATCCAATGACCCGATTATTTCCCTCTTCAGATCCCCCTTCTTCCTGACCAGTGACTCCCGGTGCCTGGTCAGGTCTCTCAGCTCCCTATTTTCCACGGAGGGAACATATATCCCATCCAAGCCGCCCAGCCGAAGCAGTTCGGCCAACATCAGCGCGTCGTTCCTGTCCGTCTTGGACCTTGCTTTCATCAATGCCTTTGCCCGGTTCGGATGCACGACCTTGACATGATGACCCCGTCCTGCGATGACGTCATAGATCCAGAAGTAGAAGCCGGTCGCCTCGATGACGACCAAAAGGTCGTCATCGTTCATCCGTTCTATCTTCTCAAAGAAATGACCGATGTCTTTGACATCGGTCCTTATCCGTTCCCCGTGAACGAACTTGCCTTTCTCGTTCAGAACGCAGGCCTGAGTGTCCTTTTTATGTATGTCCAGTCCAATATAGTACATGGTTCTCCCGCCTTGGGCTGTTATGCAATTACCCAAATCAGCGGGGAACCTCTTTTAACATGTCATCAGGTGGCAAGCTCGATCCCGGGCTTGGTCTGGTGGAGGGGGGAAGAGGACCGCCCTCGAAGCGGTCCGAATGACATCAGTAAAGGAGCGGGGCAACGCCCAGCTCCTTGATGTCCTGTTGCAGGACATCCTGCCGACGTTGGAGGAGGCGCTCCCGCTGCACTGGCGGGATCGAGATGGGAGAAGATACTGGACGCGCGGGACCTCCGCCCGCGTCTCGATGCCAAACCGCTCTCGATCATGCTGGAGGAAAATTCGAAATCGTACGTCGTCAAGAGCGAAGGGACCGAGCTGAGCTTCGAGGTGCCTAAGAAGGTCAGGGACCTGGACAGGAGATTTAGCTTCGACTTATTCCCTGATCTGCGGAAATGAGGATAAAAATAATGTGCTGAGGGGATCCTCACTTGCGCGAGGGCCCCTTAAACATAGAAGAAAAAAGGGCCGAAAGGCCAATGGTAAAGTTCTCAGAACCTCTAGTTCTGGCTCATTACCTCCCGGACCTCCTTCATGACCTTGTCCGGGTTCTTATAGTAGGTGGAGATGATCTTGGCCACCTGACGGTAGTTGTCCACTCCGATCTTCTTCATATACTCCAGGATCTCCACACGGCGCCTCCATTCCCTCTCCATCTCCCGGGGAGACCAGTTCTTGATGGTCCTCACCTTCTCGAAGATGTATGAATGCCCGCTGTAGTTGAAGGAATCGTCCGCCGGGTTCCAGGTGAAGGCCGAGTTGGTGATCAGCTCCCCGGTCTCAGGGTCCATACCCACTATCTCCGTCAGAGACTTGACCCTTCTGGTCATCTTGGTGCCTACCTTGACCTGGGCTTGCAGCAAGACCACGTCCAGGGCGGTTATGAGGGCCCGAGGCAGGTTGATAGGGTCGTTCTCCATCCTATGTACCATGGCCTGCACGTCCTCGGCGTGGAAGGTGGAGTAGGATATCGTCCCGGTGGCCATGGCCTGGAAGACGACGTACGCTTCCTTGCCACGGACCTCGCCCACCATCAAGTACTGCGGGCGCTGCCTGAGGGCCGCCGTCAACAGATCGTACATGTCCACCGAACCGGAGAAGGCGCTCTTGCGACCACCGAAGGCCTCGCGGGTGAGGCCTGGGATCCAGTTCTCGTGCGGTAAGTTCAGCTCCCTGGTGTCCTCGATGCTGATGATCTTCATCTGCGGTGGAATGAAAAGGAGCACCGCGTTCAGGGTGGTGGTCTTGCCGCTGGCCGTCCCGCCGCAAACCATCATGGAGCTGCCGAACTCGGTGGATATCCACAGGTAGGCCATCATCTCCGTGCTCAAGGTCTTGAAGCGAAGTAGGTCCACCGGGGTGAAGGGGTTATCCTTGAAGCGCCTGATGGTGAACGACGAACCTCTCTTCGTCACGTGCATGCCCAAGGTGGCGTTAAGCCTGGACCCGTCAGGTATGGTGGCGTCCAGCAGTGGTTCTGCCACCGAGATGTGCTTGCCGCACTTCTGAGCCAGCCAGACCACGAAGGCATCCAGTTCCTCGCCCGTCTCGAACTTCACGTTGGACTTGATGGAGCCGTACTTGCGATGGAAGATGTACAACGGCACGTTCACCCCGTCGCAGGAGCAGTCCTCCACATGAGGGTCGACCATCATGACGTCAATGGCCCCGTAACCGATGAAGTCCCGGCGCAAGTAGTAATGGATCCTTTCCAGGGAGTCCAGGTTCAGACCGACCCCTATGGTCTTGAGCAGTTCGTCCGTCACCTCGCGCAGGATGCTTTCCTTCTCCCGGTTGCTGACTTGGTCGGCCTTGTTTATGGTCAGCACGACGCTGTTCTTCAGCATCTCCAGGAGAATGGCCTCGTCCTCCGATAGCGAAGGCTCGATCACCTCGTAAAGGTACTCGTTGGCGATGTTATCGAATTTTATTCTCACGTATGAATAGGGATCCAGCACCGAGGCTATCTCCACCTCGTCTATGTAATTCTCGGTGATCTTGGGTATCTCGGTGATACGCCCTTTCAAACGGTCCCGATCCTCAGTCTGGCTGGGAACCAAGACCCGCACCGGCTTCTTGGACAAACGGTGCACCATCTCTATGTAGTAGTCTTTGAAGGTAGGCTTCTTGGACCTTTGGACCTGCAGTTCCCCTCTTTCGATGAGCGTCTCCAGGTCCTTCAGTGGTTCCTTTCCGCTAATCGCCATTTTGCATCACCCCAACAACCTGGTGCCTATCAGTCCCAACAACAGCATGATGAAGGAATGACGGAACCCGTTCGCTATCCTGCCATCCTGTAATACTCCCGCCAGAATGCCGTCCCCGAAGGCGTGTATGACCACTGAGATGACGAACACCAGTTGCACCTGCGGTATCACGTCCGACTGCACCTGCACCGGCACGTCCCCGACGGCAGGGGCGCCCTCGCCGATTTGGCTTCCAGCCTTCACCATTTGCGGGAGGAAGGTCGTATTGAGAATGAATATGGTGGCCAGGAACACAGCGAACGCCACGTATATGACCACGGTATAGGTGGACATGGCGATGCTGCGCTCGTTGCGGTTTAGCAGCGTCTCCCTGGCATCGTGGGCCACCATCTCCAGCACGTCCGCCACGTTCCCTCCGGCATCATTGGCCTTTATGACTATGGAGGTCATCCGGCGCACCAGCGGGGTATCCACTCGGTCAATGAAGAGCCTGATGGCGTCGGTGGCCGGCACGCCCCAATCAATCTGACTAGCCATCCTCTGGATCTCCGGGGTCAATCTTCCGTAACGGCCCCGGGAGGACACCCTAATAGACTCGGCCAAGGTCATGCCGAAGCGGCCGCCCTCGGCCACATCCCTCAAGAAATCGGGCAATCTGGACTCGATCTCCTTGACCTTCTTGAACTGGTACGTGGTGTAGAAACCGTACGGACCGCACAGGGCCATGAGGCCTATAGCCACCCAGTCTATCCATTGCAGCCCGGTGTCCAGGCCCCCAACGGCCTCCAGTACGCCGACGAAGGAGAACACGACCAGGAGGACCCCGCCGATAATGAAGAGGGTCCGGCTGTAATCGCTCTTTTTAAGGGTCAGTTGCCCAATTTCCAACAGTTCGTTCTCAGCCATTTCTTCACCTCACATACTGGACTCCTTGGTTATATTCCAGATGAAAAATATGAAGCCAAATTGGGAGAACGGCACCATCAGACCGACCACTAGGTACAGTAGCAGCACGGTAGTATCCGTGTTGCCGCCCGCACCCGGAACAATGGCCATGATGGCCATGATAACGATAAGGAACAGGGGGAAGGCCACCACTACGGTAACGAACGATTCGGCCATCAGGCCGAGCGTCTCCAGCTGGGACCTGATCTCCAACTTGTTTTCCTTCTCATACTGCTCGGCCTTCTGCAGGAAGTATGGCTTCAGCTGCCCTCCGGAAGTGGAGGTAGTGACCACTCCCTGCAGGAACTCCTGGAACCGGAGGGAGGGTGTGCGTTGCGCCGCTCGGTTTATGGCCGAGAGCACGTCCGTCCCCAGCAGCTCCGTGTCCCTGGTGATCCACTCCGCTTCGCTCTTGATCTCCCCATATATGGGCTGGCGGGAGAGCTCCTTGAATATCACGTCGATGTTGACATCGGCGCTGGCCATGGCGGATATGAAGCTCATGGCCGCCCCTAGGCGTTTGTTTATGTCCCGCCCCCTGGCCTTGGCCTTTGACCCCGGCAGGGCGCCAATGACCACGTAGCTGAGGACGATCGGCAATACCACGATCATCACGGAGAACAACAGCACCATGCTCGGCTCGATGCCAAGGTAGGCGATGAGTACCCCGCCGAAGAGCAGGGAGCCCACCAGGGCTATTATTCCGACCAACAGGGTGGTCATCCAGATGTAAGCGGTGTACTCCTCCGGTCTTAGACGCATGTGTGCCTGCATCAGCGTCAATTCCAGCTTGGCGTTGGGTTTCATGCGCCTGGAGACCGTCTTGCCCACGGTCCGCCAGCAGAATTCCTGGTAGTGGGTCAGCTTGACGTAGTCAGGCACCACACCCTCAGGCAGCTTGATGATGCGCGGTCCCAGCTCCGCGTCGTGCTTGGGCGCGATGCTCTTGGTGCGCAAGTAAGATTTCTTGGTCGAATCTATGCGTGTGAAGAGGTCCTCTTGTCCGGACATCAGTTCACCTCCATGGCGGCCAGGTCCTTGTGGATGCGGTCCAGCGTTTTTTCGTGATCCTTGTAGTAGGAGTTGACCAGGTTCCAGATATCCCGATGATTGCGTAAGTCCTTCTTCAGTAGGTAATTCATAACTTCCACTCGCCGGTCGAACTCGGCCATCATCTCGTCGTTGGTCAGCGACTTCATCTCCATTATTTTGTCAAAGAGGAAGGCGTGCCCCTTGAACATGAAACGGTCGGTGGCCGGGTCCCACTCGTACACCGTGTTGGTGATGAGCTCGTTGGTCTCCGGCTCGAATCCCACGATCTCCACGATCTGCTTCATGCGGCGGACGAAATCATTGCCCACCTTGACCTGGGACTGTATGAGCACGTTGCGCAGGGCGGTGAGCAGGATCCTGGGGCAGTTGATGGGCGGGTTCTCCAACCTGTTGACCATGCTCTTCACCGAATCCGCGTGCATAGTGGAGTAAGTGCTATGGCCGGTGGCCATGGCCTGGAACATGATGTAGGTCTCCTTGCCACGGACCTCCCCCACGATGATGTAGTTGGGCCTCTGACGCAGGGCGGCACGCACCAGGTCGTACATGTCGATCTCCCCAGGGGCGCGCCCCTCCTTGTCCTTCTCGCCGATCCCGGTCCTGGTGGCCCCCGGTATCCAGTTTTCATGGGGGAGATTAATCTCACGGGTGTCTTCGATGGTGACGATCTTGGCCCCGGGCGGAATGAATATGGCCAGTGAGTTTAGGGTACTGGTCTTGCCGCTGGCCGTCCCGCCCACCAATATCATGGACTCCCCGTTCTCCACCCCTATCCACAGGTAGGCCATCATCTCCGGGCTGACCGTCTTGTACCTTAGCAGGTCCGTGGGGGTGAAAGGCTTGTTCTTGAACCGCCGGATTGTGAACGTCGAACCTCTGGTAGTCACCTCCCTGGAATACGTGGCCTGAACGCGATGTCCTTCGACCGTCGTCCCGTCCAGGATGGGTGAGGCCACCGATATTTGCTTGGTGCTCCGCTGGGCCAGGGTGACCACGAAGGAATTCAACGAGTCCTCGTTGGTGAATATGATGTTGGTGCGTATGCTCTCCCACTTTCCGTGGAAGACGAAGAGCGGAACGTTGTACCCGTCACAGGAAATATCCTCCACCATGTCGTCGCGCATCATCACGTCGATGACGCCGTGTCCCACGAAGTCACGGGTGATGTAATAGCCGATGCGCTTCTTGGTGAGATATTCGATCTTAATTCCCCGGGTGCGGATGAAGCTCTCCACGCTCTCCCGGAGATACTCCTCCTTATCCAGCTGGGTAAACTTCTCCCATTCATATCCCAGGGTGCGATGCAAGGTGTCTTTGATCAGATCTAGCAGTTCCTGCTCCTCAGGGCTCAGACTCGGCTCGATGACCTCGTAGAGATATTCGCTGTTAGTATTGTTGTAGACGATCCGCACATAGGCGTAGTCCTGGACCACCATGTAGGTGTCAAGCACATCAATGCTTGGATCAGATATTGGCGGGATCACGGTAATCGCCGAGCCTTGATGGTGCGACCGTTGTACCGCGCTCAAAGGGACCATCACTCGGCTGGCGCGATTCGGCACCATCCTTCTCAGGAGTTTGAGGTAGGAGTTACGCATCCTCTCTGACCTGCTTAAAGTGCCCCATTCTTCCACTTCCTTTTTCTTTTCGGGGCTGCGGAACGTATTACCCTGATCTTCCGTTTCATTTGCCACGTTCTCCAACTTCTCACCCCGTTAGTACTCCAGGTCCAGATTCACATAGGCCCGATTATGCGTGAATTGGTTCACATTGTCGATAGTCAATGTCAGGACGTATATGGGTCGATACTCGCCATATGAAAGTATCGTCGTAGTAAGGTTGTAGTTCTCAAGTCCGGCGCTCTGAGCGGCGTCATCGATGAAGCTGGCCCAGGTGGTGTTGTACCTAGTGGTGAACTCAAGCACCAATTTACCGTTGGTCTCCGGATTCGTCGATCCGCATACCATGTAGGTCTGGGAATCATGATAGATGAGGTCAATGATTATCCCTGCGGTCCCCAGCCCAACTATGGTGTCGTTGCTGCCGATAAAGTCTACCTGGTCGAACTGCACATTTACGCTGCTGTCATTATTTACTGAGAAGACCAGGGAAGGAGTTGCCCGCATGGCCATGCCTGTATCCTGGGACACGATGATCGCACCGTTCTCGTAAGCGTACCATTGAGGTACGTAATACCGGTTGGGGGCATAGAATTCCACGCAGCCCCCTCCATTCTCATTTACACCTACAACTGTATTGTAAAAATTGTAATTGAAATTGACATTGACACCAGTATCATTGGCGCCACCGGGCTTCAAGAATAGATAACCAGCTGTAGGCGACGAGAATATGGGCACACCGTCAGAACCCAGGTTAATGGTCTGGAACATGTTTATGGTCGGCTTCTGTGTCACCTGAGCGTTGACAATGAGACTATCTATCTTGCCTTTCATCTCACCGAATTGAGTCAGCGATTCGTCCATGTGGTTCTTCTCGTTCTCTTTCATCCACACCGGTATCCAGGTGTTGGTGAACATGGTCAGGAAGGTCATAAAGACCAGCAGGGCCAATATGGTACCTATGACCGAGGCAACCCCTTCCTTATCCCTTTTAATGAACTTGGAACGACTAGACGCGCTGAACGGTCTGCTGATTGGGATTCGCTCCACCATGCTGGTAACCTCAAAATCGCCTGGATGATTTACGTAATGCGGACTATATAAATATGTCGCGAAGAAATCAAAATCATTATTATCAACTGGCCCACGGCGATTATTCGTATAAAAGACGTTTTCCCACCGCTCTCCCCCCACGGTCTTCATGGCCCAGGAACCGTCTCAAGAGGCAAATTATTTAATCGTCCTCAATTATGGGGTGGCTAAGCCGCAGTAACTCAGTTGGGAGAGTGCAAGACTGAAGTCCCTCACGGCGCGAGCCTGGAGGATTGAAATCTTGAAGTCGCTGGTTCGAGCCCGGCCTGCGGCACCATCCAATTCTTAATAAATCATCAAACACGGGACAATGTTCTAAAAGGGCAAA
>CAZXTA010000070.1:0-8635 GCA_964642865.1 uncultured Methanomassiliicoccus sp. | reverse complement strand
GCTCCGATTCCTCGATCTCCCGACGGGTCTTGATGACCAGGTCGTTGTTCATTCCCAGATTGTCCACGCAGACCTTGAGACCCCTGGCCATGCGCTCCAGCTCCCTGGTCATGATACAGAACTTGTTCCAGATGTTGGACGGCACGGGTATGCCTAATTCCAGCACCAGCTGCAGGTTCATTCCCGCCTCCTTGCACCAGTCGGCGGCGTAGTCCATGCGCCGGACCAGGTGCAGCAGGTCCTCCCGGTTCTTCTCCTCCAGGTCGCCCCGGGAAAGCTCCTCGGACAGGGACTGCTCCCGGGCGTCCGCGGCCTTCTCCGCAAGGAAGGAGCGCTTCAGGGCGTCGATGGCCTTCTCCTTGTCCTCCTGGCACAGGGAGGACATGGCCCGATTGAACTCGAAAATGGTGTCCCCCACGTACTGGGCGTGCCCTCTCATGTCCCTTGATACTACCGACTCCCGTCTCGAATAGAACCATTCCAACAACGATGTCCTTTCACTCAAGTTTGATCGCCTCTTCTATGCCATATTCCGGTTTGGGGTAAAGCACCGCGGTTTTGGGATTGACCGCTAAATAAAGTTCCTTACCAATAGTTAAATGATTCCCATCCAGGGTGGTCACATCGAAGGATACCTCTTCCTCGTCCTCGGTGTTGGCGGTTATCCGCCAGTAAGTGCCCATATAAGTCATGTTGGTCACTACGGCCTTCATGCCCTCCTCGGCCGGGAAGACGAACTCCGGGCGCACGGATATCACCACCGCGTCCCCCGCTTCTATGTCATCCTGGGCCACCCTGACCAGGCCACCGTTCCTCAGCTCGATGGTCGAAGATCCGTTCCCGACCTCCTTCACCCACCCCTCCAGTAGATTTGTCTCCCCGATGAAGTTGGCGGTGAAGATGTTGCGCGGCCTGGTGTACAGCTCCTCCGGCGTTCCGGTCTCCACCACCATGCCCGCCCGCATCAGCACGATGCGGTCCGAGACGGACTGCGCCTCCTCCTGATCGTGGGTGACGTGGATGGTGGTGATGCCCAACTCCTTCGACAACCGACGCAGCTCGTAACGCAGGTCCACCTTGACCCGGGAGTCCAAGGCCGACAGGGGCTCGTCCAGCAGCAACAGGTCCGATCCGGTGGCCAGGGCCCGGGCAAGGGAGACCTTCTGCTGCTCCCCTCCGCACAGCTCCGAGGGGAACATGCCCATCTTGTCCAGCAGCTTGACCATATCCAGGAACTTCCGGGAGATCTCTACCTGTTCCTTCAGGGGGAGGTCCCTGGCCCTGGGGCCGTAGGAGACATTGTTCTGCACGGTGAGGTGTGGGAACAGAGCGATGTTCTGGAACACGTAGCCGATGTCCCGGTCCTCGATGGTCACACCGGTCATGTCCTTGCCCCCGATGAAGACCTTGCCTTCGGTCGGCTCGATGATACCGGCGATCATGCGGATGAGGGTCGTCTTGCCGCAGCCGGACGGCCCCAGCACGGTCACGTACTCTCCGTCGCACACCGTTAGGTAGACCTGGTTGACCGCCACGACCTTGCCGTATTTCTTACTCAGTCCCACCAATTTAACCTCTGGCATTCATTCCACCTTCAGCTCTTCCTCCAATCCACCGGGGGGTATGGGGAAGACCGTTCCCTTTTCCTCCTCCCAATGGACCTTCACTCGGTCCCCCAGGACCACCTTCTTCCTCATCCAAGACGGGATCTTGGATGCTATGCGAACGCCGTTGTCCATCATCAGGTCCAGATGCAGGTTGCGGCCTTCGAATATGATCCTCTCCACCGTGGCCGGGAGGTACCCCGGTCCCTCACGGGAGACCTCGGTGTTGCCGATCTTGACCCCCAGCACCGCTTTGCTACCCTGCGGCAGTTCAGACGGGCGGCCCTTAAGGAGCAGACCCTCCTCGGTACGCAGGAGGGTGAACGGACGGGACTCCAGGACCTCCCCGGTGAAGAAGTTGGACTGGCCCACGAAATTGGCCACGAAGGGGGAGACCGGTTGGTCCCATATCTCGGCCGGGGTGCCTACCTGCAGTATGCGTCCGTGGCGGATGATGGCCACCCGGTCGGCCATGACCAGAGCCTCGTCGTGATCGTGAGTGACATGGATGGCGGTCATCCTCAGCGATTTCACCAGGGAGCGCAGCTCCTTGCGCAGGGAGATGCGCAGGCGGGCGTCAAGGGCCCGCAGAGGCTCGTCCAGCAGGAGAACCTCCGCCCCCGAGGCCAGCGCCCTGGCCAACGCGGTGCGCTGTTGCATGCCCCCGCTCAGCTCGCAGGGATAGGCGTCCGAGCGTCCAGAGAGACGCACCAGGTCCAGCATGCCGATGAGCACCTGCTCCTTGAGCCGCTCCTGGGCCCCGCGGATGTTCAGACCGAAGATGATGTTGTCCTCCACGGTCAGCTGGGGGAACAGGGCGTAGGACTGGGAGAGCAGCGCCGCCTTGCGCTCCTCCACCTCCATGCGGGTGCAGTCCCGTTCGTTGAACAGCACACGCCCCTCATCCGGGCTCAGTAGTCCGGATATGATGCGCAGCGCGGTGGTCTTCCCCGCCCCGGTGGGACCTAGAAGGCACAGGTACTCTCCGTCCTGCACCTCCAGGTCCAGTCCATCAGCGGCCTTGATGTCCCCGAAGCTCTTGCTCAGGTTGACCAGCTTCACCGTCGGCATCAGGCGGACCTCCTGTGATTGGTGATGTAGCGCAAGGTCAGCATGGCCATGTAGGAGACCACGATGAGCATGATGCAGGCCAGGCTGGCAGTGTAGTATCCGCCGGACCTGATGAGGCCCACGATATATACCGGCGCGGTATTGGCGTTGGCCACCACCGCCAGGGTTGCGCCCGTCTCACCCAGGCTGCGGGTGAATGCCATGATGGCCCCTGCCAGGATGGAGCCCTTGATCATGGGGTAGAGCACCCGGCGGAAGGCCTGCACTGGACGCGCCCCCAGGGTGCGGGCGGTCTCCTCATAGGTGGGGTCCACCTCCTCCACCGCCCCGGACACGTTGCGCACTACCAGGGGATAGGTGAAGGCCACGTGGGCCAGGATGATGAGCAGGACGTCGTAGGTGGGAATGAGGTTCTGACCGGTCCAGAAGACCCCCAGAGAATAGCCCAGGGCGGCCGTGGGTACGATCAATGGAACGTTCACCAGCACGTCCAGGACCGCTGGTAGCTTGCCGTTGCGGTTCTTGGCGATGTACAGGGCCAGAGGGACCCCCAGGGCGATGTCGACCACCGTCACCACCCCGGCGATGAGGAAGGAGAACACCAGGCTGTCCATGAAAGGGGTCCAGTCCAAAGCGGTGGGGGTCACGCTCAGCACGTAGGTGAAGATGAAGAACGAGGGCAGGAGCACGAAGAAGGCAAGGAATAAGATGGCCCCCCCGTCCTTGGCCTTGGGGACCAGTCCCCGGGAGAGCAGGCGCTCCGGCCGGGGCCAGATACGCCCCATGGGCAGGCGCACCTTCATGATGACCAGCTTGAGGGCCGCCAGCAGGACCAGGGCCAGGATGATGAGCAGTATGCTCACGAAGGCCAGTGGGGCGGCCAGGTCCGGATTGCCACTGAGCATCGATTTCCAGTCCCCGATCATGGTCGGGCCGGTCTGGAAGTTCTGGGAGTTGGCCATGGTGGCCAATGCGATCATGGTGCCCCCGGTCTCGCTGAGGCTGCGGGCGAAGCAGAGGATGATACCGGTGACCAACCCGGCCCGGAACAGGGGCAGGGTGATGGTGCGGGCGGCGGTAAACGCGCTGGCGCCCAGCGTCCGGCCGGCCGTCTCGTATGTCTGGTCGATCTGCACCAGTATGGCAGACAGCGAACGGACCATGTAAGGGTAGGAGAAGACCACGTGCAGTAGGATGATGAGCAGGTAGGGCGAGCTGATGGCGTTCAGGGCGAAGGAGGGGGCCATCAGGCTCTCCGGGGTCACAGCGAAGAATATGGCACTGGAGAACCCCAGCGCGGCGGTGGGGACCGCCAGGGGCATGTCTATGAGAGTGTCCAGGAACCTCTTGCCCCGGAACTCCTTGCGCACCAGCATCCAGGCCATGGGCAGTCCCACCAATATGTCTATGACGGTGACTATCCCGGCGATCTGGAACGAGGCGCTGATGGCCCCCATGATCACGTCCATGGTGGCCGGGTCGTCCAGGACGAACGTCTGAATGGAGCCCCAGTTGGTGAAGGCGTAGCTGAGGATGTAAACGGTCGGCAGGATGACGAAGAACAGGAAAAAGGCCACTATGAACGCGGTCCATCCGGTGCGGAACCTCTTCCGACTGATAGCGGCGATCAATGTATCTGTTCTGCCGTTAGCCAGACCTCCACCCCAAACCTATTTCGACAAAAGTCTGATGGGATATATACCTAGTGGATGGCCCTCTCATCCCCTGGAAGTTGCAGAAACCAGCACCTTTCCAAACACCGTCTGGCCGTCCTCCACCACCACCCCGGGGCCCAGGATACTGTCCCTCACCTGGCATCCCCGGCCGACCCTGGCCCCCTCCATGAGCATGGAGCGCTCGACCGTTGAACCGTCCGCGATGCGGGAGCGGGGCCGGGCGCAGACGTGGGGGCCTACCCGACACCTGACCATCTCCACCCCGTCCAGATGGTTCGGCCCCAGCACCTCCGCTCCTTCCAGCTGGGCTGGCCGGAAAAGGTCCTGGCCGTGGTCGATCAGCAACGACTGCACACTCAGGTAGCTCTCGGGCGTACCACAGTCCATCCAGTAACCGCCAAATCGATAGCCGAAGAGCCCCCTGTCCAGTATTTTGGGGAACACCTCCCTCTCCAACGAGACCACGCCCTCCCCGATGTGGTCCAGGACCTCTGGCTCAAAGGCGTAGACCCCGGCGTTGATGAGGTCGGAGAACGCCGTCCCGGGGGCTGGCTTCTCCTGGAAATCGACCACTCGCTGGTCCTGCAGTCTGACTACCCCGAAGGTCGAGGGGTCCGGGACCTGCCACAGGGCCAGGGTGCCTATGCCTCCCATCTTCCGGTGGAAATGCAGGAGGGAGGAGGGGTCCAGGGAACTGATGATGTCCCCGTTGAAGCACAGGAAGGTCCCGTCCAGATGCTGGCGCACGTTGCGGATTGCCCCTCCTGTGCCCAGTGGCCTATTCTCGTTCACCAGCACCACCTTGCGGCCGCAGTCGTTCTTTCTGAAATGGTCCTCCAGTGCCTCCTTCATGTAGCTGACCGCCAGCACCACAGTGTCCACCTTCGCCGGCAGGGCATCAATGATGTGCATGACCAGGGGCTTTCCGAGAAGGGGTAGTAGAGGTTTAGGTGTAGTCAATGTCAAAGGCCTCAGCCGGGTGCCCTTACCCCCGGCCAGGATCAAGGCTTTCATGAAAAGTTATCAGAGGGGCGATATGCTGACGACGTTGTTCCCACGGAGAATGACCACGCCAAGTCGCCTGGTCTGCTCCGCGGTGCGCTCCTCGGTATCCTCCAGCACCATGTTCATATATTCATCGTAACCGGTGAGCTTTCCTTCCAAGACCCGGTTGTCCTTGAGCAGGAGGGACACCTTCTTGTTCAGGGTCTTCTCCATGAGCGCTAGAGGCATTACCATTTAATCACTCCCGTAGGCATTGTGCCCCTACATTTAAACCTTTTCGCCAGGCCTGGGAGGGCCCTCACAGCTTGAAAGCTGCTGGCCTGTCGTTGGTGGCGTTCCTGCGCACATAGCCCACGAAGTCCTTCTGCAGGATTACGTCGGACACGCTGATCAGGCTCATGCTCTCCCCTCTGGTATTCCGCACCAACGTTCCGGCCTGGGGAGGAATGCGATTGATGGCCCACCCATCCAGGTCCTTCTCGCTCATTGATTGTGCTTTGATTCCATCGCCTCCTTGATCTCTTCCTTTCTTGTCCCCAACCCGAACTTCTCGGAGAACTCCCGGGTGGTGCTCAGCAGCAGCGTCTGACCGACGTGCTTTCCGGTGACCAGCCCCCGCTGCCGCAAGACCTTGACCCTTTCGTAAACGCCAGACCCCAGCATCTTGGCCAGGTCGCTCTGCAATATCGGCTGGTTGTAGGCGATGATGGAGGCGGTCTTGAGCACCTCCGGGGGTATCTCCTGATCGGCGAAGGGCAGGGCGTAATGGGTGAACTCCACCCGCAGCTGCATGGAATAGCGCTGCCCGATCTTGACAACCTCGATGGCCGACCCGCGCTCCGCGTACTCCTTCTCCAGCCGCCTCAGCTCCCTGCGCACCGCGTCGGTGCTGATACCGCACATGTCGGAGATGTCGCTGGCCCGTAGAGGCTGCGACGCGGCGAATAGCACGGCCTCCACCGCTGCCCTCTTCACTTCACATCACCAACTGCACATCGGGGAGCATCACTTTCGCCTCCTGTCCATCCACCAGCTGGCCGATGTCCCAGGGAAGCTTGATCTCTAGGAAGACCTGCCCGTAGGGCAGCTCGTCCTGCCACAGCGATATCTTGCCGCTGCAGGCCAGGAACAGCAGGGAGACGAAGACCTTTATGCTGTCCTCCTTGTTCCCGTCGAAGAGGTCCTCCAGGGCTATGGGACCGGAGCCGCAACGGACGATCCTCTCCCAGGTCTCGGCCGCATCCTTCTCCTGGTCGTCGCAATGGCTCTTACAGTCGAATCTTCCCTGGGCCTTCAGCAGCTGCTCGCGGACCTTCTGTCGGTGCAATGCCACTTCCACCTCCTGCTGGGCGGTATCGAAGGCGTCCAGCAGGTCCACCAGCCCCACCGGGCGGGTGCAGTGATGCCTTACCACCTCATTGAGCTCCATCTCCTCCGGGATGGTCAGGTCGATGGCCGGAAGCGGCTGGTCCATGAACTGGTCCATGGAATCCAGATCCCAGTCGGCACAGAACAGCTCCTCCCTCCGTTCGTTCATGTTCAGAACCTCACGGGACTGCATGTGCAGGATGCTCCAGGCCATGTGCATGAGCTTCCCGGCCACGATGAAGTCCACCTCCTCAGAGAGCATCCTCTGCCCGTACAGCTTGGCGAACTTCATGAGGTCCACGTCCCACGGGTCCAGGTCGTTGCTCAGCACTAGTTCGAAGACCATCTGCAGGGAGCGGTCCAATGGTTCCCGGCCGGCGTACTGGTGCTCGCCCTCGGACGAGCGCAGCAGTTCCAGGTAACGGTCGATCTTCTCTCCACCGCGTTCCTCGTCGATCAAAGCCTTGTGGAACATCAGGTGCTCCAGCACGTTGTCCAAGCTCGCAACCTCTATCATTCCTCATCCCTCATGGCCTTCTCCTCAGGCAGTTCTATCTCCTTCTCCAGCTCGCTGAAGTCGCCGATGTTCGGCTTGAAAATGACGTTGGATATGCCCCCCGCCGGCTTGGTCACCCCGATGATGTGGTCGGCCTTGTTCAGGGTGACCTTCCTCAGGGAGATCTGCACGAACTGGGCGGTGGAGCTGCTTTTCTTGACCCGGTTGGCGACCATCTCCGCGTTGACCGCGTCCAGGAACATGTCCACCTCGTCCAGCAGGTAGAACGGTGAGGGCTGCCACTCTTGCAGGGCGAAGATGAATGCCAGAGCGGTCAGGCTCTTCTCCCCTCCGCTCAGCGCCTCCAGTCTAAGCACCTTGCCGTTGCGCGGCCGGGCCTTGATGTTCAGCCCACCCTGGAACGGGTCCTGGGGGTTCTCCAGCAGGAGCTCCGCCTCTCCGCCCCCGGACAGCTCGGCGTATGCCCGGCGGAAGTTGGCGTTGACCGCGTCGAACACCTTCACCAGGTTGACCTTCTTCCTCTCGTTCAGCTGGTCGGTGAGGGCAACCAGCTGGTCCCTCTGGCCCTCCAGCCGCTTGGTCTCGACCCGCAGCTCCACATGCCTTGCTTTCTTCTCTTCGTAATCCTCGATCGCGCGCAGATTCACCGCCCCCATGTCGTTGAGGGAGTGCTCGCACAGCACCATCTCGGAGCGTATGTCCTCCAGAGGGGGCAGCGGATAGCTGACCGTCAGGTTGTGCTTGGCGATCTCCTGCTGTAGCTCCCTCAACTGCTCCATCGCCACCGTCCGCTTGGTGTTCAATCCAATGAGGAAGTCGTTGGATGTCTCTAGCTTGACCAGGACCTTCTCTCGGTCGGCCTGGGTCTCCCCCTTCCGCCGTAGCAGTCCCTCCTTCTCGTCCCGCAGGGCGGTGATCTCCTGACCCATGGAATCCTCGATCCTCTTGATGGCCGAGAGATCCACGCGCAGCCTGTTCTCCGCCTCCCCGGCGGCCTTGCCCTGGGCCTCCAGCTGTCGTAGTTTCTCCTGCCAATGCCGCTCCTGCTCGGCCATCTCGGCCAGGCGCCTCTCGCGGTCCTCCGCCTTCATCCGAAGGGATCCGTGCTCGGTGCGCTTCTCCGATAGCGACTGGGAGGTGCTGACCACCGCGGCCTGCACTTCCCTCAGCTTCTGGGATAGCTCGGCCGGGGCTATCTCCAGGAGGCGTTTGGAGCGGGCCTCCCTTTGCTCCTTGAGCTCGCTCAGCTCACCGTCCAGCTTTGTGACCTGCAATCCTAGCTCCGCGGCCTGGGACGTCACCCTTTCCCGCTCGCCCTGCTTGGCCGTGACGTTCTCGGTGACCCTTTTCAGGCGGGCCTTCTGTTCCACCAGCTGCTTCTGCAGCCCTTCCAG
>CAZXTA010000069.1:0-8708 GCA_964642865.1 uncultured Methanomassiliicoccus sp. | reverse complement strand
CACGTGGTCCAGGAAGTCGCCCCTCTTGTCGGCCTTGCCGGCCAGCCGCGCCACCTTGCCGTCCAACCCGTCGAACAGGCCGCTGATCAGGACCAGCAGGGCAGAGATGGGAAGGAGCAGTAGCCAATGATCGTAAGAGAAGTAGAGGGTGATCCCGGCCAGGGCCGCGAACCCCAGGGCGGTGAAGGAGATGATGTCCGGATGCACGCCCTTCAAGGCGTTGGCGATCGGGTCCATGATGAAGTCCACCTTGTCCCTTTTAGAATCTAGGACCATCGCAACGCCTCCTCGCTCCAGTCGATATTTCCCACGGCGTACTTTTCCTTTTCCCCGGCCAGTACGGAAAGGACCGCCTCCGCGGCGCTTTGATGGCTCATCTCGGTGGTGTTCACCTCGAGAACGGGAGCGCCGGCGTCCATGGCCTCGGCCAATATCACGTCCAGCGCCTCGGCCAGGGCGTTCTCGCTCACCTTGCCCGGGGGCCATCCTTGCCCGGCAAGCCGCTCGGCCAGTTCCGTCGGATGGCAACGCAGGACCACGATCAGGTCCACGTCCAGCAGGTGGGCCAGATGCCCGACCAGGATGCCTTCGGTGAAACCTTCCCGTTCCAGCGCCTCCTGGAGCTCGTCAGGGTCAATTTCGTAACTGTCCCGAGCGACGTCCTTGCACCTGAGCAGCCCGTACCTCTTGGCCAGGTCGTTCACCTCCAATACCTTCCAGCCCTGGGCGGACAGGACCGCGGCCGTGGAGCTCTTGCCGGTGCCGGGTGTGCCGGTCAAAGCGATCAACATTGCTGGTCAATAGCCCCTCGGGTACAAAAGATGATGTCGAGGGGGTCCTGGTGACCCCCTCGCGCCCCGCGGACCTTCTCCAATCTGCTGAGGACCGATGAGCGAGCGCTACCGGGGTATTTCAAGGGGGGCTGAGCATGCTACAACAAAGGTTTAATATCATTTTCCAGGAAAAGGCGGTGCCAGATCGGTCTTTTCCACCAAAAGGCGGTGGTAGCTCCAGCGGACCCATGCACGGTCCCTCTCCTGGACAGCCCTCTCGTGCATGGGGCCCAGCGGTCCGGATAACATGTCCAGACCGTGGTCCACGTCCATCAGGAACAGCCCCTCCGGTTCGGCCAATCCCCAAGAGCGACCTTGGCCCTGCAGCGCGCACCTGACCTCGTTCAGCGAGACCCGTCCCTGCCCCACCTGGTCCATGGCCGAGACGATCCGGCGCACCATGTTACGCAGGAACTCCCTGGCCCTCAGGTCGATGATGACCATCTCATCCTCCAAGCGCAACTCGACCGATCCTAGGGTGCGGAGTGTGGTCCTGCCCTCGGGCTTGCAGAACAGGCGGAACTCGTGCTCCCCCTGGAACTCCCTGGCGCATTCTATCATCAGACCGAGGTCCTGCCCCCTGTACGGCAGGTGGTAGCGGTACCAGCGCTCCTTGGCCCTGCGGGGCGAGAAGCTGTCCGGCACCTCCGCTAAGGCGTAGCAGTACATATCCCGGCACACCGCGTTCAACGCCCCCAGCAACTCCTGGCGCCGGAAGCTGGTATCCACGGCGAACACGTTGCCCAGCGCGCTGACCCCCCGATCGGTCCTGCTGGCCACTCGGAAGCGGTTCTCGCCCGGGGAGCTTATAGCCCCGATCTTGATGAGCGCCGACAGCAATTCGCTCTCCGCGGTGCGCTCGCGGGGCTGCCTCTGGGAGCCCATGAACCTGGTACCGTCGTAGGCGAACTTGACCGCCACCCGGTCGAGCATGCCCAGTATATCTGGGCCAGGGACTAAATGCTTTGCAGTCGGTCTGAAAACCTCTAAATAACGGCGCCGGCTGTCCCAGGGGTATGCCGCAGGTCAAGGTGGTACTGGTAGAGCCCCGGGTCGACGGCAACGTGGGGGCGGTGGCTAGGTCGATGGCCAACTTCGGATTCACCGAGCTGTGCATGGTCAACCCCTGTACCCTGACCGACGAGGCGTTCAAACGCGCCAAGCACGCCAATTACATTTTGGAGCGGGCGCGGGTGGTCAACAGCTTCGAGGAGGCGATCGCCGATTGCTTTCACGTCATCGGAACGAGCGGCATCGTGACCGCCGGTGAGAAGCATTACATACGCATTCCGCTCACGCCCAGGGAGTTCGCCGAGCGCCTGGAAGGCGTGAAGGAGAAGGTGGCGGTGGTGTTCGGGCGGGAGGACCTGGGCCTGAGCCAGGAGCAGCTGGCTCGTTGTGATCTGCTGGTCAGCATCCCCTCGCATGAGGACTATCCGATCTTGAACCTCTCCCATGCACTGACCATCGTGCTCTATGAGCTGTATCAGAAGCAGGTACACGTTGGCTCTCCTAAGAAGGCTAGCGAAAATGAGCGGGAGAGGTTGAACGAGTTCTTCGATGAACTGCTGGATGCCATCAACTACCCTGAGTTCCGAAGGGAACGCACCTCCATCATGTTCCGCCGGATGATGGGCCGGGCCATGCCAAGCCGGTGGGAGTTCCACACCATCATGGGCATCTTCGGCGACGCGGCCAAGATCATTAAGAGGAAGTGAATCACGGACCGTACTTACCAAGCACCTTGCCCAGGTCGTCACCCGGGGAGACCGGGGGGGCAAATGGCCCGTTCATCTCCGAGATGCCGGTAACGATGGCGATCATCCTGATGTTCCCTCCCATCTCCTCCTCCACGCGCACCCCGAACTTAACGGTCGCTTCCTCGTCCAGCACCTTGGTGATGCTGGCCACGATGCGGTTGGCCCGTCTCATGGTCAGGTTGCTACCCCCGGCAATGTGGATCAGCGCGCCCGTACCCCCCCGAATGTCCACGTCCAAGAGCGGGTTGTTGATGGCGTCGCGGACCACTGCCTCAGGGTCGGCGTTCTCCCCGAAGAGGATGGTGGATACTCCCCCCTGCTCCATGATGGTGCGCAGATCGGCAAAATCCAGGTTGATCAGGGAGGGCGTGGTGAGAGCGTCCACCGTTCCCTTGATGAGCTCGGAGATGAGCTGGTCTATGATGGCCAGCCCCTGGTCCACCGGCAAGTTCTCCACCATGTGAAGCAGGCGATCGTTGTCTAGCACCAGCATACTGTTCGACGCCTCGCGCAGGCGCTTCAAGCCCTTTATCGCAATGTTGCGCCGGACCGCCCCCTCGAAGCTGAAGGGGGTGGTCGCTATCGAAATGACCATAGAACCGCAGCGGCGGGCGATGTCCGCGATCACTGGCGAAGCTCCGGTACCGGTGCCTCCTCCCAGTCCAGTGATCATGAACGTCAGGTCGACCCCCTGGAAGACCTTGGCGAGAATAGGAGAGGCGTTCAGGGCGCACTCCTCGCCCACGTCCGGACGTCCGCCGGTGCCCATCCCCTTGGTGTATTCGGCTCCTAGCAGCAAACGGTTAGGGCATTCGGTGACCTTCAAGGACTTCTGGTCGGTGTTGATGGCGATGGTCGTGGCTGCCTCTATGCCGATGTTGTTGAGGCGATGTATGCTGTTGCACCCACCTCCTCCACAACCGACCACCAGGATGTTGAGCTCGTGCAGCTCTAACTCGGACTCGTCCAGCCCTTCGAAGCGTGATCCCATCCATCAGCTCCTGCGATGAGCGGGAGGTCACCGCATCTCGCCAATGGCCTTTTCCAATCTCATGCGTACGTATTCGCGCACCGCGTTGCGAATAGCGTCATCGATGGACACCGAATCACCATCCCTGATGAGGGACTCCAGCTCCACCACTTTGACCTTGGGAAGCTCCACCGTGACCCTCTGGATATGATCAGGGGTGAAATTGGTCTCGATGAAGGAATCGATGGCCGCTCGGATGGCATCGGATATGGTCGGGAATTTGCCGCCATCCACGAGCGCTTGCAGTGCTCCCAGCTTGTCCGCTTGGATCCTTACGGTTATCCTCTCGCTGTCGCTCATGACCGTGCCCTGACCGTCTTTCGTCCGACAAAAATTGATTATTTGTCTGACACTCAGATGATAATCTTGAAGATATATAAATGTTGGCGACTGGCCAGAATCGGGCCGTTGCGCCATCTTCAACGGTAGAATTTGGCTCGTCCGTCATTTTGCTTGTAAACCTTCTAATATAAGCAAATACCGCAAATCTTTATAAAGGGGTATTTAAATAAGGTCGGGAAGGTGTCCTATTTGGCCAAGATACAGATCGAGAACGTCGTGGCTTCCACAACCTTGGGTGAAGAGCTTGACCTACAGTCTATCGCCCTCGCCTTGGACGGCGCCGAGTATGAGCCGGAGCAGTTCCCGGGACTTATCTACCGGCTCAAGGACCCTAAGACCGCGACATTGCTCTTTCGCAGTGGCAAGGTAGTGTGCACGGGTGCCAAGTCCCTGCCCCACGTCGAGATCGCCATAAACAAGGTTGCCAAGCAGATCGAGAAGGCGGGCATCAAGATCAAGGTCAAACCGAAGATCGATGTGCAGAACATCGTCGCCTCATCCGATCTGGGCCAGGAGATCAACCTTAACGCCATCGCCATTTCTTTGGGATTGGAGAGGGTGGAGTATGAGCCTGAGCAGTTCCCCGGGCTGGTCTACCGCATCGACGTGCCTAAGGTTGTAGTCCTGCTCTTTGGCTCCGGTAAGCTTGTCTGTACTGGGGCCAAGAAGGAAGAGGATGTAGAGGCGGCGGTCAACAAGATCACCGAGGAACTGAAGGCCGCGGGCTTGTTGAAGTGAGATTCCCATTCCCGGTCCTCGACAATCATGTGCACCTCAGGCCTTCGGGCCGGAACGTCGAGGCCGTCAAGGACTTTTTGAACGCTGGCGGCACCCATTTGGTGCTGAGCCACATGCCTTATGAAGAGGCGCCTATCAGGAAAGCCGATGATTTCACCACTGCATACGGCATCACGTTGAGAATGGCCGAGGGGGCCCGCGCCGTTGGGGCCAGGACCTTCGTCACCCTGGGACCGTACCCGGTGCAGCTCCTGGAACTCGTGGAGCGCATGCCCTTGGAGAAGGCGACGGAGATCATGAAGGAGGGCATGGACAGCGCCGCGCATCTGGTGCGAGAGGGGCTGGCCGTCGGCCTTGGGGAGATCGGCCGCCCTCACTTCCCGGTATCGCCGGAGATCCTGTCCGCCTCCAACGACATCCTTTCATACGGAATGCGCTTGGCAGGGGAATGTGGCTGTCCGGTGATCGTCCACTCCGAGAGCGCAACCCCGGAGAGCATGGAGGACCTGGGGCGTATGGCGGACAACGTCGGACTGCAGAGGGAGAAAGTGATTAAACATTACTGCGGGGCGTTGGTGACCCCGGAGGAGAACCGGGGACTGTACCCTTCCGTTCTGGCATCGAGACCATTGGTCCAGGAGGCCTTGGGAAAAGGAGACCGCTTTCTGCTGGAGACGGACTTCATGGATGACCCGGAGCGGCCGGGGGCGGTGCTGGCCATCACGACCGTTCCGAAACGCATGCGGCAGCTGATGGAGAGAGGCGCAGATGAATCGGTGCTCTGGAAGATCAATAGGGACAATCCGGAGAAAGTGTACGGCGTCAAGCTCTAGTGCAACACCTCAAAACTCTCAAGCCCTTCTGCCTCCTCGACCTTGATCTCCGTCTGCGTAACCTTGGCCTGGGGATGCTCGTCCTTTAGTCTGCGTATGAGCTCGTGCACTGCATCAGGCTCCCCTTCCAACACGGCATGTACCGTTCCATCTATCATGTTCTTCACGTGACCGTTGATCGAGAGCGCTTCGGCCCACCTACGGGCGTATTCGCGAAAGTAGACCCCTTGGACCCTTCCCTTGAAGACGACAGAGACCCGGTAGACCACGTCATCATAATCCTATTGGTCAACTAATACCCTTTCCCCGGTGTGTCTGGGGCGCAAGAATATTTATTATAAAGCTTATATCGGAACAGAACTCAGATAACGGCTGTAGCCAAAGGAAGGGATGGATGATGAGATCACTTGTTGAGGAAGCTCTAGCGAAGGATACCGCCCCCGTCAGGATGGAAATCGCACCGAATTCTGGATACCAGCAGATGGATTCCACCGACGCTGAGCTCGTTGAACTTTTACAGAAATTGAAGACGAACATCAAGATATTCGGCGTAGGGGGAGGTGGTTCCAACACGATCACTCGTATCTACGATGAGAGCATCTCCGGATTGGAGACCTACGCCGCCAACACCGACGCTCAGCACCTGCTGGCTGCTCGGGCGCAGCACAAGATCCTACTGGGCCGCCGGAGCACCAGGGGATTGGGCGCAGGGGCCCTTCCGCAGGTGGGGGAGCAGTCCGCCAGGGAGGCGGAGGATGAGATCAGGAAGGGCGTGACCGATGCTCACATCGTCTTCGTCACCGCTGGAATGGGTGGGGGGACCGGCACAGGGGCCGCGGGCGTGGTGGCCGGAATAGCCAAGGAGATGGGGGCGCTGACCATCGCGGTCACCACCACACCTTTCAAGGGCGAGGGGCGCATGCGCATGGAGAACGCCGAATGGGGCTTGCAGCGCCTGAGGGGCTTGGCGGATACGGTCATCGTCATCCCCAACGACAAATTGATCGAACTGTATCCGCGCTTGGGGCTCAACCAGGCCTTCAAGGTGGCCGACGAGGTGTTGACCAAGGCGATCAAAGGGATAACGGAGCTCATCACCAAGCCCGGCCTGGTCAACCTGGACTTCAACGACGTACGCACCATCATGAAGGGTGCCGGGGTGGCCATGATCGGACTC
Organism: uncultured Methanomassiliicoccus sp.; assembly: GCA_964642865.1. GTDB lineage: Archaea > Thermoplasmatota > Thermoplasmata > Methanomassiliicoccales > UBA472 > UBA472. Next base: position 1,995 of record CAZXTA010000069.1, on the reverse strand, counting down.
GGGGAGAGCGACGGTCACGCCGAGGACCGGGCCAAGGAGGCCATCGAACGCGCTTTGAGCTCTCCGCTGCTGGAGGTGGACATCAGCCAGGCCAACGGAGTGCTGGTCAACGTCATCGGCGGCCCGGACATGACCATATCGGACGCCGAGTTCATCGCCGAGGAGGTGCAACGGAGGGTCGCTCCCAACGCCAGGATCATCTGGGGCGCGGCCGTGGACCCTTCCCTTGAGCACACCATCCGGGTGATGGTGGTGGTCGCGGGCGTCCGGTCCAAGCAGATATTGGGTTCTCCGAACGACACCGATAAGCTGCGTAAGGCCGACCTGGACTTCATACGGTAAAATCCTTTGGCGGGGGTCATCCTCGCGGGGACCTCATTCCCCGTATTGGAAGATATCCTCGATGGACACCTTGAAGAAATTGGCCATCTTGAAGGCTAGCTCCAACGAGGGATCGAAACGCTCCTTCTCGATGGCTAGGACCGTTTGACGGGATATCCCCAACCTCCCGGCCAACTCGCCCTGCGTAAGATTGGTCATAGAACGGTAGACCCGGACCCGGTTGCGCATTCACCCCTCACCTAATGTTAATGAATAAGTACATTTTGAATATATAACTTTACTTTTTGTAAAGCGAACATTACTTTTTGTCATTTTATATATACATCAAACAAATAAAATATTCCTTTTAGAATTATTTGTATTGATTTCTACGCTTGCCAGTTAATGGGAACATTATTTGCATATATTCTTTATATTATATTCTAATGAGCTGTTGGCACCGAAATGTTTTAACATTTACATTGCGTCATCATTATCAGACGAGCGGTGGCCGAGGGCATGTCCCGCCAGCGACCCTCGTTCGAGGTCCTTCCATGAAATCATTCGTTAGCGATGCGATGTCCCGTGCCGGTCCGGCGAACTTAACCAGCATATCTTCCTTCAAAGCGGTTTCCGCCGAGGACGAGGAGCTGGAAAAGATCTTGATGACCCTGAAGACGAACATCAAGATCGTGGGATGCGGGGGCGGGGGCTCCAACACCATCGATCGCCTGTATGCCACTAACATCAAGGATGCCGAGCTGTTCGCGGCCAACACCGACGCGCAGCATCTGCTCATCACCCGCGCGCACAAGAAGATCCTGCTGGGTCGCCGGAGCACCAGGGGATTGGGCGCAGGGGCCCTCCCGCAGGTCGGGGAGGAGGCGGCCCGGGAGGCGGAGGAGGACCTGCGCAAGTCGTTGATGGGCGCGGACATCGTCTTCGTCACCGCCGGACTTGGAGGGGGGACGGGCACCGGTGCTGCGCCATTCATCGCGCAGATCTCCAAGGAGATGGGGGCGCTGACCATCGCCATCGTCACATCGCCGTTCAAGGCCGAGGGGTCCATACGTGCGGAGAACGCCGAGTGGGGCATGGAACGCCTTAGGTCGGTCGCGGACACGGTCATCGTCATACCTAACGACAAGCTGCTGGACCTGGTCCCGCGCTACTCCATCAACGCCGCCTTCAAGGTGGCCGACGAGGTGCTCATGCGGGCAATCAAGGGAATAACGGAGCTCATCACCCGTCCCGGGCTGGTCAACCTGGACTTCAACGACCTGAAGACCATCATGAAGGGCGGCGGGGTGGCCATGATCGGCATGGGCGAGGGTGAGGACGATGATAAGGTGGAGCAGGCCATCAACGAGGCCATCAACTCCCCCCTGATCGACGTGGACATCAGCGGAGCGAACGGGGTGCTGGTCAACGTCATCGGCGGCGAGGATATGACCGTCCGCGAGGCCGAGAAGGTGGCCTAGATGATCCAGGGCAAGGTCAACCCCAACGCCAGGATCATATGGGGCGCGTCGGTCGATCCCTCCCTGGAGAACAAGATGAGGGTGATGGTCGTGGTGACTGGCGTCAAGTCCAAGTTCATACTCGGTCCCAAGGAGTCCGCCGTGCCCGAGGGGATGGCGGTCAGGGACGTGACCGAGGGCCGCGACATCGCCG
>CAZXTA010000068.1:0-8713 GCA_964642865.1 uncultured Methanomassiliicoccus sp. | reverse complement strand
GTGAGGGGCGTGGCTTACCGGCCCTCTCTTGAGCTGTCCATACGGGCCTTCGGCGATGAGCTGGCCTCCGGTCATTCACTGTCCGTCTCCGCTGACCGGAAAAGCTTCGACCCCCGTTCGGCCGGGAGGGAGGCGGGGGAACTGGCCCGGGCCGCCAAGGACCCGGTGAAAGGAACACCAGGCATCATGGACGCTGTCTTGGGGCCCATGGTGTTCGCCGACGTGATTAGCCAGGTGGGGCGCTTCGCCTCGGCGTTCTACGTGGACGCCGGACTGTCGTTCCTGACGGACAGGTTGGGAGAGCAGGTCGCCTCCCCCCTGATGGAGCTGACCGAGGACGCCACTGACCCCTCGGCCTATGGGGCGACGCCGTTCGACGGCGAAGGACTGCCCACCCGCCGCAAGGCCTTGCTGGACAAGGGAGTGCTGACCACCTTCCTGCACAACAGCGCCACCGCGGCCAAGTTCGGTACGGAGAGCACGGCCAACGCCGGCCTCATAACCCCGGTGCCCTTCTGCCTGCAAGTGGGTGCAGGAACGGACCCGGTCAAGGGGATCGTATCACAGGTGGACAAGGGCATATACGTCACCAACGACTGGTACCTTAGGTACCAGAACTATTCCACCGGTGATTTCTCGGCCATACCCCGCGACGCCATGTTCCTGATCGAGGGAGGGGAGATCATCGCCTCGCTCAAGGAGCTGCGCATCAGCGACAACGTGCTGGGTCTGTTGCAGAGGGTGCATGCCTTGAGCCAAGAAAGGAAGTGGGTGAAATGGTGGGAGGTGGAGACGCCCACCCTTTGTCCCACCGCTCTGGTGGACGGGGTCCATTTTACTGCATCCTCTCAGTGAGAATAGCCTTCCAGGTCCATGGCGACCCGCCGGTAACCGAGCGAGCGCAGCGTCTTGACCACGCTCGCACTTTCAGAGAACAGTCGGGGCATATCCTCCGGGGAGACCTCCACCCGTGCCCAGTCACCGTGGTCCCGGACCCGCAGATCTGTGAAATTGAGGGGGGCGAGGAGGGATTCGGCCCGCTGCACCCTCCTCAGCATCTCCCCGGTCATCCTAACGTCGTAAGGGACGCGGGTGGCCAGGCAGGTGTTGTGGGGGGCATCCCAATTGGGCAGCCCGAACTTCTTGAGCAGCTCGCGCACATCCCACTTGTTCAACTTAGCCTCGATGAGGGGGGAGCGCACGTTCATCTCCAGCAAGGCCGTCCGTCCTGGCCGTAACTCCTTCAGGTCGTCCATCTGGCTGCCCTCCAGGATGCTGGTTATATCCCGTCCCTTGCACTCCTTCCTGATCCTCTGGAAGATGGCGTTCTTGCAGATGTAGCAGCGGTCCTCCCAGTTGCGCTTGAAACGTTCATCGGCCATCAGGTCGACATGGAGCCTGACCACCTCCACGCCCAAACCCTCAGCTAGCTCCAGGGCCTTCTTCTGCTCCCCCGGAATGAAGATGTCGCCAGTGGCCATGTAGACGGTGACCTCGGCCCCTGAATCCAAGGCGGCCTTCAATAACAGGGTGCTGTCCACGCCGCCGGAATAGGCCACCGCTACCCTCTCCAGAGAACGGATGGATTGGACCAACCGCTGATATTTGACCTCGACATCTTCCATATGTATCGGCAGGACATGCAGGGCAAGGTTATTTATTTTAAGTGGACCTCCTTTATGTTCATATGCCAAGAAATCAGAGCTGCCGCAGGAGGGGGGGCCCGGGGCGGCCCATGAAACCCCGCATCATCATGAACATGATGGACTTCGATAGCTTCTATCCTCTGAACGGCGAGGACAGGGAGTCGATCGTCATCGGTTACGATGAGATGGAGGCCCTGCGCCTGGTGGACTATCAAGGCATGAACCAGGAAGAGGCAGCCAGTAGCATGGGGGTCTCCAGGGGCACTGTCTGGAGGTGCGTGGACAGCGGCAGGAGGAAATTGGTGGCCATGGTCATAGAGGGACGCCCTATGCACGTTGGTGACGTCCCCGAGGATGTTTTCGACCCAGTCGATTAGGGCACCCTAAATTACTTATAATATCGTGTTTATGCACATAATAGACGTTGTCGATATGACGGACGTCAGGAGATGGAAATATGCCATATTACGATGGAACAGGTCCTATGGGCACCGGGCCATGGGGCAGGGGTTTGGGACCTTGCCACGCCGGCGGCCGCATGGGCGGTGCGGGAAACAGAATGTTCATGGGCCGAGGACACCGGAACATGGGATTTTACGGTAGGCCGAAGTTCAATTACGACGAGGTCCACGAGGCACCTTCCACCGAAGAGGTCCGCAAGAACCTGGAATTGGAAGTGGAGATGCTTGAGAACAGATTGAAGGCCTTAAAGGCCCAGATGCAAGACATGGGGTCTGATCCACAATGAAGGTGGCAATCACATCCTCCGGTCCCGGGCCGGAAAACATGATGGACGACCGGTTGGGCAGATGCCCCTATTTCATTGTCATGGATACCGTTAAGGGAACGTTCGAAACCTTCGAGAACAGGGCGGCCCAGGTTTCCAGCGGGGCCGGGACCAAGGCCACGCAGGCCCTATTGGACTTGGGTGCGGATGTGGTCATCACCGGCAAGATCGGACCTCACGCCTCGGCCATGTTGGCCGATACCGATATCGAGTTGATCACTGGTGCCAGCGGCAAGGTCATGGACGTCCTCGAGGACTTTAAAAAGAAGAGGGGCCTCTAGGCCCTTCCGGTTTTCATTTTTCCCTTCACAATCAATTTTTAGGAGCCTATTTGTCATGAAGGCGGGTCCTCGTGGTCTCGTAAGATCTTCATTACTTTTCTCCATAACATTGGTGATCTAGCGGTGGTATTTTGTTCGAAGAAAAGAAAATAATGGGAAGTGGGCGGCCAGCCCACTCTCGATGGCGTACCGTTCACGACCTCTCAATCCAGTCTCATGATCACGCCGCTTCCCTTCAGGGGCACGGCCCTCTTTGACACTTCCCTCCAGATGTGCCTGAGCTCTATGGCGGCCGGCGAGGTCTTTTTGAAGGCCGGAAGCGGTTGCATGGCCTTGATGGCCTGCAATACCGTCGTGTCATAAGGTATCCGTCCCACCACACGCACGTCATTCTCCCGGCAGCGCTCCTCGATCCGACGGGTCATGCCCAGGTGCAGGTCGTACTTGTTTATGGCCACGCACATCGGTATGGAGAAATGCTGCACCAGGTCGATCAGTCGCAGAAGGTCGTGCTCCCCGGAGAGGCTGGGCTCGGTGATGGCCAGTACGAGGTCCACCCCGGTAATGCTGGCAATGGCCGGGCATCCGGTACCCGGCGGCCCGTCGATGAGCAGGGTGTCGAAACCGTCCGATTCGGCGATGTCGTCGGCCAGCCGGCGAACGTCGGTGACCAGCTTACCGCTGTTGGACTCGCCAGGGTCCAGCTCCGCGTAGGCCATGGGCCCCCTCACCGTGTCGGTGACGTAGATCTCCCCGGACTTCTCCCTGGTCAGGGTGACCGCGTCAACTGGGCAAACCAACTTGCAGGCCCCACATCCCTCGCAATGGATGGAAAGCACCTTGAAGTCCGAAATGGCGTCGAAGGCACAGTTGTCCTCGCATAGGCCGCATTCGGTGCAAATGACGGGGTCGATGTGGGCCTTGACCGCTCCCATGTAATCGTGCTTGGTCCGGAGCTTGCTGGTCATGGTCAGGGCCAGGTTGGCCGCGTCCACATCGCAGTCAGCCAGGACCAGGCCGTCACAGTACCATGCCATGGAGGCCACCGCGGTGGTCTTGCCGGTACCTCCCTTGCCGCTCATCACGGCTATCCTTCTCATAACCTCATCCCCTCGAGCTCTTCGTAAAGCTCTACCAGCTTGGTCCGCATATCCGGCATGACATCCAGCAAGGTCACTCCCCGCGCGTAGCTCTCTGCCACCTTCTTGTCGAATGGGATGCGCATGAGCACCGGGACCCCGGTCTCACGGCACAGGTCGTCGATGATCGCATCGTCCCCCATAGAGCGGTTCACCAGCACACCGCAGGGCAGCTCCAGTCTTTTACACAGGGTCATCATGGCCTTGAGGTCGTGCCGGCCGAAGGGGGTCGGCTCGGTCACCAGTAGGGCAACGTCCGAACCGTCGATGCTCTCAACCACCGGGCAACTGACGCCCGGAGGGCAATCGATGATGACCGGGTCGCCCTCTGTTCTCTTTATCCTCTTGATTATAGGAACCGACAAGGCCTCTCCGGTGGTCAGCTCGCCATTAACGAAACTGATCTGTCCTACGCTACCGAAGTGTATCGAGCCCACCGGTCGGGCGGACATGCTAATGGCCTCCTGGGGGCACACCAAGAAACAGACCCGGCAACCGTGGCAGAGGTTGGCCATCAATCTGACCTTCTTGCCCAGGCGCAATAGGGCCCCGAACTGACATGCCTCCACGCACTTGCCGCAGGCATCGCATCGCTGCGGGTCGATGGTGGGGTAGGCCACGGTTACCTCCTCCTTGCCGTAGAAATCGGGATGCAGGAAAATGTGGGCATTGGCCCCTTCCACATCGCAATCCAGAAAGGTGAGGGGACGGTCCAGGGATAGGGCCATGGCGCAGGCCACGGAGGTCTTCCCGGTCCCTCCCTTCCCGCTAGCCACCGATAGTATCATGATATGGCGCTCAGTGGCTGTGCTCTGCGCAGGCGTTATCACGGTCAGCGCGGGTGAGCGCTCCCTGTTTCCATGCTTCCAGGCTCTCGCTCACCGTGCCCCTGGCCCCCACGAACACCTGCATGCCCAGAGAGGCGCAAAGGTCCACCGCCTTCGGCCCCAGTGCGGAGCAAAGGACCACGTTCACTCCCTCTTTGGCCAACAGTTCCGGGGGCAATCCGATTCCGCCCAAATGTTCGCTGGTGTTCCTGATGAATTCGATCTCCCCGCTCTCTACGTCGATCACGGCGAAGGCCGGAACCCTTCCGAAATGCTGTCCTACAGGGGCGGACATGCCGGTGCACTCCATTACAGGTATGGATACTTTCAAATGATCACCTCAATGTTCTTTAACGGCGTGAATAATGTGCATAGGCTTAAAATTATCGCTTGGAGGTCCCGCATAACCGTAAAATACGTCGCCAGCCCTCTTGGATTAAGATGAACGTACGGGATGTCTTGGAAGGTTATCGCCAAGGTAATATCGACCTCCAGAGGGCTGAACAGCTCCTGCGCATGGACTTTTTGGAAAGGGTGAGGGAGCACACTCTCTTCGACCACGCCCGCGAGGCGCGCAAGGGCATACCCGAGGTCATCTGGGGGGAGAACAAGTCCCCGGAGATGGTGACCGAGATCGTCTTGGCTGTGCTCAAGGACCGGGACGCCCTGCTGATCTCCCGGGCCTCCCCCGGACACTTCAAAGCCCTGCAGACCGTAGTGGAGCCAGACCATGTCCGTTACATAGAACGCTCACGGGTGATCGTCATCGACCGGCGCCTTGAACGCCCAGTTATCGGCAAGATAGGCATTCTCACCGCCGGCAGCTCGGATATCGCGGTGGCCGAGGAGGCCAAGGCCATGGCCGAGGTCATGGGCTGCGAGGTATTGGCCGAGTACGACGTGGGAGTGGCCGCGCTGCACCGCTTCCTGGAGCCCCTGGCCAAGATGCTGGATCAGGGAGTGGACGCCCTGGTGGTGGTGGCAGGCATGGAGGGGGCGCTGCCCACGGTGGTCTCTGGTCTAGTGGACGTCCCCATCATCGGGGTACCGACCTCCGTGGGCTACGGCCACGGAGGGAAGGGGGAGGCGGCGCTCATGGGCATGCTGCAGACCTGCTCCCCTGGACTGGTGGTGGTCAACATCGACAATGGCATAGCCGCAGGGGCCACCGCCGCCTTGATCAGCCTGCGTTGCCGGCGCGCGAGGTGATCATGACCGCCTTCCCCCGCCTTTTACAGCCGAAGGACATACCTGCGGCGCAGGCCCTGATGGCCAACACCTGGTCCCACCTGCTCCAGGTCCAGACAGGTTTGAACATCAACTATCCGGTACGGCCGATCAGCTGGTACGGGGCCCGCCTGAAGCACGAACCGGGAGGTTGCATTTGCATGGAGGAGGATGGACACGTTGTGGGCACCGGGTTCTGCCTGAGCTGCGGCTCGGTGGGCTGGATCGGTCCTATGGAGGTCCACCCCAAGCATCAGGGGCGGGGGTACGGGGGACAGATGCTGGAGATGCTGGAGGTTTACCTCTCAAGCCGGGGTTGCAAGGCGGTGGGCCTCGAGACCATGAGAGACGTGGCCAAGAACATGGACTTCTATGCCAAGGAAGGATACTCCGAGGACCATGATATGATCTACCTGGAAAAGGGCTGGCTGGAAGGGCATGACGGAGGGCAACCGGAAAAAAAATTGGTCAACGTCAAGGACGTTGGACGTCTGGCAGAGACCATATCCCCCGGGTTCGACCCCTCCAAGGAGTTCCTGATGAACGAGGAGGTGGGGGCCGGAAAGACCTTCAACGTGGAGGGGGCCGTGGCCCTGCTGCTGTGGGACCCCATTCCCGGTTCCGGAAAGGCCTATCTGCGTTCCTTGCTGACCGAGGGATATCACCGCCTCAACGAAGCCCTGGACCTGGTGCAGAGGGCCGAACGCGAGGCCCTTTGGGCCGGCGCTCGCTCGATATTCACCATCATATCCTCGGACAGCGAGCTTCTGCCCTACCTTCTGCGGGGAGGCTACAGGTCGAAAGGAGTGGATGTACGGCTGATGAAGGGGACCTTTCCTCGCAAGCACAATTGCTCCATCATCTCTTGGTCCGGTTAGGGGTTCTTGGGCAGCACAATGGCCAGGATCAGATAGGCCAACAGGAATATGCCGACAGAGACCAACGTTCCGATGATCCATAGTACCCTTACCAGGAACGGGTCCAGGTCCAGGTACTCGGCCATACCTCCGCATACACCGGCGAACACCTTGTTTCTGCAGGACCGCCCTAGTCTTTTTGCCGGATAATATGGCTGAGATGGCTGAGTCCCGCCGTTGTGGGGCGGCGCGGGCTCGGTCCGAGGGACCGTTTGCGGAGGCTGCGGACGGCCGGCCCGCATGATCACCCCTATGTAGCCGATCAGCAGCACCAAGAGGAATATGATGTACAGAATGGAGAACAGCAGCGTGGCCATGATCTCCAGTTCATTCACGTTATTGGAACTGCCAAGCAGGTCCATGATGTTCGCCAATATCCACAGCACGAAGGTGATGATGATGGCGGTGACGAGCGGCGACAGCATGGAGTATTCCTTGGAGTAACGTCTGGATGAATAGCCAGAATAGGCGGCCAACAGCAAGATGAGGAATATCAACAACAGGTTGTCATTAAGAAAATTGCCGAATCGGTCGGCGAAGGAAGATTCCCCCGAAAGTGCGTTGACCACCTCGACGACCAACAGCACCAATATGAAGCCCAGGAAGGCCTTCAGCAACGGACCGGCACCTTTGAAGGAGCGGTCGAACTGGGTCTTGGCGTAGCCATGATACGGGGATGATGACGGCGAGGAAAGCGCGTTGCCGCACTTTAGACAGAACGTCGCCTGTTCTTCGTTCAAAGCGCCGCACGCCGGGCAGTAGGCCATGTAGTTAACTCTCCAACTGCTCAATGCCCCTCGACCTTAATTTCTTTTTGCTGACCCCGAGAATGATAAGTATATCCAAGTTGATGTGAACGGGCGGTAGATCCAATGGCCTTGCGCATCGTAGAGGTGATCCTGGAAGAGGGAAACGAGGAGAACATCAGAAACGCCGTCAAGGACTTGGATGTGGTGGACCTCTGGTGCAGTCATACATCCAAGGGGCGCATGGAGATCCACTTGTTGATCAAGGCCGAGAACAGCGAGGCCTTGGTGGACGCCATTGGTAAACGTTTCGACGCTTTCGAAATATTTCGTCTGTTCATACTCCCGGTGGAGGCCACGCTCCCCCGGGTGGAGGAGCCTCCAAAAGAAGAACCGGTCCCGGTGGTCGTGGAATCGCCTAAGGACGGCGAGAAGAAAAGGTGGATAAAACGCATAAGCCGAGAGGAGCTGCAGGAGGATGTCGAGGATTCCAGTGACCTCAACCCGGTGTATTTGATCACGGTATTGCTTTCGGTCCTGGTAGCGGCCATAGGGCTGTTGAAGGATAACGTGGCCGTGGTCATAGGGGCCATGGTCATCGCTCCTCTGCTGGGTCCCAATGTGGCCATGTCACTGGCCACCGCCCTGGGGGACAATAAGATGATATCCCGGTCAGCCAAGGCACTGCTGGTCGGCATATTTCTCGCCCTCTTAATTTCGGTGCTCATAGGGATGGTCTTCACGGTCGACCCTGCCGTGCCGGAGATAGCCTATCGCACCAACATAGACCTGAGCGACGTGGTGTTGGCCCTGGCATCTGGAGCCGCCGGAGCTTTGTTCTTCACCATTGGCACCTCGACCGCCCTGGTGGGAGTGATGGTGGCCGTGGCCCTTCTTCCTCCTCTGGTGGTAATGGGCATGCTCATGGGCTCCGGACAGTTCAGCCTGGCCTACGAGACATTGCTCCTTTTCCTGACCAATTTCATATGCATCAACCTGGCCGGGGTAGCGGTGTTCGTGGCCCAGGGGGTCAAGCCATCACACTGGTGGCATGCGGTCCTGGCCAAGAAGTCGGTATCCTATGCACTGTTGCTATGGATGGGGCTGCTCATTGTCATGATCATCCTGTTGCTTTTCTTCTCA
>CAZXTA010000067.1:0-9081 GCA_964642865.1 uncultured Methanomassiliicoccus sp. | reverse complement strand
TGGAGGAGGCCCTGTCATCGCCCTGGTTCCCCTCCGCGGATTTCGTGCCGGAGGGGGCCTTCATGCTGGTGACCCAGGGGGAGGCGGACCGGACCGGCGTGGAGGACTGCGTGAAGCTGGCCGTCCAGGCGCTGCCTGTTAAGAGATTGCTGTACACCGCCCGCTTGGACCCTTCGCTGGGTCGCAGGGTCAAGGTCTCCCTTCTCCTCTCCTACAGGTTCTGATCGTCGGCGATCTCCTCCGGGCTCGGGCGAACATGACCAAGGCTTCGATGAAATGCAGTTCTTCCTGGAACGATAACTGCGTATAGCGACACATATGACGGGCCTGTCGGGGATCATTCTGCTTTCCTTGAGCTTCTTAACGATGAGGTGCCGTTCCACCGCCTGGTGAGCGGTCATGTAGCAACCCTCCTCCCCCTTGATGTCCAATAATATCCGTGCATGCGATCCCCGGGACCAGCTCTCGAAGTCGTTTTCGCACCGACCTTCCGACTAATGATATCGACAAGGTAATGCTCTCTGCCTTGAAGCACGACCTGGCCGGCGTCCCGCTGCGCTCGCAGAAGGTCGAAGTGGTCAAGGGCATGATCTTCGTCAACTTCACCGCGCAAAGAATCCATTCCAAACTACTGATGAAGATGCGGAGCATACTTTACCATGATTCCTCGCTCCTGTCGGTCATATTGGGTCTGTCAAAGAACCAAAGGATGCATCTTCCAGACGGTGGTCGAGTCAGTTATGAGGTGATAAAAAAGCAGAATAAGATCATTAAGGAAAAGGGGCTTGATATTAACATACTTGCGTCCAAATCTCGGAGTATAGATAACAATCATTTGTTCAATCTTTTTCAAAAAAGCAACTCGAAAGCAATTTATTAAATATAAATCCCGGAAGTAATTTTTCCGGGAAGTTCGGGGAGGGACGCGGCTCCGAACGCGGAGATGTTCATTAGCATCTACGACTCGACATATCAGCAAAATACCGATTATCTGGTGACCTTCACCTACAGCGCGTCGCAGAACGTCCCTGTGGAGATGTTCGATGGGAACAATTGGACGGAGATCGCCACCCTCCCCGGCACGAGCCAGGTCACCACCACTTATTCGTTCATCCTGGACAGCTCCAGGTACCACGATCATCTGCCTAATTCGTTTGGAACGAATATAGTGATGCGTGTAGGAGCAGCGATGACGCTCTTCTCGGTCCATGCCTCCGCCCGCTCCTACATCAACCTCCTCGACACATCCGTACAACTGCATGATTCCGGAGTAAGGTTCGAGAACGGTTGGACCTTCGGTAACGGGGTCACCAATGGATCAGCATATGCCACGATCATCGTCTCTGTTCCAAGGACGGACATGGCGTATCAGCTTGAGGTCCATGCGAACAGCGACATCGGTGGATGCGGAGTGGACCAATGGACATCCTCATCCCAAAGCCTCGGCATCGGACAGATCTCCATGTGGGGGAACATCGGATATATCCAGATGGACCAGCTGTATTACGATGTCGACGCTACCAGCCCAGGGACCCAGGTCCGGATAACCTTGGATGAGGCGCTGGTCAATGTGACGATGCTGCGCCTGACCCCCAACGCATACTATACGGACGTAGGTGCCGCCGGGGACAACGTCCAATCCACGCATACCCCGGGGTAAATCTCGCCAGCACGGGGGATTGGAGCTCGGTATCCACCGTCGACGGTCGGTCGACCAGATGCTCCAACTCCAACAATGCCGACATATACGTCAACGGTATTGGATCGGACAGTATCTATGAGATCAGCGTGAAATACAAGACGTCTGACCAGGCCATCATCAGGCAATGCTACGATGGAACGGAGCATCTCACCCTCTGCTCTCTCATCGGAGATGGCGTATGGCACGAAGCCACCTTTTACCTTAGTTCGCAATACTATGACGACTTCACGCCCGAGGGCGCGTTGAACGTGAGGCTGGAGGTGATGCAGACCGGCGTGTACATCGATTGGATCAACATGTCGATCGATTCGGATGCCGACGGCCTGATCGATGAGATCGAGGCCGACATCGGCACGAACATCTATTCGGCCGATTCCGACAACGACAATCTCCGGGACGGCACAGAACAGGCCATTGGAACGGACCCCTTGGACGCGGACACCGATGAGGACGGTCTGATGGACGGCGGCGAGAGATATTCGTATTCCTGGTCCACCGATGTCTTCTATCAGATACCGGACGATGGTACCGTAGGGGATCCGGCGACCGCCACCCTCTCCCTGCCGGCAATTATCGGGGATATCGAACACGTTTGGGTGCAGGTCGGCATCGTTCACCCCAGCTGCGCCGATGTGACGGTGAGCATTCAAAAGGATTCTTCCGTGAGGAAGGCCCTGGCCTCTCAACCTGAAGGGCCAAAAGGCGCGTACTATGATTGCTGGGACCTCCTCACCATGGGTTACACCGAATCGGACTTCGAGAAGACCACGACGTGGACGCTACGGGTCGACGACGTCCGTTCCGGCAATCAGGGCAGGATCGAATACTTCAAGGTCTTGGTGGAAGGGAACACCGACCCCCTCAAAGCGGACTCGGACAGCGACGGCATCCTCGACGGCGAGGAGGTCGATCTCGGAAAGGACGGTTGGATGACCAATCCCATGTCCCCGGACTCGGACGGGGACGGCCTGATCGACAGACAGGAGATCGAGGGGTTCGGGAAGGGCGGGGTCAAGATCAGAACGGACCCCACCAGGGCGGACACGGACGGTGATGGATACTCCGATAAAGCGGACATCTGCCCGCTCGGAGATGCCATCATCAAGGTCGACCTGCTGAATTTCAAGCTGTACGACACCCTGTGCCAGATATTCGGCATGGGCGGAAGCAGCAGTCCCGAAACCTTCTTCGTCCTGCAGTCGGGCGACGTGACCTACTCCACCGACCGGTTCGAATCGCAGAAGGGCGAGTGGCGCGATCCGAACATGCAGTACTACTTCGATATCTGCGATAGCACATCAACGATCACCATCGACGTCCAGGCCTGGGCGGACAACGTGGACATGGGTTCCGGGGACCTCCATCTCGACATTGGCACACAGGGGAACAACGGGTGGGACTACCGGATCGTCTATGACGCGCTGAGCAAAGATCCAACTCCTTATTATTGCGACGGCAAGGCGAGCGGCGATGGAGGGGACGGAAGGGACGGATATCTGGTTCTTTCTGTGGCGATGGTCACCCTCCCGCGCGTGAACACCATCGTGGTCAACGGCACGGACTACGGCCTCGACGCTTACGGCTCAGAGTACCGCTACTCGGCGGACGATCAGGTATACATGTTCTACCTCAATTGCAGCTCCGCCGGAGGCGCGTTCGTGAAAGGGCTCAACACCGTCATCGTGCCCAGAGCGGTGCTGCTGGAGTCGTCCCTCAACTACACGCTCTTCCACCCGGAGACGGTGGGGAGCGGTCACGTGTTGAACGGCACTTCCTTCTCTATCACCGATGCCAACGAGGAGCAGGCGTCCTCGCACATCATCGCCGTCATATCCAAGAACGTGACCGCCTCGGACGCCAACACGATATTGCGCATGCTGACGCATGACACCGGCGGCGAGGTGATCGGGAACGCGGTTTCGGTCTCGTCAGCGCAGCTGCTGCTCATGCATCTGCCGTTGGACGTATTGAACTACGTCCCGCTCACCGGCCTGCAGAGCTCGCCGACCGGGGACGCTCCGAAGGAGCTCCTCGGTGTCATCTTCGGCACGGTCATGTCCGCGGTGGACTTCCTGGTCAACAGCATCATCGACCTGGGTACCTTCATGCTCGACGTCCTCGTCACCATCGCCGAGGCCGTGCTGGCGTTCTACGCCGGCCTGGTTCAAGCGGCCGCCGATGCCGTCCGGGCGGTAGTGGACGTGATCGTCGACGCGTTCCTGGCGTTCGTGGACTGGGTGATAGAGTTCGCCACCAGTGTCTTTAACTCACTGATAGCACCATTTATCGATTACATATCAGATGCCATGCATAGCGTTTACGCTAGCATTAAATCGGCGAGCATTTCGATAATTGCCGACCTCGAAGGAGGTGCTCAGGCCAGCTCAGGGAGCATAAATGAGATGAGTAGAGCATTATTCGGCGACCTGCTCTTCTGGATCGTCGGGATATCTGTGGTGGTCAATCTTGCCATTTTCGCTATGAGAGGAATGACATTGGGCGCTGGGTTCCTCATATCCATCTGCCTCACCGTCATGGCCGGTCTGGTCGTTACAAATATCATAGGGATGGCCGCAGGTTCATATGATGGAAGCGCTCCGCAGGACGGTACCAACGGAGTGATCACTAATTGGATCGAATCGATATTCCTGCAGGCGGGGAAATCACCTACCGATGCCGACCAGGTGGTAGGCTATCTCAATTCGTTCTGGTGCGTCATTGAGCTGATACCGGCGATGGTGCTGATGGAAGCGGTGCCTGGGTTCACTGCAGGCATAGGCCTGGCAGTCACTATCTTCTCTATTATCATCGGCTTCTACGCCATAGCTGATCACGATGCTAGGCTTTCCGCGGTGGGGCTTGTACTAGGTGTGATTGGAGCACTAGAATCTTTATTCGGAGAGGCAATACAAGCGTTAAGTAGCGAATTAATAATCTTTACCAGGCTTATCTCTTTAATAAGTATTGGGTTTATAACTATAAATTTAATATGGACGGTGATATAAATAATAAACAAACAATTTAAAAACATAAATAATAAAAAATACCTCAAACTATCCCAGTATGTTACAGTATGTTTATTGATCATCGGTATCGTTACTTCCTTGGTATATTCGAGTATTGTGCCGATATTACTGTTCACCGCAATAGCAGCTTTCGATTATGTAGCCACATATTACCGGTGGGTCTATCGTGTTCCTGAATACGTAAATATCAATGATGGTGGTCTTGTATTTATCCACGGCAATAAAAAAATAGGTCAATTTCTTGGCAACACATCGAAGCTATATGGATTAGCCCAAATCCTGAATCTACATTGTCGCAAGCAGCATTAAAATTATTCAATAAAAGATCAACAGTAAGTGTTTCCAGAGAAATCGCGAATGAGATTATTATAGGATATATGAATATCATCGGTGTACCACTTAATCATTGGGATATAGGACGAGGCCGTGTTAAAAGAGATAATAGAAATTGAATGATACATCACAATAATATCCACCCATTTCATTGTTGTGATAGAATGGAACGTCATAATCCCCAATACTGAAATAATCATGGCGATGCTCATGTACAACGCCACTGGAGCGCGCATTGGCAACAATGTGACCATATCGTCTACGTCTCTCAACCTGCTGCATCTCCTGGGCGACATCCTCTCCTCGATACCCACGTCGATCATGGACTCGGGACTGGGCGAGGGACCCAACCATCTGTAAAAATCGTTACCAAGATTACATCGTGAAGACGATCCTCGAGAAGTTGAAATCAACCTGAGGCGATCCCCATCGTTCGATCTAGTTCAAGACAATGTCTATAGTGTCGTCATCAAATAATAAATTGAGATGATCCAAACGAAAACATCTACGCGCGAATGGGAACTGCGGCGCAAGAATATCTTCGGGTACGCCCTGGGGATAGGGATGGTAGTGCTCACCATCCTGGTAATAATCCTGTTATCCTGAATGAGATGGTACAAAGGCCATAGCGTATGCGGGCATATCTAAACATTTGGGCGCACTACAGGAAGGCGAGAATGATATGAGCATACCATCTATCCGAAAATCGACGGGGCTTGTAAGCATTAGATATGATTGTGGGGCTATCCTTGCCTGATCATAAAATGATGAAGGGCGATCATTATGTCGGCGGATTAGGAAGATCGATTGTTGAGGAGTTCCCCTCATCTATGAAGCTATCTGAATTGTACAACGACTACGGAAGACCCATACTTCACCATAGAACCTGGAACCTCTCACATCTGGACGAAGAATTCTCCCCTCCCTCTTGTTCGGGAGAGGTCATTATCATCATGCCCGATGGTGATAAGATTGCGTATGTCGCTCGACGAGGGCGTCCGACTGATTGGTTCTTTCCAATGGGAAGGATTGGGGTTGAGGAGTCGGTCGAAGAAGCGGCGATAAGGGAGGCATATGAGGAGACGGGATTATCTGTCGATATCTTAGCTGTCCCGTTGTTGTACGTTATAGATATCACCTTCAAGGACTGGGATCTCATAAGATGGCACTTCGTTGTGATTGCGAGACCAAACGACCATACCCCTCGACCAGTCGATGAAGAAGAAATCGAAAAAGTCGCCTTTTTCAAAGGAATTCCGCATAACAGCGATCCTTTCCTAAAAGGCTGGGCTGAAGATATCCTAAACCAGGTTTGATTTGAGACCACAGATAATTCAAAGAGACGGGTTCGGTTAACACTCGCAAACAGCCAGATGTCCTTAATTGAAAACGGTAAATAGCCGAGGGTGCATTGTCCGCTCGATGGATAGGGATGGGCCTTCCGTTCAACTAGACAACGGCATAGAGGTCGCCTGCAGGGGGGCGAGATTCTTCCTCGACCCCCGCAAGGTCAATGTAGACGGTATATGCTGCGTCTCACACGCCCATTCCGACCACATGCCGTCCAGCTTCGACGGCGGCCCGTTGCTCTGTTCGAACATCACCCTGCGCTGCATGCGTGGGCGGGTGAAGAGCAAGAAGTCCAGGAACTACCTGGAGAACGCTGAGCGGGGCGAGCATCCTTCGGTCAAGGCCAGTGACGCCGGTCATATACTTGGCTCCAACATGTTCATGCTGGACGTAGGACAGAAGGTGCTGTACACCGGCGATTTCTGCCCCCAGGACCGCCTGGACATGGAGGGGGCGCGCCCGCAGAAATGCGACGTGCTGATAATCGAGGCCACGTATGGCAATCCCCGATACCGCTTCCCGGACCGCCACGAGATGATCAAGGTCATACGCGACTGGGTGGAAGACATGTTGAACCAGGAGCATTCGGTGGTACTCAATGCCTACCCGCTGGGCAAATCACAGGAACTGACCACCATGCTCAAGGACTTCCAGCCGCGGCTGCACGGTTCGGTGCTGGAGACCACTCGCATGATGGAGGCGGACGACCTGAAGTTCGATTATCTGCCCTTCGACCCCCAGGACCGCTCACCGCAGCTGGTCATCAGCTCCACGTCCCGCGGCGAGAACGGCCTGGACGTTCTGAGTAATAAGCGCTCCGCCGACGTCTCCGGCTGGTGCCTGGACGGCAGGGAACGCTCCTTCGGCAAAATGGGCTGGGGCATGGACCAGGGATTCGCCTACTCGGACCACGCCGATTTCTACGAGATAATCGAGTTCGTGAAGAAATGCTCCCCTTCGCTCGTATACACCAACCACGGTTCCGAGGATACCCTGGCGAGCGAGATAAGAAAACGTCTAGGCATCACGGCCATACCATTGAAGAAAGAAAGGAAGGGGCAGAGCAACCTCGGCTGCTACTGCTGATCCCCCCACATGCGCGGGTACGTTCCTTCGGGAAGGAACACGCGCACCGTCTTGACCGCCTTGCCTTTGTACGCCTTGTACATGTCCCGGGAGGACATCGCTGCCGTCCCCAGGCCCAATGCTTCCCCTTTCACGGTCAGCATGGCCACCTGCCCTCCCTTCTCAATGTCCTCGTCCAAGCTGACCACGCCCGGCGCATTGAGATCCGCCCCGTGCGCGATGGCGTCCACCGCGTTGTCCTTGACGACGATCTTGGGCAGCGGTTCCAGCAGCACTTCCATGGGCCGCACAATGCTCCTCAGCCAGGAGTCGTCCCCCCGCTTCCAGAGCACCGCCGCGTCCTTCAGGTCCTGTAACGTTACCGCCTCCTCCTCGCTCATGGCCCCGGACCGCGTGCGACGCAGGGCCTTCATGTTCGCGCCCACGCCCAAGACCTCGCCGATGTCCACGCACAGAGTACGAATATAGGTCCCCGCGTCGCAGTCCACCTTGAACAGCACGTTCCGCCCGTCGATCTCCAGTACGTCGATGGAGCGCACCTTGCGCACGCGCATCTGGACCTTGACGGCGGAGCGCACCGGGGGCGTCTGGTAGATGGAGCCGACGAAGGTGCCGATGACCTCCCGCACCTTCTCCTCCGATACAGGGCGGTGCAGGTACAGGTGGCACACGTACTGCTTGTCAGAACGCAGAACAAGGTCGGTCATGCGTATGGCCTTGCCGAGCGCGATAGGCAGCACGCCGCTGACGTTGGGGTCTAACGTACCGCCATGCCCGATCTTCTCCACGCCCAGGATGTCCCTCACCCAGGCGGTCACCTGGTGGGAGGTTGGTCCCTGCACCTTGTCCAGGATTATGACACCAGCGGAAAGGAGCTCTTCAATGGACCTGTCCTCCGGTCTCTTGCCATGCTCCAGCGTCCTTGGTTCCTTGTCGCGTACCAGCATCTCAACCGCCCCTGGCCCGGGAGACGATCATCTCGACCACATGCTCCGGGGTCAGGGCGCCGGTGTCGATGACCATGTCGTATATCGAACGGTCGGTCACGTCGATGCCATAGAATATGCGGTACCTTAGCACTTCGCTCGCCTCGCGGGCGGACATCTCGTCCATCGCTGCCCGCAGTTCCACCCCTTCCCGTCCGGAGACACGGTTGGTGCGGATCTCCAGGGGGGCGTCCAAGAAAATGCAGAAAGCGGGGATGCCGTTGCGTCGCATCATCTGCCCCGCCAGTCTTCCCTCCAATATGATGTCGCCGCTCTCCCGGGCGATGTCCACCATGCGCTGGTCTATCAGCCTGTCGTACTTGGGGTCCTTCTCAGCCCTCTGGCCGAACTCCTCCAGGGACAGCTCCAACTCCTTGGCCATCTCCCGAAAGAGGTGCCCGGAGATGACCGTGCGGTAGCCGAGGCGCTCACCGAGCATGCGACAGACAGTGGTCTTCCCGCTGCCTATCGGTCCGCTGATGGTGATTATCATTTCCCGGCTGCGCTCAACTGCTCCAGGCGCTTCTTGAAGGAGAAGTACCTGAGCCCCCGGGACAGCAGCTGTCCGAAGGGTATGCTGATCAACGAGTACAGCAGG
>CAZXTA010000066.1:0-9322 GCA_964642865.1 uncultured Methanomassiliicoccus sp. | reverse complement strand
CCGCCAGTATCATGCCTTGCGACTCGATCCCCCGCAGCTTGGCCGGCTGCAGGTTGGTGATGACCACCACCTTCTTGCCGGTCAGCTGCTCCTTGGTGTAATAGTGCTTCAAGCCAGCCACCAGCTGTATCGGCCGGCCGATGTTGACCTTGAGCACCATGAGCTTGTCGGCGTTGGGATGGTCGCTGACCTCCTCCACCAAGCCGACCCTCAGGTCCAGGGCCTCGAAGCCGGAGAAGGGCGATCCCTCACGGGAGATCCCCACCTTCTTGTAGAGCGGCCGGGGCTCCGGTAGTGCTCTTCCCACCTGCAGGTCCCCCGTGGCCCATTCCCACGAGCCGTCGCCGATGACCCCCTCCTGGCCAAGGAAGCCCCACAGCCTCTGGGTGGAGAAGGGAAGGTACGGGTAGCCGAGCACGGCCAGGGCCTGCACTATCCTCAGGTTGAGGTTGAGCACCCCACCGCATCTGGCCCGGTCGGTCCTCAGCAGGCTCCACGGAGCGACCGCATCAAAGAAGCGATTGCCGAACTGGGCCAGTTCCATGATCGTCTTCAGTCCTTTCTTGAACTGGCATGTGGGGATGTAAGTGTCCACCTCCACGATGGCCTGGGCTATGGCCTCGTTGACCTGCCTCCTTTCCTCCTCCAGCCCCTCCGGTAGCGAGGGCACCTCCCCAAAGTTCTTGTGTGTGAAGCTGAGCACCCGGTGGAAGTAGTTGCCGAGGGTGGCCACCAGCTCGTTGTTGACCTTGGTCTCGAAGTCCTCCCAGGAGAAGTCGGCGTCCTTGCCCTCTGGCATGTTGGTGGCCAGATAGTACCTCACCAGGTCGGCCTCGAAGAGCTTCAGTATGCTGGGGATGTCGATGTTGGGGCCCTTGCTCTTGGATAGCTTCTCCCCCTTGAAGGTGAGGAACTCGTTGGCCGGCACATCGTAAGGCAGGTTCAATCCGCCGTAACCCATCAAAATGGAAGGCCAGATGATGGTGTGGAACGGGATGTTGTCCTTGCCCAGGAAGTAGTATCCCTTCACCTCGGGGTCCATCCAGAACTCCTTCCAGGCCTCTGGATCGCCAGTGGCCTTGGCCCACTCCTTGCTGGCCGACAGGTACCCGATCACCGCCTCGAACCACACGTAGATGACCTTACCCTTCGTCCCCGGCAGGGGCACCGGTACTCCCCAGGACATGTCCCTGGTGATAGGGCGGTCCTTCAACCCGGACACCAGCCAGTTCTGGGTGAACAACTGCACATTGGATCGCCAGTGCTCGTTTTTTCGGACGTAGGAGAGCAGCGGTCCCTCGAAATCGCTGAGCTTGAAGAAATAATGCTGGGTCTCCCTCATCTCTGGCCGCGCCTTACATGTTATGCACACCGGGTCGGCGATCTCCCCAACCTCGAAGGTGGCCCCGCACTTGTCGCACTGATCGCTGCGGCTGTTCTCGTTCCCGCACTTGGTGCATCTGCCCTCCACGTAGCGATCGGGCAGGAACTTGGCGCAAACCGGGCAATAGTACTGCATGGTCTGCCTCAGCTCCAAGTGCCCCCGTTCCATCAGCCTGATGAAGATGTCATGTACCACCTCCACGTGGTTGGAGGTGTGGGTCTTGGTGAAGAGGGAGAACTCGATGCCCATGTCCTCGATGGCCTGTTTGTTAATGGCGTGGTAGCGCTCGGCCACCTCTTCCGGCGTAAGACCTTCCTTCTCAGCCTTTACGGTCACCGGGGTGCCGTGCTGGTCCGAGCCGGAGACCATGAGCACCTGATGTCCATGCAGGCGGTGATAGCGGGAGAAGATGTCGGGGGGCAAAAGCGAACCGGCCACGTGCCCCAGGTGAATGGCGCTGTTGGCGTAGGGCCAGGCCACGCCTATGAAAACCTTTGATCGCTCCATCGGCGGAGAAATAGTTCTTCCGCATTTAACTTTGCTGTCTAAGGAAAATTGCACAGTTACATATATTCTCAAATTAAAGTTGATTTCATAATCATTCTTGAGATGATCATGGGTGGTCGCATGGCGGATGATCAAGAGGTCGAGATAATCACGGTTGAATGCATAAGAACGCCTTCCGCGCAAATCACTCCGGAAAAGGTTCCGTTGAAAGTGGAAGAGCGGGCCACGGACCCCTCGGTAAAGGAGGTCCTGACAAAGACCATGCTGGAAGGCGTGGATACCGTTTGGGAACGTTTCGAAAGGCAGCAGCCTCAGTGCAAGTTCTGCGACAGCGGGCTGTCCTGCCAACGCTGCGCCATGGGTCCCTGCCGAATCATGGGGGAGGGGAGGAACCAGGGCGTGTGCGGCGCCACGGCCGACCTGATCGTGTCCCGGAACCTTTTGGACCAGATCGCTACCGGAGCGGCAGCCCACTCCGATCACGGCCGGGAGGTGGTTGAGACCCTGCTCCTGACCGCCCGGGGGGAGGCACCCAATTATGGCATAGGGGACAAGGACAAGATGATGGCCCTGGCGAAGGAGTATGGAGTTGATATCTCCGGAACGAACGAGGAGGTGGCCGAACGACTGGCCATGGCCATGCTGCAGGAGTTCGGGACGATCAAAGGGGAATTGGCCATGGCCAAGCGCCTCCCCGATGGGACCTACGAGATGCTGAAGAAGCTGGGACTGCTCCCACGTTCCATCGACCGGGAGATAGTGGAATGTATGCACCGGGTGCATATGGGGGTGGGAGCGGACTACCGTAACATACTGATCCAGGGGATAAGGGCCTCCCTGGGCGACGGATGGGGCGGATCGATGATCGGGACAGAGATCTCCGACGTGCTGTTCGGGACCCCGAGCATCAACAGGTCCAAGGTCAATTTGGGCGTGCTAAAAAGGGACCATGTGAACATCTCCTTGCACGGTCATAACCCCATCCTTTCGGAGATGGTGGTGAAGGCTGCCGAGCTACCGGAGATGAAGGAGAGGGCGAAGGCGGTGGGAGCCAAGGGCATCAACCTGGTGGGATTGTGCTGTACTGGCAATGAACTGCTGATGCGCAAGGGGGTGCCGCAGGCAGGAAACCATCTTAGCCAGGAGCTGGTGATAACCACCGGGGCGTTGGAGGCGATGATCGTGGACTACCAGTGCATCTTCCCCTCGCTTCCGAACACCGCTGCCTGTTTCCATACCAAGGTCATCACCACCTCACCCAAGGCCAAGATCCCTGGAGGCCATTACCTAGAGGTAACGCCAGAGAACGCCTTCGAGCAGTCCAAGCGCATGCTGGAGATGGCCATTGACAACTTCAAGAACAGGTTCGAGGGGCGCGTGCTCATCCCTGATAAGCCCATGGAGGCCGTGGTCGGTTTCTCGGTCGAGGCGCTGCGTTCCGCCCTGGGCGGGACGCTCAAACCCTTGCTCGACCTTATTCTGGAAGGGAAGATCCGGGGCTGCGTGGGAATCGTCGGCTGCAATAACCCCAAGATCAAGCATGACTATGGACACGTGACATTGGCCAAGGAGATGATCCGGAGGAACGTCATCGTGGTCGAGACGGGTTGTGCCGCTATCGCCTGCGCCGAGGCCGGCCTCATGCGGCCGGAGGCGGCCGACCTGGCGGGCAAGTCCTTGGGCAACGTGTGCCGCTCGCTTGGAATACCACCGGTGCTTCACATGGGCTCCTGCGTGGACAACACCCGCATACTGACCCTGGCCGCGGAGCTGGCCAACCTTGCTGGGGTACGGATCGACCAGCTTCCTGTGGCCGGCGCCGCGCCCGAATGGTACTCGCCCAAGGCGGTGTCCATCGGGAGCTACTTCGTAGGGTCGGGTATCAGCGTGGTGCTGGGGGTCATGCCCAAGATCAGCGGATCGTCCAACGTGATCAGGCTTCTGACCGAGGGCTTGGAAGGGATGGTCAAGGCCAGGTTCTGGGTTGAGTCGGACCCAAAGAAGACGGCGGCCATAATCTTTGACCACATTGAAGGCAAGCGGGCGGACCTGGGCCTATGAACCGCAAGGGCGCCTCGGAACTGGTCAAGGAACTGCGCCGGAGGCCGGGCAATCAAGGTGGACAGAGGATACTGGTCGTCGGCAAGGGCGGTGTGGGCAAGACCACGCTGTCTGCCGCGCTATGCCTGCTAGGGGTGGCCGGGGGGCGGAGGGTGCTAGCAGTGGACCAGGATGCCCAGCAGAACCTAGCCTACTCGCTTGGCTATCCGCCAGACAAGGCCGCCTCCCTGCGGCCCATCACCCAGGAGCTCGATTACATCGAACAGCGGGTAGGTGCCCGTCCCGGTCAGGGCTGGGGTGGGCTGATCACCCTGAACCCGGACGTCTCCGACGTCACCGAGCGTTTCGGGGTGCGGATCGCGCCGAACCTGCACCTGCTGGTCATGGGCGGGGTGGTGCAGGCCTCCACTGGATGCCTGTGCCCAGAGAACGCTCTCCTGGGCGCGTTGGTCCGTTTTCTTAATTCCCAGGAGGACGACCTTATTATCATGGACGCTCAGGCGGGGTTGGAGCCCTTCGGGCGGACCGTCGCCGAGGGTTTCGGTACCGCCATGGTTGTCTCCGAGCCGACCTTCAACTCCTTGCAGGTGGCCATCCGCATCGCCCATCTTTCCCGGGAGATCGGGGTTCGTCGGGTGGTCCTGGTGCTGAACAAGTGCCAGGGACCGGAGGACGAGGAGAAGGTCCAGTACCTGATCTCGCAGGCGACGTTCGACGACGTGTATCCCCTTCCGTTGGACCAGGCAGTACGTGACCACGAACCGGACATTTCCCCTCTCATTGATGCCGGGGGACCCTTCATTCAAGCGGTACGACGTTTGTCTGAATCGCTGGCCCTGTGACCTTATATCAACACATGTCGGGGCCGGTCAATTATCTTTTTATGCATCCTCTCAATAGGTGGGAGCATGCGGATAGCGGTGCTCCTGAGGGACCGATGTCAGTTCAAGAAGTGCAACCAGGAATGCCTGAGGTACTGTCCCAAGGTGCGTACGGGCGTGGAGGCGGTAGTGATAGGCGAGGACGGACGCCCCATCATCTCGGAGGAGCTGTGCGTGGGCTGCGGTATCTGCGTGCACAAGTGCCCCTTCGAGGCCCTGAAGATCATAGGCCTACCGGACGAGCTGCGGGAGGACATCGTTCACCAGTATGGGGAGAACGCCTTTCGTCTTTATCGACTGCCAGTGCCAAAGGAGGGTGTTGTCACAGGAATCCTTGGTCCCAACGGCATAGGTAAGAGCACTTCCTTCCGCCTACTGTCCGGAGAGGAGGTGCCCAACCTCGGCAGGTACGATAGCCCGCCCAGCAATGAGGAGGTGCTGGCCCACTTTGCCGGTACCGAGCTGCACGACCATCTTGAACGGGTGTTCAACAAGAAGGTGCGCACCTCCATCAAGCCACAGTACGTGGACAAGCTGCCCGGCGTGTTCAAGGGAAGCGTGCGGGAGCTGCTGAAGAAGGTGGAGGGGCGGGTGTCCCTGGACGAGGTGGTCCCTTTGCTGGAGCTGGAGGATGCCATTGGCCGCCAGATGATCGAGCTGTCCGGCGGAGAGCTGCAGAGGGTGGCCATCGCTGCCACTATCATGAAGGATGCTGACATCTACTTCTTCGACGAGCCCTCTTCCTACCTGGACATATACCAGAGGATGAAGGTGGCGCGGGTCATCGAGAAGCTGGCCAGGGAGAAGCAGGTCATCGTCATCGAGCACGACCTGGCCATCCTGGACTTCCTGGCCGAGAACGTGTACCTGGTCTTCGGTTCGGAGGGGGCCTTCGGCATCTTCTCCCATCCGCGCCAGGTGCGTTCGGCCATCAACGTCTACCTGGACGGTTACGCTAAAGAGGAAAATATGCGCTTCCGGGATACCCGTATAGTGTTCGAATCCCGGCCACCACGCTCCAACTGGGAGCAGTTCGACATGCTGGAGTACGGGGCCATAGAGTGCCAGTATCCCTCTTTCCACCTGAAGGTGGAGCCCGGCTCCATCAAGATCGGGGAGACGGCAGGGGTGGTCGGCCCCAACGCCATAGGAAAGACCACCTTCGTGAAGGTGCTGGCCGGCGTGCAGCAGCCTACGGTGGGCATGATAGATAATAGGTTCAAGGTCAGCTACAAACCGCAGTACATCAACCCGGACTTCGATGGGACGGTGAGGGAGATGTTCGACACCACGGTCAAGGACTTCTTCGAGTCAGGCTTTTTTCAAGGCGAGATCGCTCGACCGTTATCATTGAAGAACCTGCTGGAGAAGAGCGTGATGACCCTGTCAGGTGGCGAGCTGCAGAGAGTGGCCATCGCTCTGTGCCTTTCCCGCGAGGCGGACATCTACCTGCTGGATGAGCCCTCGGCGTACCTCGACTCGAACCAGAGGATGGAGGCCGCGAAGACCGTGCGCCGGGTCATGGAGAAGAGGGGGCGCAGCGCATTGGTCGTGGACCACGACATCTACTTCCTGGACATGGTCTCCGATTCCATCATGGTCTTCAGCGGGGAGGCCGGCAAGGAGGGTCTGGGGCGGGGACCGTTCGATATGCGCAAGGGCATGAACCTTTTCCTGAAGGACGTGGACGTTACCTTCCGAAGGGACAATGATACCAATAGGCCGCGCATCAACAAGCCCGGTTCCCGCCTGGACCGGGCGCAGAGGAGAAGGGCGAGTACTACTACTCCGGCTGATGCCCTTCCGGCACCATCCACCATACCCAGCAGGCCTGCTCGCGGTCCACCTCGCCGCAGATCAGCCCCATCAGACGGAGCTTGTTCAGTGAACGTGACAGGTCGTCAGGGCAGCGGTAGCCGAACACGCCCAGCATGGCCTCCACCTCCCGGGTGGTGTACCGGCCTTGGCCCATGACCTCCCGCAACGCCTGCACCACCAGCCGCAAGGTCTCGTTCATCGACCATTGATGGTGGCCCCATTAACAAAACCTTTCCTTCCAATAACGTATAAATCCCATCGCCATCCTAGAGACGTTAACATGCAAGCGGTCGAGATAGCGGATGGCATATACTGGGTCGGGGTGCTTGACTGGAATGCCCGTAATTTCCACGGGTACAGCACCCCGAGGGGGACGTCCTACAACGCCTACCTCATACTGGATCAGAAGAACGTTCTGGTGGACTGCGTGAAGAACCCCTTCCTGGGGGAGCTGATGGCCCGCATTAGCTCAGTGATCGACCCTAAAGAAATCGACCTGATCGTTTCCAACCACGCCGAGGGGGACCATGCCAGCGGCCTACCGATGACCCAGTATCTCACCGGCGCGGAGATCATCACCTGCAAGAAGGGGGCGGAGGCCTTGCGCCTCAACTACGGGGATATGCGCACACGGGAGGTCAAGGACGGTGAGGAGCTTTCCATCGGCAAGCGCACCTTGCGCTTTCTGGAGACCCCCATGCTGCACTGGCCTGAGTCCATGTTCACCTACGCGGTGGAGGACCAGGTGCTGTTCTCCATGGACGCCTTCGGGCAGCATTACTGCTGCTCGGAGCGCTTCGATGACCAGGTGGACATGTGCATCCTGATGGAGGAGGCGGCGACGTACTACGCCAACATCGTGCTGCCCTTCGGCAACCAGGTGAAAAAGACCTACGAGAAGGTCAAGGACCTGCCCCTCAGGACCATTGCCACCGCCCACGGGATCATGTGGCGCTCTCACATCCAGGATATCGTCGGCGCTTACCTGGGATGGGCGGAGGGCAGGACCGAGCAGAGGGTCCTGGTGATCTACGACACCATGTGGGGTTCGACCGAGAAGATGGCCGAGGCGATAACCGAGGGGGTGCGCTCCCAGGGCGTCCCGGTCATCATGATGCGCCTGACCGGCACGCAGCGCTCCGTGGTCATGCGTGAGGTGCTGCGCTCCCGCCTGGTGGTGGTCGGTTCGTGCACCCTGAACAACGGCATGTTCCCCACCGTGGCCGACATCACCACCTATATCAGGGGGCTAAGGCCCAAGGGTCGCAAGGCCGCGGTCTTCGGCTCCTACGGTTGGGGAGGCGGGGCCACCAAGGCCATCAGGGAGAACCTGGAGGCCGCTGGCTTCGAGCTGCCCTATCCCGACCTGGACATCAAGTACGCCCCCTTGAAGGAGGGCATTGATAAAAGCCGCTCCTTTGGTGTGGACCTAGCGAAAAGCATTAAGTCTTAAAGGCTGCGTTATTAAGGTCGGTGTTCATAAAATGACCAAAGTGGATGAGGTCTACGAGTGTGATATCTGCGGGAACAAGGTCAAGGTGCTGGAGAGCGGGGATGGCACCCTGGTGTGCTGTGGACAGAACATGGAAAAGGTCAGCGGCTGATCTTTTCCCATTTTTTTAGCCCTTGGCCAATATGGTGCGAATCTAATTAAATAAGTTATTCATTTCTCCAACCGTGCTCAGCAAGGCCGATGTTCACGTGCATACCAGATATTCTGGTCTAGGGCAGTTCAAGGCCTTGAAGTTCCCGGAATCCATCTCCCGCCCTGAGGACGTGGTTGACATCGCCCGCAAGATAGGGCTCCGGGTGCTGTGCATCACCGACCACAACTCCGTAAAAGGGGGATTGTTGGCCAGGAAGTATGCCAAGCGTTATGACGACATCGAGGTGGTGGTCGGTTCGGAGATCATCACCTGCGACGGGGAGGTCATCGGCCTGTTCATCGAGGAGGACGTTCCCCGGGACATGCCGGCCGTCGAGGCCATCGAGAACATCCGCAGGCAGAGCGGGTTGGTGGTGGCCCCTCACCCCTTCAGCAGGCACGTGCCCGCGCTCGGGAAGCTGGTGGACGAACTGGACATCGACGCCCTGGAAACGCTGAACGGAGGGCACCTGGACGGTTACGCCAACGCAGCGGCCAAGAAACACGCCCAGAGCGGTAGATGGGCCGAGGTGGGCGGCAGTGACGCCCATGCCCTAGGCCAGCTGGGATGTTCCCACACCATTTTCCCGGGAGAGACCGCAGAGGACTTCCGGAAGGCCGTTCTGAACAAGAGCACCGCCGCCTTGGGGATGATATCCACCCTTGAGATGGGAGTGAAGTGGAGCGTGCAGGTGGTCCTGCAGGCGGACAAGCTAATGCTGAAGTCCTTCTTTGGCATCCTGAAGGGGGACGATCCGGACGATCCCCTCATCCAGAAGATAAACTCCATGAGAGGGGACCGTAAGCTTGGCGCCCTGATCGCCTCCTTCTTCTTCCTTGCGCCCCCCATGCCCTTCGTGACCAGCATCACCGGGCTCAAGATCATGAAGTTCATGAACGATCCTAAACGCGGGATCGCCTATCGAACCTGTGATGACCTTCAGTGATGGTGTTGGTGCTCTGGGTCCTGTAGGTTGGCGAAGGCCCTTGTGATCGTCTCGCTCAGGGCGGGGTGGATGCACTGGC
>CAZXTA010000065.1:0-9493 GCA_964642865.1 uncultured Methanomassiliicoccus sp. | reverse complement strand
CAGTGCTAAAGCGATCTCTTTGGAATTCTGGAACTGTTCAATCGACTCGGCATTTCGGCCTTGTCGTTCCATTATGCCCCCTATGTCGTATGATATGTCCGCCTCAGTGGCGCGGTTCCCGCTCGATTGAGCGATCTTCAATCCCATCTCAAGATATTCCATCGCCTCATCGTACTCCGCCCGGTTAAGATGGATCACACCGATCATTCGGTTGATTTCGCTGAGGATCCTTTGATCCAGAACAACCGGGTCGATGGCACGCAAAGCCAGTAGCACCTCGATGGCCCGGTCCCACTCCCCTTGAAGGTACAGCACCTCGCCCTGCAACAGGTTGATCTCCACCTGGTCCTTTTTCCCGGCGCTGCCCATGTCCCGGACCAGGTGGTCCAGCAAGGGGGCGAACTGGGTAGTGTAGCCCTTGTTTACGATCGACCGCCCATCCCCGGCGGCAATGGAGATGGCTGTGGTCAGGTCTCCGGCCATGATGGAGTGGTAGAGCCCCTCTACCCTGGCCGGGGCAGAGGTGTCTTGCAGGTAGTACCTGGCCGCCGCCCGGTGGTACACACGGCGCTGTCTGGGGGTCAGTCGGGAGAGGGAGAACTCCCTCAGCAGGTCGTGCATTCCGATCATCCGCCCGACCGATTCGTAGATGATGGCCTTGGAGAGCAGGGAGTCCACCGCCTCATAGCTGACGGCGTAGTCCGCTCCCTCCATCTCGACCTTGTCCATGCCCGCGGCCAGATGGATCTCCTCCTCCATGATGAAGAAGGCGTCGATGAGCACCGGATAACGGAACACCGCGGCGATGCTCATGATCTTGCGCTCAGCCACTCCCAGTCGGGAGAAGACCTCCTGCTCGATGAAGATACGGATGTTCTTTCCTAGGGCAAGGCGCGGATCGTCGATGAGCTCCAGGAACAGCGGATGGCCATTGGTGATTCGGAAGATCTCCTCGAAGTTGCCGTCCAGGAGGCCGCGGGACCTCATCATCCGGTTACTGCTCTCCTTGTCCAGCCCTTCCAGGTTGATCTCCTCCACCAGACCACGGAAGACCGTGGCCCGGGAATAGAACGAGGGCAGCTCCCGGGCGGTGCACACCGCCCTCACGCCCCCCAGCCCCTCCAGCACGCTCAAGAGGGCGCTCAGTAACTCCAGCACGGTGGGGTCGGCCTTATGCACGTCATCGAAGATGAGCAGGGCCGAGACGTCCTTCAGGTCCGTCTCCAGTATATGGGTCACATCTCCCACCATCGGGACCTCGGTCTGGTTCAGGTACCATTCCAGGTTCTTCCGTCCCATCTGGGAAAGGAACTCTGCCAGGGGGCGTAGGAGGGCCTTAAGGTTGGCCCATTCGTGCACCTTGTACCAGAACACATTGGTACGCTCCCTCACCGTTTGAGCGAAATGGGCCAGCAGAGTGGTCTTACCGATTCCGGGGATACCGTTGATGACCACCATGCGCTTGCTCCCGGAGGTCAGCAGGTTAGAGAGGGCGCCCATCTCCCTATCCCGCCCGAAGAAGTAACGTACCGCAGGTTTCTTGTCCGTGAAATCAACGTACCTACGCTCCTCGCGCATCTTGTTCTCGTGGAAGTCCCGGCAATCAATGCTGCCCTGAACGATGCCGTTCACCAGCTCCAGCAGGTCGTAGCGCTTGGGCAGGTAGTTCCCCAGCCGGCCGATCTCGTCCAGGTGATGATCGCCTTGTAGATCGACGACATCCACCAAAGTGGCCTCCAGGTCCTGCTTGATCCGCTTGGCCTCCTCCAGGCCTTTGGGGGTCAGGAAGTAAACCTTACGCACGCTGGGCAACCCCTTCACATGCCTGGTGAAGCTGTCCACTTTACCCTCGTTCCCCATCTCCGCCAGGACCTTGGCCACGTTGTTGCGCCCCACATCCACCGCCTTGGCCACTCCTTCCTGGGTGACGGTCTGCGGGGAATCTGAGTCCATTACGAAACGCTGTTGGAAGAGCAGGTGGAGGAAGACCCTCTCCTTGACCGTCAACAGCGATCTGCCCGCTCCGCGATTCACGAGGCAAAATCCACTTCCACATATCAATAACCTTTCACGCCCAGCTCAAAGGTTGATTCTCATGAGCGTAAAGTAGCATGCTCAAATTCCCTTTATATACGGTCAAAATGAAGATATGGAGCAAGGAACGGAGGAATGTGATATGGAAGAAGTCGGATGTGCAAATGTGTCGCTGTTGGTGGAAGGCTATCCCCGCAACGGTTTTCTGATATTTTCCAAGTACCTTTCGGGGGAGGAAGGGGTGTGCATCACCCGCCTACACCCCGAGTACGTGGTGGAGAAATACGGGCTGGCGAACTCTAAGTTCCACTGGTTGAGCGGGGTCAAGCAGAGCGGCGTGCTCTGCCCCAAGAACGTCTCCAATCTGGTTAAACAGGTAAGGACCGAGATCAAGGAAGCCCACAGGAAGTTCTTCCTCGACGGCCTGGAGTACCTGTTGCTGTGGAACGATATGAACAAGATCGTGGGAGCGTTGCAAGAGCTCGACAGGGCGCTTGACAAAGTGCAGGGCCGATTGATCGTGTCCATCGATCCCCTCACCTTCGAGGAGAGGGACCTCAAGAGGCTGTTGAACTCATTCCCTCAGTTCGAAGCGTCCTCGCTCAGTGAAGTATCTCAGCAAAGCGCCTTAGACGAGCCAACTGACAAGGGTCAAATAGGCGCGGATCTACTGGTATCAAAAGGATTGACCGCGACGCGATGACCATGTCGTTCAACTCCTCCAAGAATATATTGAGCGAGCGGAAATCGGTGAACAGGGATATGTACTCCAGCCCGTCCAAGACCGCTACCGCGTTGCTTCTCTGAGAAAGGAACTCCGATATGACCAGTACGACCTGGTCCAGATCCTCGGGCGATATTCTCGGGCCATTTCCGGTCTGACTCAGCCAGACCGCGTTGATGTCCTGCATCGGATAGCGCTCACGAAGCAGGTCGGGATGCATGCGACTGACGCATACTATGTCCTTCCCCGCGATGGCCATGCCGTTTATGAGGGACAGCGTCCTATCCAGACGCTCGTTTATAATCATGTAGATGCGGCCATGGTCCAGGGTGAACAGACCGTAGGCTGATCGAACATCGATAGTAAAATATCTGCCTCCGCTTACCGTTTCCAGCTCGGCGTTCACGACCTTCCCTCGGCGCCCTTCCCCGATGCGCTAATAATGGTAATATCTACATTCTATAAATAATAGTTATTAAGAAAATTGGGGCTAATAAGAATGTTGGAAGAAGGAAGTGGCGGGGGCTCGCGCCCCCGGTAGGGTTTTATGATCACTTCATCTGGCCGCTGAGGTACTTATCGTAACCCACCAGGTCCAGTAGCCCGTGGCCGGAGAAATTGAAGACGATGACCTTCTCCTCGTTCTTACGTTTGGCCTCCAACGCTAGGTCGATGACCGCTTGTATGGCGTGGGTGGTCTCCGGAGCGGGGATGACCCCCTCGGTCAAAGCGAACTGGACGCCAGCGGCGAAGGTGTCGAGCTGGTCCACCGTGACCGATTTCACCAGGCCGAGGTCCTTGAACAGACTGACGCTGGGCGCCATGCCATGATAGCGCAGACCCCCAGCGTGTATGGGCGAGGGGATGAACTCGTGGCCTAGGGTGTACATCTTCAGCAGCGGGGTCATACCCGCGGTGTCCCCGAAGTCGTAACGATAATCGCCCTTGGTCAAGGAGGGCACCATGGTCGGCTCGACGCCGATGAACTCGGTCTCTACCTTACCCTTCATCTTCTGACCCAATAGGGGGAAGGCGAACCCGGCGAAGTTACTGCCGCCGCCAACGCAGCCGATCATGTAGTCGGGGACCACGTCGGCCATCTCCAGCTGCGTGATCAGTTCTTGCCCGATGACCGTCTGGTGCAACATAACATGGTTGAGCACGCTGCCAAGGCTGTACTTGGTGTTGGGTGTGGTCACGGCCATCTCGATGGCCTCGCTTATGGCTATGCCTAGACTTCCAGGGTTATCCGGGTCCTTCTCCAGTAACATGCGGCCGAACTTGGTCTCCATGCTAGGGGAAGGGTAGACATCGGCACCATAGATATGCATGACATAGCGCCTGTAGGGCTTGCCGTCGTAGGATACCCGCACCATGAAGACCTTGCAGCTCATGTCGAACACTGAACAGGCCAAGGCCAACGCGGACCCCCATTGCCCAGCTCCGGTCTCGGTGGTGATGTGCTCGGTCCCTGCCACCATATTGTAATAGGCCTGCGCTATCGCGGTGTTGGGCTTGTGCGAGCCGCAGGGGCTCAGGTCCTCCCGTTTATAGAATATCTTGGCCGGTGTCTTGAGCGCCTTCTCCAGACGTACCGCTCGTACCAGGGGGGAGGGGCGGTTGAGCATGATGTAGGCGTCCCGCACCTCCTCAGGGATGTCGATGTAGCGGTCCAGGGACATTTCCTGGTCGATGAGGTTCCGGGGGAAGATGGCCTCCATCTCCTCCGGCTTGATCGGCTGGTTGGTACCAGGGTTCAACGGCGGCGGTATGGGAACAGGGGAATCGGCGGCGATGTTATACCAGCGTTTGGGAATATCTTCCTCTCCGAGAGCGAACCTGACATTGTTTTTCATGAGAGAAAAGATAAGAAATAGCGATATATAGCATTTATGGGGTACAATGAACAAAATAATACAATATTATCCCGTCAAATAAAGCTATTTTAATCAAGTTAGAAGTCGAACTCGATATTCGACGATGTATATCATATAATTCTTGCACTAACGCCGAAGTAAGGTATCATTAAAAAATGCTCAAAGCTGACCCCGGCCTTCCTGGCCTACGGGCCCCTCTTCATCCTGAGCGTGGAGATGCTAGACGTGGAAGGGGACCTCGCCGGAAGCAAGCGCGACATTTTTGACATGGGCGGCCACTGACGTTCTCCGTCCTACCCTTGCGATCGGCCTGACGGGCAGGTAGGTGGACCACCGGAACCGGCACAGTGTGGTCGGACAGGTATAGGGAACGTCACATCCTCGATGATCTTCCTGCTGCTCATCAAATGCTATCTTCTGAGACTCGTTTGAGAAAGGACCTCAGCAATGTTAAATAACAATGGCTGGCTATTTGTGGTCATCGGGGGAGAGCATTGCCCATCATCCGTTGCCAGAATATCGTCAAGACCTACGTCACCGGGGACATTAGGGTAGAGGCCCTGAGGGGCATCACCATGCAAATCGATAAGGGGGAGATGGTGGCGGTCATGGGTCCCTCCGGATGCGGTAAGACCACCCTCCTGAACTGCCTGTCCGGCATCGACGAGGTCACCTCCGGCAATGTGTGGATCGAGGATAGAGAGCTGACCGAGTTGGACGACAATGCCAAGACCCGCTTCCGGGCCCGGCGCATGGGCTTCATCTTCCAGTTCTACAACCTGCTGCCGGTGCTCTCGGCCGTGGAGAATGTGGAGCTACCGTTATTGATATCAGGGGAGAACTCCACGGTGGCCAGGGATAAGGCCTTACAACTTCTGGAGACGGTCGGCCTGAAGGACCGTGCCGCCTTGCGCCCCGCCTCGCTATCAGGAGGGGAGAGACAGAGGGTGACCGTCGCCCGGGCACTGGTGAACAAACCGGCGCTGGTGTGGGGAGACGAACCCACGGGGGACCTGGACAAGAGGACGGCCGATGAGGTCATGTCCCTGATGCGCCAATTGAACCGTGAGAATCAGCAGACCTTCGTCATCGTCACCCACGACCCCGAGGTGGGAATGAAATGTGATCGTATCATACATATGCGGGACGGCGAGATAGTGGACCAGAACGGCAAGGTGTCCACCGTCTGTCAGGACATAATCGAAAGGGGCTGAATCCTTGTCGCCTCGGTCCGGTATGTATAAGTTCGTCGCGGTGATCGTCCTGATCGCCCTTCCCTGGCTGTTCCTGGGCACCGCGGCGTCCCTGTTCATCGATATACTGGTAGTGATCATGGTCGTGTTGCTGGACGCTCGTCGCAACCGACTGGTCTTCGTCATGGCCGTGCGCTACGCCTTACGTCGTCCGGCCACCACCGCCCTGGTCGTCGGCGGTCTCATGGTGGGCACGGCCATCGTCTCCGCCACGTTCGTCGTCAGCGATACTCTGGACAGCTTGATAGTAGGGCAGGTCACCGAAGAGCTGGGGGAGGTGGACCTGGTGGTGGCCTCGGAGTTCGCCTCCGTTTACGTTTACGTCAATGAGAGTATGATGAGGGGTGTGGCGGTGAACCTGACCTCCCTGGAGTGGGTGTCTTACGTCTCCACGGTGGCCACGGAGAACGCCGTCATAATCAACCAGAGGACCGGGCTGTCCTCGCTTAGCAATACCGCCTTGGGATTTGAGGACGGAGCGGTGCCTATGTTCGGGGGCTTCACCGTGGAAGGAACGGTCGTGGATACCGCTCCCAAAGCCGGTGAGGCCTACCTACCCGAAGGCCTGGCCATGGAACTGGATGTCATGGGAGGGGATGCGATCCTGTTATTGAGGGGCAATAGCACCATTCCCCTTACGGTAGCGGAGGTCGTGGACGCCCAAAGGCTCGGGGCCTACAGTCTGAGTGGTGGAGGTTTCTCCAACTCCCCCACCGTCTTCGTCAACAAGACCGACCTGCAGTCGTGGACCGGGAACCCAGGCAAGAGCAACCTTATTTTCGTGGCCCTGACCCCGGAAGCATCACTGGACCGCGAGGCCTTCAAAGCAATACTGGAGGGATCAGGGATCGAGGGGCTAGGGATAGTGCAGGACCGCGAGATGATACTGCAGGAGGGAAGGGAGGGTCTCTCCTCCTTCGTTTCCCTGTTCTTCGTATTCGGCTCGTTCTCGGTGATCGCCGGTATGGCCTTGGTGCTGAACATCTTCACCATGCTGGGCGAGGAGAGGAAGTCGGAGATGGGCATCACCCGGGCGGTGGGTCTGCTCAGATACGACCTGCGCCGCCTCTTCGTCTATGAGGGAGTGGTCTATGCGACCATAGCTGCGGGGTTGGGCACCTTGCTGGGGGTGTTGGCGGCGTACGTGATCATCCTTTCCATCTCCGGGGTGTTCGGTTTCACGGGCATCGACATCGGCGGCTATTTCACCTTCACCCCGGAAGGACTGGCCTACTCCTACCTGCTGGGTTTCGTCATCACCATGGGGACGGTTTACGTAGCTACAATGCGCGTGTCGCGTATGAACATCGTGCGAGCCATACGCAACATCCCCGAACCGCCCGTACCACCTAAGGACAGGCGCTCATTCCTCATAGGACTGGGATTGCTGCTTGCGGGTGTCCTGATGATCGCCGCGGGCGTGATCGCGGAAAATTTGGGGGTGAGCCTAAGCGGGGTTTCCTTCTGCACGATATCTTTGGGATTGCTGCTCCGCCGCTACCTGGGCGACAGGATATCATGGGACATCGCCGCGCTGCTGACTTTGGGAATATGGATGTCGGATGTGGTCGGTCTCAGTTTGTTCCCCTATGACGCGGAGATCGAGATGCTGGTGATGGCCGGACTGTTCATGCTGACCTCCGTCCTGCTCCTGGTGATGTTCAACTCCGATGCCATCATCCGCTTCTTCACCGCGGTGATCCGAGCCCGCTCCTCCTACAGGGCGGTGGTGCGCACCGCCATCTCCTACCCGCTCAAGGCCAAGTTCCGCACCGGGCTTTCCATATTTATATTCGGCCTGGTGATATTCACCGTGACCATCCTCACCATGATCTCCGGAGTGATGAACTACAACATACCCATAATCGTGGAGGAGACCTCCGGAGGGTTCGACACCATCGCCTTCACCCTGGACCCCCGAACGGTTCTGGAGCAGGACCCCTGGGACCGCCTTAATTCCACAGACGGTTATCTGGACGGAGGCAATGTGAGCAACATGCTGCCCCTGGCCACCATCGGGGTCAGGGTGAACGAGAGCGTGGAGCTTGCCGAGGATACCAAGTACATCGAGTTCGACGTTATGGCATTGGGTGTGGACCGCCGTTTCTACACGGAAGGTTATTATCCGCTGAGCGAATGGGACACCTCTCTTTTCCAGACCGAGGAGGAGGCTTGGGAGGGGATGCTTACCAACGGCTCCTTGGCCATCATAGACGGCGGTCTGGCTGGGGCCATGACCGGTCCCATACAATTCTCCAATCCCTCACAATTGGTGATCAACGAAACCTTCACCGTCATAGCCTACGACGGCACGCGGACCAATGTCACTGTGGTGGGTATCATGAAGCAGAGCGCCCTGAGCGGAATATTCGTCAACGAGACGGCGGTGTACGGTTCCTTCAAGGCCCTGGGACCGAACCTGCTGCTGCTGTCCTACGCTAAGGGCCTGGACCCCGCCGAACAGTCAGTGCTGCTGGAAAAGGACTTCTTGGACGTCGGGCTCAGCACAATATCCGTCAAGTCCTTGGCGGAGCAGATCACCTCCAGCGTGGACTCCATATTCACCCTGTTCCGCGCCTTCCTGGCCATGGGACTGGTCATCGGCATAGCCGGCCTGGGCATCATTACTATCAGGGCCATCCACGAGCGCCGTCTGGAGATCGGGGTGATGAGGGCCATCGGCTTCACCAAGACCATGGTGGTGACCAACTTCGCCCTGGAATCGGCCTTCATATCCCTGCTGGGCATCACCGCCGGGTCCCTGCTGGGCATCGTGGTCGGTTACCAGCTATGGGTGGAGGCGCTGAGCGATCAGGACTTCATCTTCGTCATCGACTGGGCCCCCATATTGATCGTGGCCGTGCTGGCCTTCCTGGCCACCATGCTGAGCATCTTGCCTGCCGCTCGCGGGGCCAGCAAGGTTTCGCCCGCCGAGGTGCTGAGGTTCGAATGATCCCGCGGCGCATCAGCGGGGACCGGAAGGCCAGACGGACCAGACAAAAAAATAGTTATGGCCGCAAGGACTTACCCACCGGGGATCAGGAATGAGATACGGAGCTACCACCCGGTTGAGCCCGGAAAGGGCCCTGAAAAAGGCCAAGGATTATTTTGGAAAGATGGAAATGGCCTTGGAGGAAGAGTCTGCTCAGCACCTGCTCTTCAAGAACGAAAGCGGTTACGTGCAGATGACGGTGGCCGTGGAACACGGCACGGAGCTGGACATCGAGACCAAAGGCTTCGACCAGCAGGTCAAGCAGTTCCTGCAGCGCATCGGCTGATCAGCAGTCGTGGCATTCGATCTCCCTCATCTTGCTACGGTCGCGTAACAGGCGCCTCTCCATATCCGGTCCGGAAAGCAACCCTTCCTCCGTGATGATGGAATGTAGCAATGACAGCGGGGTCAGCTCGAAGATCTGTTCCCGATATCTCAATCCATCCAAGGTGCGGACCGAATTGACGGGGTCCAGGTCCAGGACCGGTATCAGCTTGGAGGTGGAGCACAGGGCCACCAGGGGCTTGCCCTGCTCCCGGGCGGCCAGGGCCAGCAACCTGGTTCCAACCTTGTTGACCAGGCCCTCCGGGCACACTCCGTCCGCTCCCACCAG
>CAZXTA010000064.1:0-9507 GCA_964642865.1 uncultured Methanomassiliicoccus sp. | reverse complement strand
AACAAGGACTTCGCCAGGGGCGTGGACCGCGGCCGCATATCCTACTGCGAGGAGCTGGGCATACCCCGGGACGAGTTCTTGCAGATCGCCCTGGATGGCATGCTCAAGGCCGCGGACGAGCTCGGCCTGTGAGACAATTTGAATTTTATTAATCGGCGTGGCGCTTCCGCAGGATCGGCAGGTCTTAACCCAAAGATCGATTTCATCGATCTGGGGAACATGGGCCCGGCCTGACGGCGGGAGGCACTGGAGGGCATGCCGGGCAAGGCATCGATGGTCAAGGCCATCCCCGAAGGTCAGCTCAAGGTGGCCACCGACCTGAACAGTTGCGGACCGGCGCTGATGACCGAGATGATGGCACAAATCACCTCGGCCAGGGTCCATCATGGCCGGATCGGTCCCGATGAGGTTTGGAGCATGGCGCTGGAAACGATGACCGGGACCGCATTGACCCTGGAGAAAGGATCGAGCGTGCCGGAGCTGAAGGAAAAGGTGGCCACCAAAGGAGAGGTCACTGAGCAAGGCCTCAAGGTTCTGGAACGTGACCTTCTAGGGGTCTTCAACAGGCTGATGAGAAAAACCCTGGCCAAGCACACTGAGGAAAAGAAGAGGCTGGCTGGGCAGCTGGGCGATTGGCCGCCCATCTGCTACAGCAGTTACGCATAAGTCCTTCTCACAGTCCTTGTACCTGGGACATGTTATTAAGAACATCCCCGAATTGCTGGATCGTGGCGATCGTCGTCACCGTCACTCAGCCAGAGGACCTCGGCCGTCCCACCACGCTCAGGTAGAGCGCGCTCTCCTCCTCCCCGTCCACCCCCAGCAGATCGTTGACCTCGTCGTCGTAGGTGGCGGCTATCTGGCAGCTGCCCAGTCCCAGGGAGACCGCTGCCAAGGCTAGGTTCTGGGCCACGTGCCCGGCGTCCAGGTAGACATAACGGTAGGCCCTCTCGCCATATTTCCAACGGGAACGCTCGAACACTGCCGTCCAGATGAAAACGACCGGTGCCTTGGCGCACATGCCCTGGTCCAGGGCGGCACGCGCCACCTCTTTCCCCATTCCTCCCTTCCATATCAGCTCCAAGGCGTGGGCCGGGATCGAATAGTGATAGATGCCCGAGCCTAGGCCCTGCACGTCGTTGACCGCCAGGTAGGTGTCGATGGGGTATAACGCTCCGG
The DNA here is from genome assembly GCA_964642865.1 of uncultured Methanomassiliicoccus sp. Classification (GTDB taxonomy): domain Archaea; phylum Thermoplasmatota; class Thermoplasmata; order Methanomassiliicoccales; family UBA472; genus UBA472. Next base: position 8,328 of record CAZXTA010000064.1, on the reverse strand, counting down.
CGGAAGGGGCGGTACGGAACTCGTATCCCCTTTCCCGCCTGGTGATGCCCGTGGACGCCCACAGCATGTAAGAAAGCTCTTCGAGCGTCAAAGGACCGGCCTCGAAGTCGCGGACGCTCTTCCGGGAACGTAGGACCTGGTCCAATGTCGTCCCCGGAGCCGCAGGTTCTGGAAGCTTTAGCTTCGACCGGTCCGGATAGCTCTTATAGGTCTCTGGCTTCCGATCCCAGTCCATACGGCCGCCGATCAGTCTGTCCCGACGGTGCTTGGTCTCCCTCTGGAACGTTTCCCCTACATCGTCCTCCTTCATCATGATAAGATGGCCGCGCCTCTGACTTAAAGGTTGAGGGTTCACATATGCTCGAAGGCGTCCTTCCCCGCTCCGCAGACCGGGCAGACCCAATCCTCCGGCAGGTCCTGGAAAGGCGTGCCCGGCGGGACAACGTTTCCCTGGTCGCTCTCCATGGGGTCATATACGTAACCATAGACCCGGCACCTCCATTTCCCTCCCTCCTCCCGAGAGATGTCAACGAGCTGCCCGCCGCCCATGCCATCGACCACCTGGGCATACTTCTCGTGGATCATCCGGGAATCGAAGTTCATGAAATCCACCACTGCGGGGATGAAGCGGAGGTCCAGCTCCGCTCCACTTTCCAGGTGCTCGGCCTGCTCCCGCATCAAGATGACCATTCTCTCGATCATACGGTGCTCTATCATCAAGAAGGCGATGGGCAACAAAGCGCTTCAGAGGCTGCTACTACCTTTAGACCATATTTCTTTACGCCGTTCCCGCCCTTTCATCGAAGGCGATATTGGCTGCAACTATCTCATACTTGATATCATCCTGTCTTCTTGATCGGATAGAGGCGATTTGGACCAAGGAAAGGGCAATCATGGACGTGAATTGGTCGAGGGCCAGGGGCAGCAATCCCAGTATCAAGGTGCCGTCGCAGGTCAAATGGCTGATCCTACTCACCTCCTTCAGCTCCATCGGTTACGGTTATCTGATCACGGCCATCGCCGCCTACCTGCCGGAGCAGGGGGCCGGTTCCGAACAGGTGGGCCTCATCATCGGAATGTCCGGTCTGGCCATGATACTCAGTGCCATACCGTTCGGCTTCCTGTCCGATCGGCTCGGAAGGAAGGTACTGTTGTTGATAGGCCTGTCCGGATTGCCTATCTCAATGCTGCTCTGCTCCATGGGCACCGACCCCGACATTTACCTGATGGCCGGCATCATCTCCGGGGTGTCCGAAGGTGCCATATTGTCCACCTGGAACGCCAGGATAGCCGACCAGACCACGGTGGACAACCGGGACATGGCATTCTCTCTTTCGTTCATCATCAACGGCGCCTTCATGGGCATCGGTTTCGCCCTTCCATTCACCTTCCCCTGGCTGGTGTCCGCGGGCGGGTGGACCTCCGAGCAGGTGCACGCCTGGGCCTTCCTGCTGCTGTTCTTCGTAACCGCCATATCCCCCCTGACGATCCGGAGGCTCCTGCGCGAACACCAGGACCGGGCGCCGTCGGCCAAGCTGCGTCGGGGGAGCATACTCAAGGAGAGGAGCAAGAAGACCCTGGTCCGCTTTTCCATAAACAACACCCTCATCGGATTGGGGGCAGGACTGATTATTCCACTGATCCCTACCTGGTTCTATCTGAGGTACGGGATCCCTGACTCCTACACCGGACCTTTACTGGCCCTTTCCAGCCTTTCCATAGGTCTTGCAGCTGTGTTCAGCACCAGGCTGGCCCACCGTCACGGCCAGGTGAAGGCCATAGTGATGACCCAGGGCTTCTCCACCGTGTTCATGCTGGCCATACCTTTCATGCCCGGACCATTGTGGGCCGGGGCCGTCTACCTTGTCCGGGCGGCGTTGATGAACATGGCCGGCCCGATCATGGACTCCTATCTGATGGGCATAGTGGACAGGGAGGACAGAGGATTGGCGAGCGCCATCAACTCCATCGTGTGGAGGGTGCCGAACAGTGTCACCACGGTGATCGGCGGGGCCATCCTGGCCGCGGGATATTTCGCCCTCCCCTTTATCCTGGCCGCGATCATTTACATAAGTGCCGTGGTGGCCTTCTGGTTCAACTTCCGCAATGTGAAGGTGAAAGACGAGACGATGAAGCAGGCGGCCTGAAGGCCCGATAATATTTCATGCGATGAAACCAAGCATCATACAGGGGAAAATGCCACAATACGTGGTTCTGTCCAGACTGACACAGGAGGGTCGCAAGATTCCCAAGGAGAGACCGGAACGCCTGAAAGAGGTGAACCAGGAGATCGCCAAGATAAAGGCCGAGGTGATGCAGCGGTACGCTCTACTTGGCAAGTACGATTTCCATGTAATGCTGCAGGCGCCGGACAACGACACGGTGGTTAAGATCATGGTGGAACTAGGGTCCCAGGGAACGTCGGAGACCGCCACCCTGGCGGCCATACCCATCGACGAGTTCCTCAAGATGGTTAGGTAGGGTTCTCCAGACCTTCTCGATAGTATGAACGGAACCCACGTGGAAGATCGATCCCAGGTCACCTCATGCTCACAATCCTGACCCTACGGGAGGGACGGCGAGGGGCCATGCGATGACACCGTAGATCATCTCGTCGAACACGGCCACCACCAAGGTGGTGGCCCCGATGCCTAGAACGGAAGAATCGGTCTCCTCCGCACCCAACAGATCATATTTGGTCTGTCCAGGGGGTATCCCCAAGACGGCAAGGCTCACCAGAAGCACGACGGCGAAGACGATCAGAAAGACCAAAGCACCTTTCATGGACAAATTTAGGAAATGTGGGATATAATCGTTGGTCAAAAAGACGCTTACCATCACGTTCCTTCCTTCCCCCTAGATCATTCCCTCTGAATGAAGGCCAACCTTTCATTGCATACCCCCACCCATTCGCATTTACCGCATAAATGGTCAAAATCATCCAGCCTCTTCAGGCGCTCCCGCACCAAATGCACCAGCGGTGCAGCGGGCCAGGTGGAATCCTCTGCGAGGTCTAGGAACAGGGCGGCCGAACGGTCCTTTTCGAACACCGACACCTCATCCTTGCACCGGTTCTCCACCCGGTTGGGACAGAAGGAGCATATGTCATCGCAGACCGCGGCCAGGTGGATGACGAGGCCTTCAGGCGAGGCTAGCTCGGCCACCACCCTCTGCATGTTGGCCACGAAGAGGGCATCGTACCCCTTACCAACGAAGTTCTGGGTACAGAGCAGGTGATGGTGCCGGAGCCTTATCTCCCTCATGTATTCTCTCGCAGGGTATAGGTAAACGTAATCATCGTTGTGCAAGCCCTCAAGTGCTCTCAGCGTCCTCTATCTGGCAGACCACCTGCGCCAGCTGGCTGGCGTTCTCTCTCCAGCGAAGAAGGGAGTTGACTATGGCCGGCCTACGGTCCTCGTCCAATTCCTTGACCTTGACCATGTCTATGAGCCGGTCGTAGTAGTTCACCAGATCGAACACGCTCCAGGCGCGCTTGCGGATCTCCGGATAGTTATCCATGGTGATGAGCTGCTCCAACCGGACCAATTCACTTGGGAGGTCCTTGAAGGCCAGGCCGCCGATGGCCGATTGGCCTATTTCATGTCCCAGATCGTAGAAGCTCTTGCGTTCCAGGGCGGTCAGCAGCCCCCTTGAGTCTCTTCTGGTCAAACGGCACAGTTTGATGGCCAGGTCCACGTCCATGAGATCAACCTCAAATAATACTAGAGGGTTTCAAGTCATCTATCTTTCGGAGGGACCGCCGACCTCGCCGGCAGAAATGGTAATAGCAAGGATATTCCAGCTCATCAACCAGAAGGCTCGGCGGGGGTAGAACTTCCTATCAGGAGGTCGCCGAAGCACAATTCCCACCAGATGATGGGATATGCGACCCAGCGCCCCACGCCTCCGTCGCTAGCGACACGAAGGGACCGGACTCCCCCCGAACATGTACACTTCCTCTCCTTCCTTGATCTTCAGGCCATAGCGGGTCAGAACCTTGGCCATGGTAACGATCCACTGGTCCATGAAAAGGTCGAATGGTCACGATGGTCGATCATTTTTCGGCACGCCCGCACATCCCCGGAAGATGACCATCGCCCACGAGACCGCGGATGTTGGGATGGGATATGGTAATGAGGGGTGAGGGGGATACGAGGAGGGATGAGGAAGGTGGTCTTCGTCAGCGGTTCCGTCGGGCTGGGCCACGTGCAGCGGGACGTGCGCATAGCCAGAGAACTGCTCTCTATCGATGACGACATCCAGATACTGTGGCTGGCGGCCGATCCGGCCACGCGGGTCCTGGAGGAGGAAGGAATGGAACTGCTACCGGAGTGCCAGGAGCGGGACGTCGGTACATCGGTCATAGAGTCCGTGGCCGGGGACTCACAGAAGGTCAACATGACCGAGATATTGTACCGGGTTAGAAAGGAGAATCGGTACGACCAGGCAGTACACATTTTCTTCAAGGTCGTGGAAAGAGAGAGGCCGGACCTGGTGGTGGCCGACGAAGCATACGAGCTGGAGGGCGCCCACCCCCGCATGCCGGAGCATAAATGGCCGCCACTCGTATTCCTCTGGGATTTCGTCAAGGTATATCCGGGCAGCTAGAGGTGGCGGGACATTCGCACGGCCCACCTGGTCAACAGAGGTTGGGACAGGGCTTTCCGCAGAGGCCGGGAAGAAGGTTGGACGGACATTTTCCTGGGTGATCTGGAGGACGTACCCGACGAAAGGCTGGGGTGGGGTATGGTGAACGCCCGTGAAGGGGCCCTCAAGAGATATCACTTCGTTGGCAACCCGCTGCAGTTCGATCCCGAGGATTACGTCGACCAGGGGGCGGTCAGGAAGCGACTGGGGTATGGTCCGGAAAGGCTGTTGATATGCTCTTCCGGAGGGACCGCCGTCGGCCACGAGCTCCTCCGGCTGTGCATTGACGCCTACCCATTGATGAAAGAGGGTCTGCCGGACCTGCGGATGCTGGTTGTCAAGGGGCCGAGGATGACCGCTGACCTGGGCCCGGTACCGCCAGGCGTGGACGTTCTTGGTTACGTCCCCCGGCTCTACGAGCACTTCGCCGCTGCAAACATGGCCATAGTTCAGGGTGGGGGAGGTTCCACTCTGGAATTGGCAGCGCTACGCAGGCCGTTCCTCTACTTCCCGTTCAAAGGGCACTCGGAGCAGGAGGTGAACGTGGCGAATAAGCTAGAGCGGCAAGGTCTAGGGGTGAAATGCTCCTTCGACCGGACCTCCCTGAAGAAGCTCACCTCGCTGGTCGTGGAGAATATAGACCGCCCACTGTCTGCTCCGGTGATATCGTATAAGGGGTGCCGGGAGGCGGCAAGGATCATTGCTGGAACTTTAGGCGACCGTTCCACTGCCTAGAATCCGTGCTCAACCAATATGCTCTTCAGCTCCTCGATCGGGCGAACCCCTCCCACGAACATTTGACGAGATACCTGGCCGCCCGGGGGAACGTCACGACCTTCGTTGACGATCCCTTGGTCAGCGGAGAGACGTACTTCTTCAAGCTCAATACGGTCAATACCGTCGGTGAAGGACCAGCGACCGCCTAAGTGAAAGCTACACCGGATGCCGATGTAGATGGTGACAGAGGTGGCGACAGCATCATGCCCGATTTGATCGTGGAAATCGTTGCGATGGGCCTCGCCGCTCTCGTTCTCATGAGAAAGAAGAAGTGAGCCCCGGGATCCCTTCCCCATCCCTTTTTTCTCACCTGAACGATCGTCCGCTCTCTCTTTTCACCGCCAAAATGGAACGGTATTCGTATGGGGGTGGAACGAGACCGGGTAGTTGCCTCTCGTAAGAACTTACGACCAACATCCGAAGCTCAGACTATCTGGGAGGCAAACTCCTCCACCTTCTTCTCCCAGCCCTCCTCTAGAGGTCCTTTCATCCCCACCACGTAGACCTTGAGGTCGGCCACCTTGACCGATCTCTTTCCTTTCAGGATCTCCTCCATTATTGGAAGACTGCGCTGGAACTTTTGGATCTCCTCCGGCGTCGGCATCTTCCCGGTCTTCTTGTCCGGCATCGGCTGTCCCAACGTGGCGATCAGGGCGTACTTCGAGTTCTCCGGGAGCTTGACCTTCTTGAGGAAGCGTCTCATCGTGCCGATGGGCTTACCGATGCGAGCGGGGGAGCAGAACACGTAGAGGTCCGATGGAGGGACCTCCTTGGGTTTAGCGTCCTTCACGTGGCGGGCGTTCGCCTGATGGCCCTTCGCCACCAAGCATCCTTGCAGGTATGCGGCGACCTTTTCACCGTTGCCGTACTTTGAAGCATGAAATATTTCGACCTTCATTTAAGATCCCCGGACCGGAATACGGTTTTATCGTAATAAAAAACAGTTGGTTTGCACAGGTCCTACGGAAATCACAGGCAACGTGCTGTAGGGTCACCAAGGTGAGGTCACTTACCGTCCAAGGTGCCCTCGTTCCCCTTCCTGGCATCCCCGTTCCCTTTCAGCTTGTAACCGGTGCCCTGAAAGACGGCTATGAGGTCGTCGCCCTCGTAGACCTTGACCTCGAACAACGACGTCCTGCGGGTCTCGAATATCTTCCTTGCCACCGCCTCGAGCCTTCCCTTGCCCGCCTTGACGAAATTGATGCTGGCGCACAACGCCACCTGCGGTTCCTTGCCCAGATTGGAAGCCAGGGCGAAGGCCTGGTCCGCCAGAGCGAACACGGCACCGCCGTGTGCTCCGCCGACCGCGTTGAGCTTATCGCTGACGTCCATGGACACGCGTACCTCTCCGACCGGTGATATGGATTCCATCTTCATACCCATGGATATGGATGTCTGAACGTTGTTCATTCTATCCAACCTTTCGCGTATCTCCTTGGGTAGGAAGGCCTCCCATTCATTTTCCATAGAATCGCCCAGGGGAACATGGCGAACAAGGGATTTAACAGGTTAGTCATCGCAGGTCCGCGAGCGTAACTGCAAATCACGATCTTTAAGGAGCACCATGAAAAACTGATGTAGGGCCTTTTACATGCACGAATTGCATGGAAAAAGTCAGCACCGCGGCGGTGAAGAAGGACCCCGCCGGAAAAGGAGGATGCTCGACGACATCTCCCCCACCTAGGCGTCCTGAACCACATCCTGTCAATGTCCGTTGATATGGGATGGAGGGGGCGGACCTGGAGGAGATGGGGCTCTTCTACGGCTTCGCCATGCTCAATGCTGGTGCGGTCTGCGCCGTGGCGCTCATGTCGAGCTCTAGTTTAAGGACAAATACCGCGTCCATCATGGCGTCGGTTTGATATTCCTAATGGTCATGAGCATCGTGGAGCAATTACTGAGCATGTCCGGGGGCGACTTGATATTCCCGGTCTCGAACGCCGTAGGGGCGATATCCTATTCGTTTCAATCGCCGTACCCTTCGACCTACATAGGTATGAACTTCCGCTGAGAACCTTCCACGATCTTCATCCCCACCGAGTTGGGATCGGTATTGGGCATGACCTGTTACATCATGGTGGCCTTGATCGTCGCGACGATCGCGTTCAAACGGAGGCAGTTCTGAGGGCCAGCAATATCTATCCCGAACCACTTCCCACGATTATTTTCCATCTGTCAATATTCAGCCATGCGTCCGTCCTCAGCGAAGATCCTTACTTCACCTCAGGAGGTATCAAAGGTCAAGGTCGTTCGCGATAGGGACGTTCATCCGAATCTATTTTGTATGAAAGAAGGATGTATCGTCGTCGATCGATGGTGACGAAATGAACGGTTGTGAGAAGTGGAAGTTCTGCCCCCTGGGAACCACGGCCGATCTCATCGGATGCAGAAAACCAGGATGCCCGAAGAAGACCTTTGCCAGCGTTCCAAACCCTTTCTCCAAGGACACTGTGGTCCATATCAAGAAAAAATGATCTACCTGCCCGGTCCATATCCCTTTAACAATTCGAAAACCCCACGAACTTGGACAGAACCTCGATCGGGCCAGGCATCTTCACTGATGCCCTGTCATTATTTCGTCCATCAATCGCACTTCGGACTTGCGCAGATGCTCGATCACGGTAGAGGCGGAGAGGCCCATCGCCGCGGCCAGGTCCTCCGCCCCCACCTTCCGTGGGTATTTGTAATAACCCATGTCCTTGGCCAAGAGCAAGAGCTCCCGTTGCCGTTCCGTCAGGACGGATAGAAGGTCGCTATTGTCCAACACGACCTGGTGCACGCTCAATTTACATAAAATTCCAATCTCTTTCAATAGTTCGACCATCTTCGCTATCTGATCATCCTCGCCCATGAAACTGAAGATTATATGATCTCGGGACATCTTCATCGGCGGTACCATCTTAA